>VHCY01000001.1 GCA_016871595.1 Verrucomicrobiota bacterium
CGCGAACACCCTGAACAACCCGGCGCTCGCCATCTACGTCGGCACGAACCAGAACCCCGTGCTCACGAACGACGACTGGGGCACGCAGGCCGCCGGCGCCGCCCAGGTGCAGGCGATCCAGCAGGCGACCAACCGTGCCGCCGCCTTCGCGCTGCAGCCCAATTCCCGGGACGCCGCGATCCTCGCCACGCTGCCCGCCGGCCCCTACACCGTGCAGGCCCAGATCGGTCCCGGCTCCACCAACAACACCGGCCTGGTCCTGATCGAGGTCTACGATGTCACTCAGGGCGGTCCGGCCGCCCCCAAGGCCATCAATGTCTCGACCCGCGGGGCGGTCGGCACGGGGGCCAATTCGCTCATCGCCGGCTTCGTGGTCACGGGGCAGGTCTCCCGCCGGATGCTGATCCGCGGGGCCGGTCCGACCCTCGCCAACCTCCGGGTCCCCGGAGTGCTGGCCGACCCGATCCTGACGCTCTCCGCCCAGTCCACGGGCCAGGTGCTGCGCACGAACGACAACTGGGGCACCGGGGAAGAAGCGACCATCATCGCGAGCGCGGCCTCCGCCGCCGGCGCCTTCCCGTTCCCCGCGGGCAGCCGTGACGCGGCGATGATCGTGATGCTTCCGCCCGGGGCCTACACGGTCCAGCTGGCCGGCGTGGGCGGTGGCACCGGCGTGGGCATCGTCGAGGTCTACGACGTCGATCCCTGACCGGCCGCCCCCCGGGCACGTGTCCCGTCCCGCCCGCTTCCTTCCCGGGTATTCGCCGGGAAGGGACGGGCGCCGCGGATGAAGGTTAACGTAGCCGGTCGGTCCGGCCCCTGGCTCACTCCGCCACCGTGAGGGCCCGGCGAAAGACCGCGGGGGAAAGCCGTTCCGGCAACACGTGGGCCTCCCAGAGGACGACGGAACTCTCGCGGCGCTGGTAGCGGGTGTCATCCGCGGTGCGGGCGATGCGTTCCAGCGAGGCAGGGGCCTCGACGGTCGGCCGCGTTTGGTCTGTCAGGAGCGTGGCGCGCTGCAGCACCGCCAGAAACAGCCCGTCCCGCCGGCGTTCGGCCTGGAGGAACCGCAGGTACGCCTCGAGGCTCCGGAGCTCCACCGCGGGCACGGTACGCGGCCTCCCGGTCAGTTCATCGAGCACCCGCCCCGGGGCGAGGACCACCTCGAGGGTCCGGCCGGACCAATCGGCAGCGATCGGCAGCGGCACGCTGAGGTGACCGCCCCGGCCGTGGGGATCCCGCCACGACAGGTCCGCCGTGACCTCGGCGCCCGGCGCGGCGGTGGCCCGGGACAGCACGAAACGATCCACGGTGATGCCGGGCGAATCGCGGAGCGCCTCCACCTCCAGCCGGATGGCGTCGGGATAAACGCGGCCCAGCGGGTTCTGCAGCACCGCCGCGAGGGATTGAACGATCTCCCCCAGCGACTGCGCGAAGCCCTGCGCGCCCGCGTGGAGCACGGTCTGGCGCCATTCGAGCCCCCCGGGAAAGCGGAGGTGGCTGGCCACGCGAAAACCCTCGTTGAACCCCGCGTCGTTCGCGCCCAGGACGGCCTGGCTCACCCCGGCTCCCACCACCAGCGGCGCCAGTTGGGGGTGCCGCGCCGTGGCAAAGCGGAGCGGTGCCGCGCCCCCCGGCCGGGTGATCTCGACCGGGATCATCGCCGGCCCGGGCCCCAGTTCCCCCGCCACCGCGGAAAGCCGGTCCTGCCGGATGGTGCCGATCACGGGGCCGATGTTCGCCACCTTCACGGACTGCATCTGCGAGGGCAGGATGGTCAGCACCTCGGCGTGGCAGAGCGGCAGAGCCACCTCGCCCAGCGCGAGCAGGGGATGGCCGAAGGCCACGATCTCGCGACCGCGCACCAGCGAGACGGTGCCGGTCGCCGCGAGGGTGATGTCGCCCGTCGCCAGCGCCACCGCGACCGCGCCGCCGGGAGCCAGCCGCGGTTCCGCGGCCGCCACCACGCCCTGGGCCGGGTTGGCCACCCCCCCGGGCACGACGGGGCCGAGGCCAAGTTCGGCCAGCAGGGGACCGAGGGCCGCCACCGCGACCGGCGAGAGCCCGGCCAGGCTGAAGGCCGGCTGCAGGGGCGTCGCCGGGGAGAGGCCGCCCGATCCGCCGCTGAGCCGCGTGCCCGGGGAGGGGAGGGCGCGCACCTCCTCCAGGTCGGCCACGGGCGTGAAGCCCGCGTGGCGCACCGTCTCAAAGCGCTGGATCTGGTAACTCAGGGCTCCCGCGAGCTTTCCGTCGACGTACAGCGGGCTCCCACTCATCCCCGCCACCGCGCCCATCGGTTGCACGCGCGGATCCGTCAGTTCGCAGACAATCAGGGACTTCCCCGGGCCCAGGCCGTTTTGGATCACCCCGGTGACCACCACGGAGAAGGGCTCCGGCTCCGTGCCCCGGAAGACCGTCCAAACCTCGCCGCGCCGGCCCGGCGTCAGCTCCGAAAGCGGCAACGGCGGGGCGTCCGCCGGGGGCGCCGCCAGCAGCGCCGAGCTTCCGGCGAGCAGGGCGGCCCAACGCCGGGGATCAAAGGCCGGCGATCGCATCGCTGAGGACCGCGCAGGCCTGGTCGATGTCGCGACCCTCGTGGGCCGTGCTGAGGAAACCGGCCTCGTACGCGCTCGGGGCGAGATAAACCCCGCGCTCCAGGCAGGAATGGAACAGCCGGCCGAAGTGCTTGGCGTCGGAACGCAGCGCCGACGCGTAATCGCGCACCGGTTCGGGATTGAAGAAGAGGCTGAACATCGAGCCGCGCTGCGGGAACTGCACCGGGAGACCCTTGGCGCGCGCCGCATCCAATACCGCCGAACGCAACTGCCCGCCCAGCCGCTCCAAGCGCTGGTACGGCTCATCCGTCGCCAGCATCCGCAGGCTGGCAATGCCCGCGGCCATCGCCAGCGGGTTGCCGCTCAGGGTGCCGGCCTGGTAGACCGGCCCGAGGGGGGCGAGATGGTCCATCACGTCCGCCCGCCCGCCGAAGGCGCCCACGGGCAGCCCGCCGCCGATGATCTTCCCGAGGCAGGTCAGGTCGGGCGTGATGCCCTCCAGTTCCTGCACCCCGCCGCGCGCGAGCCGGAAACCGGTCATCACCTCGTCGAAGATGAGCAGCGCCCCGTGGCGCGCCGTCACGTCCCGGGTGAAGGCCAGGTAGCCCGGTTCGGGCGCGATGAAGCCCACGTTGCCGCAGCACGGCTCGAGGATCACCGCGGCGATCTCCCCCGGGTGCGCGGCGAACGCCGCCTCCAGCGCCGCGGGGTCATTGTAGGGCAGCACCAGCGTCTCCCGCGCGAACGCCGCCGGCACGCCCGCGCTGTCCGGATGGCCGTGGGTCAGCGCCCCGGATCCGGCCTTGATCAGCAGCGAGTCGGAGTGCCCGTGGTAGCAGCCGGAAAACTTGATGATCTTGTCCCGCCCGGTGAAGCCGCGCGCGAGCCGGAGCGCCGACATCGTCGCCTCGGTGCCGCTGTTGCACATCCGCACCTTCCGGATCGAGGGCACGTAGCGCGTGATGAGCTCCGCCATCTCGACCTCCAGCGGATTCGGGGTGCCGAACGAGGTGCCCTGCTCGAGGGCTTCCGCCAACGCGGCGCGGATCACGGGGTGGTTGTGCCCGTGGATCGCCGGGCCCCAGGTGCAGACAAAGTCGATCAGCTCGCGCCCATCCACGGTGTGGAGCCGGGCGCCGCGCGCCGCGCGCGTGAAGAAAGGGGCGCCCCCGACGGAACGGAAGGCGCGCACGGGGGAATTGACCCCACCCGGGATGAGTTCCCGGGCGCGGGCGAAGAGATCGGCGGAGGAAGTCATCGGGAAAATCAGCCGGCGTAGCGCTGCACGATCGGGATCCGGCGCCCCACGCCGAAGGCGAGGGGGGTGACCTTTAGCCCCGGGGCCGCCTGCTTCCGCTTGTACTCGCTCGCGTCCACTTTTCGGGCCACGTCCCGCACCATCGGCTCCGGGAAACCCCTCGCCACGAGCTCCGCCCGCGCCAAGCCCTCCTCGACGTAGCCCGCCAGTAGCGCGTCGAGCGTGTCGTAGGGCGGCAGGGAGTCCTGGTCGGTCTGGCCCGGCCGCAGCTCGGCGCTCGGTGGCTTCTCAATGGAGGATCGCGGAATAATCTCCCGCTCCCGGTTGATCCAGCGGGCGAGGGCGTAGACCTGGTTCTTGTACACGTCGCTGATGACCGCGAGCCCACCGCACATATCGCCGTAAAGGGTGCAGTACCCCACCGCCATCTCGCTCTTATTCCCCGTGGTCAGGAGCAGGGCGCCAAACTTGTTGGACAGGGCCATCATCAGGACCCCGCGGGTCCGGGCCTGCAGGTTCTCCTCGGTGACGTCCGGGGCGCGGCCCGCAAAGACCGGCGCCAGAGCCGTCTCGCACCCCGCCACGATGTCCGCGATCGGGATGGTCTCGCACTCAATGCCGAGGTTGGCCGCCAACTCCTGCGCGTCCGTGCGTGAGTGCGCCGACGAGATCGCCGAGGGGAGCGAGACGCCGGTCACGTTCTCCGGGCCGAAGGCCGCGGCCGCGATCACGCCGACTACGGCGGAGTCGATTCCCCCGGAGAGGGCCACGAGGGCCCGGCGAAAGCCGCTCTTGTGCCCGTAGTCCCTCAGCCCGAGGACGAGCGCGGCAAACAGGTCGGCCGCGGCCTCCGCGGGGGCCGGCGTCTCCTCTGGCGCGTTCCCGCCCGGCGGCGGCAGGGCGACCACGCGCAGCTCCTCGCGGAACGCAGCCAGGCTCGCAATCGGCCGGCCCGCCGCATCCGCGAGCTGGCTCCGCCCGTCGAAAATCAGCTCATCGTTGCCGCCCACCGCGTTCACGTAGGCCACGGGGCAGCCGAGCCGGCGCGCGGCGTCCGCGACCACCAACCGCCGCCGCACGTCCTCCTTGCCGAGGCACCAGGGGCTGGCGGAAAGGTTCACCATCAGGTCGCAGCCCGCGGCGGCCAACTGGTCCAGCGGCACCGGGCCGGCGTAGCGCCGGGGCCCGAGCTGCGGGTTGGTCCAGATGTCCTCACAGAGGGTCACGCCGATGCGCCGCCCCGCGTGCGTGATCACCAGCGGCTCGGTCGCCGCCTCGAAATAGCGATCCTCATCGAACACGTCGTAGGTCGGCAGCAGGCACTTGCGCGCCATCGCCTCGACCTGCCCGTCCCGGCAGAAGGCGGCGGCGTTGAAGCACGGCCGGCCCGCGCCCAGAGCGTTCGGCTCCACCGTGCCCACCAACGCCGGCACGGCCCCGATCCCCGCCGCGATCTCGGCCAGCGAGGCCGCCACGTCCGCCACGAAGCCCCGGCGGAACAGCAGGTCCCGCGGCGGGTAGCCGCAGGCGGCCAGTTCCGGGAAGACCACCAGCTCCGCCCCCTCCGCCACCAGCGCGCGGTACGCCTCCAGGATCCGCCGGCGGTTGCCGGCCAGATCGCCCACGGTGGGATTAATTTGCGCGAGTCCGAGTCGCATCGAACGGATCACCTTGAGGGCTTTGCCGCGCGTGACAACCCGCAACCCGGGCTTGCAGCATCCCGCCCCGGCGGCGTTTGCTCGTCGCGTCGTATGCGTCTCCCCCGCGTCTCCGGACTCCTCCTGCTCGGCCTGCTTCGCCTCCCGCTCCCGGCCGCCGAGGGCGGGGCGCTGACGCTGGAGGAAGCGCTCGCCGCGGTCGAGCGCGTGAGCCTCACGGTGCTCCTCAGCCGCGAGTCGGCGGTGCAGGCCCTCGAGGCCGCCCACCAGCAGCGCGCGGCCAACCTCCCGAACCTCTCCGCCTCCCTCCAGCAGCGCCGGTCCCAGGGCGTCAGCATCGCCACGGTCGTGGTCACCTCCGGCCGGCCCGCGAACCGCTTCGACGCCCTCCTCAGCGGCTCCTACGCGCTCTACAACCCCAGTCTGCGCGTTCTCGCCGAGGCCTCCCGCACCGGGGCTGAGGTGGCCCGGGCCAATCTGGCCGCCGCCCTCCAGGCGGTGCTCGCAGACGTCGCGGGCGGCTACTTCCTCAATCTGCGCAACCTCCGCCGCCGGGAAGTGCTCGACGCCAACATCGCGCGCACCCAGGCCCTGCTTGGGCTAGCGCGGAGCCAGTTCACCGCGGGCGTGGCCACCCAGATCGATGTCACCCGGGCCGAGGCCCAGCTCGCCCTCGCCGAACAGGCCCGGCTCCAGCACGACACCGTCGTGCTGCAGAGCCAGCTGCTGCTCCAGCGGATCCTCGACCTGCCCCCGGGCCAGCCGCTGCAACTGGCCGGGTTCGAGGTCCGCCGCACGCCCGGCACCCTGCAGACGCTGGGCGCGGAGGGGACCGTCTTCGAGCGGCGCGCGGAGCACTTGGCCGCCCGCCTCGCCGTCGACCAATCCCGCCTCAACGTCCGCGCCACCGAGCGCGAACGCTGGCCCGCGCTCACGCTCAGCGGCAACTACGGCGTGGCCTCGCCCCGGTTCGACGACGATGGCAAGCAGGACCAATGGGCCTTCGGGGTCGGGGTCGCGATGCCCGTGTTCGATGGGTTCCGGCTCAGCGCCAGCCGCCGCAGCGCGCAATCCCGCCTCCGTTCTCAGGAGGCGCGGCTGCACCATCTCGAACTCCAGATCTCCGCCGAACTGCGGCTCGCGGCCCAGGACGCCACCTCGCGCCACGCGCAGGTATCCGTTGCGGAGAAGGGCCTCGGGCTCGCCCGCGAGGAACTCCGGCTCGCGCAGCAGCGCTACCAGCAGGGGGTCGCGGACAACCGGGAGGTGGTCGAGGCCCAGAACCGCCTCGCCCAGGCCGAGGACAACCTCGTCGAGGCGGTGCACCAGTACAACCTGAGCCGCGTCGAGCTCGCCCGCGCTCGCGGGGACGTCCGCACGATCCTCGCGGAACGCGCCCCGTGACGCCCGCTCCCGCCGGGCTCATCCTCGCCTCCGCCTCCCCGCGGCGGCAGGAACTGCTGGCCCGCCTTGGCCTGCCCTTCACCGTCGTCGTGGCCCGCGTCACCGAGGACGAGACCCCCGATGCCGATCCCCGCCGCCTGGTCGCGCACAACGCCGCCCTCAAGGCCGCTTGGGTCGCCGCCCGCTTCCCCGCCGCGACCGTCCTCGGGGCGGACACCACCGTCTGCCTCGACGGCCACGTGCTGAACAAGCCCGCGGACGCCGCCGAGGCCCGTGCGATGCTCCGGCGGCTCAGCGGACGGGCCCACACGGTCCACACCGGCCTCGCCCTGCGCCGCGGCCGGGATAGCCTCGCCCTCGAGGCGGTGGTCGACAGCACGGTCCGCTTCCGCGCCCTCGATGAGGCGACGATCGAGGCCTACCTGGCCAAGGTCCACACCCTCGACAAGGCGGGTGGCTACGCCATCCAGGAACACCCCGAACTGATCATCACGGGTTATGAGGGCTCCCTGACGAACATTGTCGGCCTGCCGCTGTCGGAGACGAAACAGATTTTGACCCGCGCCGGCCTCGCCCCAGACTTTTCCGCTTCCGGCCCGTCCCTGTGAACCGATGATGACGAGCGATACCATCCTGCGGCCCCCGCCGCTGACCGTGCTGCGGCGCGCCGTGGCCCGGGGCGTGCGGGATCCGGATACCCGCTCGGTGCTGATCGGCCTCGCCGGGGTCGTCCTCATCCACCTGCTGCTCTGGCTGCTCGGGCCCGCGGTGCTCCGCTTCGAGGCCGTGCCGGTGACGGCCCGCCCGGAGTCGACGGAGCGGAATTTCTCGATCGAGTTGGAGCCGGAGGTCCAGGTGCAACCCCAGCCGAAGCCCGCGGACCCCTTCCGCTTCGTGGAGACCAATCCCGAGGCGCCGGAGAACGTGCCGGACAAGACGAACAACTTCGCCGCCCAGAACCAGCAGGTCGCCCAGGAGAAGCCCACGCCCGAGGGCCGCAGCGACCGCCCCGCGCTCGAGGGCCGCACCGACATCGAGTCCACCCAGATCGTGAGCGGCCGGCTGACGCAGCCGCAGGAGTTCACCCCGGCCCCGCCGCCCCCGACGGAGGCCCCGCCCGCCCCTGAGGTGGTCGCGGCTCCCCGGCGCGAACAGAACCCCCTTTCCGGCGTGGAAAAGGTCGAGGGCGACAACCGCGAGGGCTACGGCAGCAGTCTCGCCAAGCGCTTGGACCGCGCCGAGGCCGTGCCGGAACGCGTGGAGGGCACCAAGGAAGGGGAGGGCGCGACCGCCCAACCCGCCCCGCGGCCGGCGATCGACCCCCGCCGCCCGCAGCCCCGGCCGCAACTGGTCAAGACCATCCAGACCCGCCCGGCGATCCTCGCGGAAAACAAGTTCGGCACCACCAACATCGGCCCCACGGCCGTCGACGCCCGCTGGAGCAACTATGGCGCCTACCTCCAGCGGATGATCGATTCGGTGCAGATCCAATGGGAGCGCATCGTTATCGAGCAGAAGGCCAATCCGGTCGGCGGCAGCTCCGTCACGGTCAAGTTCGTGATGAATGACGAGGGCCGCATCGTGGACATCGGGGTCGAGAACTCGACCGCGAACGACACCGCGACCCGCGCCTGCGTGAGCGCGATCACCGACCGGATGCCCTACGGTCCCTGGACCGACGATATGAAGGCGGTGCTCGGGGACCGGCAGCAGATGACGTTCACGTTCTACTACCAGTGAGCGGCTTGCCGGACACCTCCGACCTGCCCCTAGGCCGCGGCGTCACGCTCCTCCACGTGGATGCGCAGGGGTTGCTCGCCTTCGCCAAGCCGGCCGGACTGCTCTCCCATCCCAACGAACCCGGGGATGAACCGCGCTCCACGCTCCGGGCCCGCTACGATCTGGAGGCCGAGGCCTACGAGTGGGAGTCGCCCGCGGGTGGCCCGTTGCGCCGCTGCTGGCTGCTCAACCGGATCGACTCCGCCACCTCGGGCGTGCTGCTCGGGTGCCTGCGGCAGGATCTCGCGGTCGAGATCCGGGCCCAGTTCCGCCGCAAACAGGTCCGGAAGGTGTATTTCGCCCTCGTCTTCGGCGCCCCCCGCGCCCCGCTCGAGCTCTGGCGCGACCTGCTGGCGGTGGAGCGCCGGGAGGGCCGGGTGCGCACCTCCGCCCGCGCGGGCAACATCCCCGCCGAGTGCCGGATGAGCGTCGCGCGCCGGGGCCTGGGCGAACCGCGCCTGACCCTCCTGCGGCTCGAGCCCCGCACCGGCCGCAGCCACCAATTGCGGGTGCAGTGCGCGCAACGCGGCCTGCCCATCGTCGGCGACCAGACCTACGGTGATTTCCCGCGGAACCGCGAGTTCGCCCGCAGCTCCGGCACGCGCCGGCTCTTCCTCCACGCCTCCGAGACCACCTTCGAGTACCAGTGGGCGGGCGCGCCCCATTCCTTTGCCGCCCGCGCGCCCGTGCCGCCCGAGTTCGAGCAGGCCCTCTGACGGAACCCCGCCCCGGGGCGGCCGCGAAAATCCGGTTTGTCCTCCGGCCCCGCGCGGCCCAAATCTCCGGGGATGATCTTGCCCAAGTCCAACCGCCTGACGCCGGCCCAGCTCGCCGAGGTCACCGGGATCGTCGCCGAATTCGGCTGCACCATCCAGCCGATCATCGGCGCCCTGCGCACGATCTACGCGATCGTGGGGGACGAGCGGGATGACCTAATGATCAACCGGCTCGAGGGTCTCGATTACGTCGAGCGCATCGACCGCATCCAGTCGCCGTTCAAGCTGATGGACAAGCGCTCGGACCTCGCCAGTCACCGCATCCGGCTCGGGGGCGTGACCCTCGGCGAGGAACTCTTCGTGATCGCCGGGCCCTGCACCATCGACCCGAAGAACCCGAATTACTTCTACGAGAGCGCCGCCGCGGTGAAGGAGGCCGGCGCCCAGATGATCCGCGGCGGGGTCTGGAAGCCGCGCACCAACCCGTACACCTTCCAGGGCGATACCCGCTCGATGGACATCCTGCTGGAAGGCTCCCGGCGCACCGGCCTCCCGGTCGACACCGAGGTGATGGAGGAAGCCCACATCGGCGTGGCCCTCGAGGCGGGCGTGACCTGCCTCCAGGTCGGCGCGCGCAATGCCCTCAATTACTCCCTGCTCCGCGCCATCGGCCGCGCCGTGGCCGGCCGCGAGACGGCCGTCCTGCTCAAGCGCAGCATCCATATGGGCCCGGTGAACGAGTTCATCTCGGCCGCCGAGTACATCGCCGCCTTCGGCAACCCCAACATCCTGCTTTGCCCCCGCGGCACCGCCCCGGGGCTCGACGGGTACCGCAATCATCCCGACGAGAGCATCACGCCGCTGCTGAAGGAGAAGACCTGGGCGCCCGTGGTGGTCGACCCCTCCCATTCCGTGGGTAAGGCGGCCTACGTGCCCGCCAGCGCCCTCGCGGCGGTGGCCTACGGGGCCGACGGGCTGTGCCTCGAGGCGCACGTCAGCCCCAGCCACGGCATCGGCGACGATCCCAAGCAGGCGCTCACGCCCGAGGGGCTGGCCGAGACGATCCGGCAGGCGCGCGCCCTCTGGCGGCTGCGCCGCGGCCTCACAGCAGGCTGAGCTGGGGATCGTCCGCCGCCGCCACCCGCAGCTTCCGGCGCGGGCGCACCTCCGGGGCCGGCAACTCGACATCCGGGTTCTCGCCCTCGAGCCGGCCGAGGATCGTCCGCGCCCGCGCGATCACCGTGGGCGGCAGCCCCGCGAGCCGCGCGACCTGGATGCCGTAGCTGCGGTCCGCCGCCCCGGGCACGATCCGCCGAACGAACAGGATCTCATCGTTCCACTCCTTCACCGCCACGGAGAAGTTCCGCAGGCGCGGCAGGTGTCGCTCCAGCTGGGTCAGTTCCTGGTAATGGGTCGCGAACAGGGTCCGCGGGCCCCGCTCCGGGCCCTGGTGCAGGTGCTCGACCACCGCCCACGCGATGGCCAGGCCGTCGTAGGTCGAGGTGCCCCGGCCGATCTCGTCGAGGATGATCAGCGAGCGCTCGGTCGCGTGGTTGAGGATGTTCGCGGTCTCGTTCATCTCGACCATAAAGGTCGAATTGCCCCGGGCCAGGTCGTCGCTCGCCCCCACGCGGGAGAAGATCCGGTCCACCAGCCCGACCCGGCACCGGCGCGCCGGCACCCAGCAGCCGATCTGCGCGAGCAAGGTGATCAGGGCCACCTGCCGGATGTAGGTCGATTTGCCCGCCATATTCGGTCCCGTGAGCAGCATCAGCTGCGCCTCGTCCGCCCGCAGCGCGGTGTCGTTCGGCACGAAGCCCGCCGTGCCCCCGAGCCCCACGGCCGCGTCCGGGGCCCGCAACACCTGCTCCACGACTGGATGCCGCCCCTCCGTGATCTCGAGCTCCTCGCCCTCGTCGAGCTCGGGCCGGCAATAGTCCCACTCCCGGGCCAGCAACGCCCAGCCGGCCAGCACGTCCAGCTCCGCCAGCGTCTCGGCGGTCCGCATCAGGGCCAGGGCCTCGTCCAGCACGGCCGCGACGAGGGCGGAGAAGAGCTCCAGCTCCCGCGCCTGCGCCCCCTCCTCGGCGTGAAAGATCTCCTTCTCCTTGGCCCGCAACGCCTCGGTGACGTACCGCTCGCCGCCCACGGTGGTCTGCCGGCGGATGTAGTCGGCGGGCACCAGGTGCAGGTTCGCCTTGGTCACCTCGATGTAGTACCCGAAGTTCTGGGTGAAACGCACCTTCAGGCTGCGGATGCCGGTGCGCTCCTGCTCCGCGCGCTCCAGGTCCGAGAGCCAGGTGCGGTTGCCGCTGGTCAGCGCCCGCAGGCGGTCCAGCTCCGCATCGTGCCCGGCCCGGATGAAGTTGCCGTCGGCGAGGTCGTTCGGGAGCTCCTCGGCCAGCCCGCGGCGGAGCAGGTCGAGCAACACCGGCTGCTCGGTGAGGGCCTCCGCGGCCCCCGCGAGCGGCGATTCCGGGCCAAAGGTCGCCAGCACCGCCCGCAGGCCCGGCAGGCGCTCCAGGGTGTCGCGGATGCCGCCCAGCTCCCGGGGATTGCGCAACCGGTTCTGGAGGCGGCCCAGGATCCGCGGGATGTCGCGCACCGCCTGCAGGAGCTCGTGGAGCTCGCCGAGGCGCAGCGGCTGGGCCAGGAGGTCGCCGACGATCGCCTGGCGCCGCCGGATCTCCGGCAGATCCAGGGTGGGCGCGGCCAGCCAGCGCTCCAGCAGCCGCGCGCCGGAGGCGGTGGCGGTGCGGTTGACGGCCTGGAGCAGGGAACCTTCCCGCGAACCCCGGCTGGAGCTGAAGATCTCGAGGTTGCGCAGGGTCGCGGGATCGAGGAGCAGCGCCCGCCCGCTCCGGTACTCCTGCAACCGGGTGAGGTTCTCCGGCCGCGCCCGGAGATTCTCGGTCACGTACTGCACCAGCGCGCCCGCGGGCCCCAGTCCGGGGTGGTCCGCGCTGAGCCCGAAGCCCTCGAGGTTCAGCACGCGCAGGGCGTCCGTGACCGCCCGGGCGCCCGCCCGCGGGTCAAAGTGGTAGCCGGGCAGTTCCGAGACCAGCCGCTCGGCCGCGAACGCGTGCAGGGCCCGCAGCCCCGCCTCCTCGGCCGGCGCCGCCGCCCAGCGCTCCCGCTCCCCCTCAATCACCAGCAGTTCGGCCGGCGCGAGGGCGGTCAGCACGGGCAGCAGGTTCGCCGGCCGGGCGTCGGTCGCGACGCGGAACTCGCCCGTCGAGAGGTCGAGCCACGCCGCG
Source organism: Verrucomicrobiota bacterium (assembly GCA_016871595.1). GTDB lineage: Bacteria > Verrucomicrobiota > Verrucomicrobiia > Opitutales > Opitutaceae > ER46. The sequence continues at coordinate 12,628 of VHCY01000001.1, forward strand.
TGCAGGCCCGCGCGGTCCGCCACCACGGCCGCGAGGTAGTGGTTGCGCCCCGCCTCCATCTGGCCGGGCGCCAGGGTGGTGCCCGGGGAGAGGATGCGCGTGAGCTGGCGGCGCACCAGCTTGCCCGCCTTGGCCGGCTCCGCCTGGTCGCAGAGGGCCACCTTGCGGCCGGCGGCGAGCAGCTTGGTCACGTACCCATCCGCCGCGTGCGCCGGCAGTCCCGCCATCGGCACGTCGTTCCGGCGGGTCAAGGTCAGGCCCAGCAGCCGGGAAGCCGTCACGGCGTCCTCAAAGAACAGCTCGAAGAAATCCCCCAGCCGGAAGAGCAGCAGGGTGTCCTTCGGCAGGCCGCGGCGGACCTCGAAGTACTGCTGCATCATGGGCGTGAGCTTCGCGTCCGACATCCGGCCGAGACGAAGGACGCGACGGCCCGGAGGCAAGCTCCGGTCCGACCCGGAAACCCGGGGTCAGATCAGCGCGCCGCAGGGAGGCGCAGGGGGCGGGGATCCGCGACCCAGCCGGCCGGACGCTGGCCCCGGCCGGGGCGATCGGTGTCCCCGAGCTCCACGCGCGCCGCGGCGGCCGCCCGCTCAAGCCGGGCGACGATCTCGGGCCGTTGCGCGTGGAGGTCCTCGGTTTCCCCGGGGTCCCGCGCCACGTCAAACAGCTGGGCCTTCCGCGGCCCGCCCGCCTTGCCGACGGTGCCCGTCGCCCGCGCCCCGAGCGCGAGGTGCAGCTTCCACGGGCCGGAACGCACGGCCTGCAGCTGCTCGCCGTAGTAATAGAAAAAGGCCTCGTGCGGGCTGCGGGCGCCCGGTTCCCCCGCGAGCAGCGGCCAGACGTCGCGCCCGTCAATGGCCGCGGCGGGCGGCCTGCCCCCGGCGAGGCGGACGAAGGTCGGCAGGACATCCATCAGCGTGGTGAGCTCCGCGCATTCGCGCCCGGCCGGCACGCGCCCCGGGGCCCAGACGATCCCGGGCACGCGCATCCCGCCCTCGCTCGTGGTGTAACCCCAGCCGCCGAGGGGGCGGTTGCTGCCCTGCACGGGTTCGCGGCGCGGGGCCCCGTTGTCCGAGGTCCACAGCACAAGGGTGTGCTCCGCCAGGCCCGCCTCACGGACGGCCGCGAGGATCTGCCCCGCCGCCCAGTCCAGCTCCTCGACCGCGTCGCCCCACGGACCATTGCGGGAATGCCCGCGGAAGGCCGGGCTGGAGTACGGCGCCCGGGTGCTGCCCGGCATCGCGTGGGCCACATACAGGAAGAACGGACGTTCCCGGTGTTCCCGGATGAAGCGCACCGCCGCCTCCGCCTCGCGCCGGGTGAGGTGGTCGCGGTCGACCGGGGCCTCGATGACCTCCTCGTTCCGCAACAACGGCAGATCCGGCCACGGCTGGCCCTCCCGCGGCGTCATATCGTCGCTGTAGGGCACGCCGAGATAGGACTCGAAACCCTGCCGCGTGGGCAGGAACGGCGCCTGATCGCCGAGGTGCCACTTGCCGATCATCGCCGTCGCGTAGCCGCGCGCCCGCAGCAACTCGGCGATGGTCTCCTCCGCGGGATGCAGCCCGATCGGCTCAACCGGTTGCAGCACGGCCCCGCCCCGCGCGTTGCGGTGCAGGTTCACCCGGCGAGGATACGAGCCCGTCATCAGGGCCGCGCGCGAGGGCGTGCAGACGCCACTGGCGGCATAGAGGTGGGTGAGGCGCATCCCCTCGCGCGCCATCCGGTCGAGCTCCGGCGTGCGGTGCACGGTCGGGCCGAAGGGCGCGGTGTCGCCGTAGCCGAGATTGTCGCACAGCAGCACGATCAGGTTCGGCGGGCGCGGCACCGGGCCGGCCGCGCGCCCCGGCGAGCCAGCCACCAGCACGGCCAACAGGAGCGCGGCGAAGGCGCGCGGAGACCGGGGCACGCGGAAATCCGGGGGTCTGCTTCCACCGGAGGGGCAGGGCGAGGAAAGCACGCCGGGAGCCTGGCCGAGGGCGGCGCGCCGGGTCAAGGGGCGCTCGGCGGTCCGCGCCCCAGGTCACGTTCCCGTGGCGGCCGCACATTACGTTCGACAGCCGCGGTCCGCCGGCTAGTTGTTCACCAATTATTCACACCCTACCGATGGAACAAATGCGTGGGGCGGAAGCCCCGGTCTCGCGGTTCAAGGTCTCGGCCAAGGTGAAGACGTTCGTCCTCGATACGAATGTCCTCCTCCACGATCCCCAGTGCATCCTGAAGTTTCAGGACAACAACCTGGCGATCCCGGTGGAGGTCCTCGAGGAGCTCGACGCCATCAAGGGCGAGCAGTCCACGGAGCGCGGCCGCAACGCGCGGCGCGTGCACCGGATGCTGCAGGAACTGCTCCCCGACACCCGCTCGATGCACGAGGGCGTCGAGCTCGAGACCGGCGGCACGCTCTCCATCATCATCAACCCCTACCTGCTCAACCCGGGACACTGGTCGCCGGCGATGGACCGGTTGCGGGCGATCCTGCCGGACCTCACCAAGAAGGACAATCGCATCCTCGCCTGCGCGCTGTTCGTGCAGGAGCGCTTCCCGCCCCCGACGATCCTCGTCACCAAGGACGTCAACGTGCAGCTGAAGGCCCGCGCGGTCGGGCTCGAGTCCCAGGACTATCTCAACGACAAGGTCCCCGCGACCGACGACGAGGCCAGCTACCGCGAGGTGGCGCTCGACCAGTACGAGCTGCAGCGCTTCTGCTCCGAGGGCGCGTACGCCCTGCCGTCCTCCGCCGCGGCCCCGCTGGTCCTCAACGAGTACGTGCTGCTGCGCTCCCCGGAGGGCAAGACGATGCCCGCGCGGCACTACGGCGAGGGCGTCGTCCGCCGCCTCAAGCTGCCCGATTTCGTCAAGGCTCCCGGCGGCATCCCCATCCGCGCGCGCAACCTCGAGCAGCAGTTCCTGATGGACGCCCTGCTCGACGAGAGCCTCTCGCTCATCACGTGCTTCGGCAAGGCCGGCACCGGCAAGACCCTCCTCTCGACCGCCTGCGCGCTGCACCAGCTGCAAGATGATCACTGCCGGTACGACGGGCTCTCGATTTCCCGGCCCATCATCAGCCTCGGCAAGGACCTCGGGTTCCTGCCTGGCTCGCTGGAGGAGAAGATGCGCCCGTGGCTGCAGCCGTACCACGACGCGCTGGAGGTCCTCATCCCCTCGAAGCCGCCCAAGGATCCCCAGTTCGCGGCCAAGAAGGTCACGCGGCGAAAGGGCAAGCGGCAGGAGATTCCGCCAACCCCCTCCCCGGCGCCGACCGGCGCGCCGGGCGCCCTCCTCAAGCCCTACGAACGCCTGCTGCGCAGCGGCCTGGTGGAGATCGAGGCGCTCGCCTTCATTCGCGGCCGCTCGATCGCGCGGCGATTCTTCATCCTCGACGAGGCCCAGCAACTCACGCCGCACGAGGTCAAGACGGTCATCACGCGCATCAGCGAGGGCTCCAAGATCGTGCTGATCGGGGACCCCGCGCAGATCGACAACCCCTACGTCGACGCCCGCAGCAACGGCCTAGTCTACTGCCACAACCGGATGAAGGGCCAGCCCCTCGCGGCCCACGTGAAGCTGACGAAGGGCGAGCGCTCCCGCCTCGCCGAACTGGCCGCGGACCTGCTCTAAACTCGCGCGCCCGCCAGCAGCCCGCGCAGGTCCGCCAGGCTGAGCTTGGCGGCCGCCGCGTCGCTCGCCTCGAACACTTCCGCGAGCAGGGTTCGCTTCTCGTCCTGCAGCGCCAGCACCCGCTCCTCGACGGTGCCGGTTGCGATCAGCTTGTAGCTGGTCACCGTCCGCGTCTGCCCGATGCGGTGCGCGCGATCGGTCGCCTGCGCCTCCGCCGCCGGGTTCCACCACGGGTCCAGGTGCACCACGGTGTCCGCGCCCGTCAGGTTCAGGCCGGTGCCGCCCGCCTTCAGGGAAAGCAGGAACACCGGCACGCCCGGCCCGGACTGGAAGCGGTCCACCTCCGCTTGCCGCTGCGGCGGGGACATCGTGCCATCCAGCCGGCACCACGGAATGCCCTGCGCCTCCAACTCCTGGCCGACGAGGTCCAGCAGGCGCGTAAACTGGGAGAAGACCAGCAACCGGTGCCCGTCATCCACGGCCTCCGCGAGGAGCTCGCGAAAGGCTTCCAGCTTGGCAGAAACCGTCGCGCCCGGCTCCTCGGGCAGATTGGCCACCAGCCGCGGATCGCAGCAGATCTGCCGCAGGCGCAGCAGCTGGGTGAGGGCCGCGAGGCGCAGCCGGGATTCGCCCGCACCGGAGGCGGCCAGGTCGATCAGTTCCCGTTCGCTCTCCTGCTCGACGCGGCGGTACAGGGCCGCCTGCGCCGGGCTCAACTCGACCCACAGGACCTGCTCGAGGCGCGGCGGCAGCTCCGGCGCCACCGCCCGCTTGGTTCGCCGCAGCAGGTAGGGCGCCGCCTGCCGGCGCAACCGTTCGTCGTGCCATTCCCGCTCCTCGGCGCTCAGGCCGGCGGGGAGCCGCGGCAGGTAGCCGGGCAGCAGGAATTCGAGCAGGGAACGCAGGTCCGCGAGGGAGTTCTCCAGCGGCGTGCCGGTCAGGAGGAACCGCGTCCGCGCCCGCAGGGCCCGCAGCGCCGCCGCGCTCTGCGAACGCCGGTTCTTGATGTGCTGGGCTTCATCGGCCACGACCGCCGTGAATTCCACCGCGGTGAAGAGCTCCTGGTCACGGGCGAGGGTGCCGTAGCTCGTGATCAGGAGGTCCGCGCGCGCCAGATCGGCCGCGCGCGTCAGCCGACTGGCGCCGTGATGCACCTCCACGCGCAATTGGGGCGTGAAGCGGGCGGCCTCGCGGCGCCAGTTCTCGAGCAGCGAGGCGGGGCACACCACCAGGGTGGTGCCGACCGTTCCGTGCGCCGGCTGGTGGACCGCCGCCAGCAACGCGAGTGCCTGCAGGGTTTTCCCGAGGCCCATCTCGTCCGCGAGGATCCCGCCCAGGCCGTTCCGGTGCAGATGCCACAGCCACGCCACGCCCAGGCGTTGGTAAGGCCGCAGCAGGGCGTCGAGGGCGGCCGGGACCGGCGCCGCCTCCAAGGCGGACAAGCGTTCAACCGCCCCGGTCAGACGCTGCCAGTCCGCCGGCGGCCGGAAGCCGGGGGCCAGATCCTCCAACAACTCCGCGACCTCGGCCACGCGGCTGCGCGGTACCCGCTGGCGCGCCACGGGGGCCATCGCCACCCGGGGATCGCCCGCGAGGGCCTGCTGCGCCTGGGCGAGACGCCCCGTGAGCTCCGGGTCGATCAGCAGCACGCGTCCCTTGGACTCCAGGTAGCCGCGGCCGGCCGCGAGGGCGGCCCGGAGTTCGGCCTCCGAGGCGCCCTCCGCGGCGAGTCCCAGTTCAACGCTGAATTGTCCGCCGGTCGTCTCCACCTGCGCGGCGAGTCGCGCGGGCACGAGATGCGCGGTCTGCCGCGTGAAGGCCGGGGTGAAGCGGGCGGCCAGCACCCCCCTGAGCCGCTCGCCGTGGCGCGCCAAGAAGGAGAGCGTCCGGTGCCGGTCGCGCAGCCACCAACGCCCGTTCGAGGGCTCCAGCAAGAACCCCGCATCCTTCACCAGCGCTAAGGCCTCCGCATACTGCGGATGTTCCCGCGAGGGCAGGCTCAATGCTAGGTAGTGCTCGGTGCCGTCCACCTCCAGGGGCCGATCCTCTGCCCCCGCCTTGGCGCGCAGGTTCCGCCCGATCGGCGCCGCGGCCACGGGCACCGACGGCTCCCGTAGGAGATCATCGTGCCGCCACGTCACCGCGGTGCCACCCTCCACGAAGACACATTGTCCGGACGCCGCCCGGCTCAATTCGCCCAGTTGCCGGCGGTTCAACTGCAGCACCCCCGGTGCCTGCGGACCGCACCAGCGTTGTAACAGGACCAGCACCGGGAGCAGTTCCGCCGGCGGCGCCGCGCTCAGATCGAGCTCCACCCGCACGGCGACCGCGTCCCGTGCGGCCGCGGCGAGGAGGTTGGGCGGCAGGTGGATCCGGAGCACCGCGCCAGCCAGCAAGCGGCCGGAGCACGCCGCAAGAGCTTACTGGTTGGGCGACCCGTGCCGTGGGGAAAGTTCCCCGCCGAGCAGCACGAAAACTTATTAACAAAATGAACCCAAGTGCTGACCAGTGCGTCTCAGGGTGCGGTATGCCCAAACTCCCACCCAGTCCTGCGCGCGCCCTTCTCCGGACCGGCCTGCGCCTCTTTGTCCTCTCGGTGGTCGCCGAGTCCGTGGAGGCTTCCCCGGAACGCGCCGCCACCCTCGAGGCGATCCGCTTGATCGAGAATCCCCGCAACGTCTCCCGCCCGGGTCCCGGCGGCGAACTCGGTCCCTGGCAGTTCAAGGCCGAGACGTGGCGGATGCACTCAACCCGTCCCTTTGCGGACGCACTCGACCGCAAGGAGGCATTCCGCGTCGCCTGCCAGCACTACGATTGGATCTGCCGGGGACTGGCCAAAGCGAAGAAGCCTCAGGACGCTTACCACGTGGCCCTCGCTTGGAACAGCGGCCTCTACGCCGTGCTCAGGGGCCAATCCCCCGGGCGGGCACACCGCTACGCCGAACGGGCCGCCAACCTCGCGGAAACGCTCCGCCACGGTCCGCTGGTCGCCGCGCACGACCCCTCCCCACCGGCCCTGGCCCGAGTGCCCTGACCGCCGGTGCACCCGGTGCGATGGAACCAACCTTCGCGCCGGGTCCCTCGTCAGGCGAAGAGCTTGTGGTTCACCTTGCCGTGGACGTCCGTCAGCCGGAAGTCCCGGCCCTGAAACCGGAAGGTGAGCTTGGTGTGATCGAGGCCCAGCAGGTGCAGGAGGGTGGCGTGGATATCGTGCACGTGCATCGGGTCTCGCACCGCGTTGAAGCCGAGCTCATCGGTCTCGCCGATCACCTCGCCCGCCTTCATCCCGCCGCCGGCGAACCACATCGTGAACGCATCGATGTGGTGGTTGCGCCCGGTGGTGTCGCGGTTCTCGCCCATCGGGGTGCGGCCGAACTCCCCGCCCCAGATGACCAGGGTGTCCTTCAGGAGCCCGCGCTCTTTCAGGTCCTGCACGAGGGCGGCCTGGCCTTGGTCCACCTCGCGGCAGACCTTCTCGAAGTCCGCCTGCAGGTTCTCCCCGGGCCCGCCGTGGCTGTCCCAATTGGTGTGGTACAGCTGCACGAAACGCACGCCCCGCTCGACGAGCCGCCGCGCGAGGAGGCAGTTCCGGGCGAAGGAAGGACGCTGGTCCTCGATGCCGTAGCGCTTCATCGTGGCCGCGCTTTCGGACTTGAGGTCGATGAGGTCCGGCGCGCTGGACTGCATCCGCGACGCCATCTCGTAGGCGGCGATGCGGGTGGCGATCTCCGGGTCGCCGGTGGCGACGGCGCGCTGCAGGTTCAGGTCCCGCAGCGCATCCAGCGCGTCCCGCTGACCGTCCGCGGTGACCGCCGCGGGCCGGGTCAGGTTGAGGATCGGTTCCCCGGTGCCGCGGAAGGGCACGCCTTGGTAGGTCGTGGGCAGGAAGCCTGAGCCCCAGTTGACGGCGCCGCCGCGGGGGCCGCGGGGACCGGACTGGAGGACCACGAAGCCGGGAAGATCCTGGCATTCGCTGCCGAGGCCGTAGTTCAGCCAGGAGCCGAAACTGGGGCGCCCGAACTGGCCGGACCCCGTGTTCATAAAGAGCTTCGCGGGGGCGTGGTTGAAGAGGGTGGCCTGGCACGACTTTACCATCGTGAGGTCATCGACGATGCGTGCCGTGTGCGGGAAGAGCTCGGAGACCCACATCCCGCTGCGGCCGTGCCGCGCGAACTGGCGGCGGGTGCCCATCAGCCGCGTCCCGTGGCTGGAGTCCATAAAGGCGAAGCGTTTGCCCTCGATGAACGAGGCCGGGATGGGCTGGCCGTTCAGCTCGACCAGCTTGGGCTTGTGGTCAAAGAGCTCCAGCTGGCTGGGCCCTCCGGCCATAAACAGGTAGATGATGTTTTTCGCCCGCGCGGGGAAGTGGGTCGGCTTCGGGGCCAGGGGGCCCGAGGGCGCCGCGGAAGCCCCGCGCGCCTGGTTGAGCATCGAGGCGAGGGCGATGCCGCCGAGCCCGACCGCGCAGCGGCTGAGGAAGTGGCGGCGGGTGCGGGCGGCGAGGAAGTCCGGCCAGGTCGGGGGAGGGAGGGTCGGATTCATTCGCGGGTGATGGTCTCGTCGAGGTTCAGGAGCACGCGGGCCACGGCGATCCAGGCCGCGCGTTGGCGGGCGGCGGGTTCCCCGGTCTCGGCGGCCAGGCGCCGGGCGTGGAGGTCCGCGAGGCGGTCGCGTTCGGTCGCGCTTGGCAGCCGGGCCGTGCTCAGGCGGAAGGCGTGGGCCAGTTGCTCCGCCAAGGAGGCGTGGGCCCGCTCCCGGAGCACGCGGTCGGCGAGGCCCTCCGCAAACTCGTAGAACTGCTGGTCATTGAGCAGGGTCAGGGCCTGCAGCGGGGTGTTGGAACGCAGCCGCCGGGTGCAGCTGCTGAAGCCATCGGCGGCATCAAACACGGCCAGCGCCGGGTGCGGCGTCGCCCGCCAGAAATGGGTGTACAGCCCGCGGCGGTAGCGGTCCTCGCCCGTGCTCGCCTTCCACTCGCGCTTGACCTGGCCCAGGCTCATCACGCCGTCCGGCTGCGGCGGGTAGACCGGGGGACCGCCCAGCCGCGGCACCAGCAGGCCGCTGGCGGTGAGGGCGGCGTCCCGCACCAGCTCGGCATCGAGCCGCAGCCGCTGCTGGCGGGCCAGCAGCCGGTTCAGCGGATCGACGAGGGCGAGGTCCTCGCGGGCGTGGGACGCCTGCCGGTAGGTGGCCGACGTGACGATGAGGCGATGGAGGGCCTTGAGACTCCAGCCGCGGGCGGTGAACTCGGTCGCCAGCCAGTCGAGCAGCTCCGGGTGCGAGGGCGGCAGGCCCTGCGAGCCGAAATCGTTCTCCGTCTCCACCAGGCCCAGGCCGAAGTACTGTTGCCAGACGCGGTTGACCATCACCCGCGCGGTCAGGGGATGGTTCGGGTCGGCCGTCCACCGGGCAAGGTCCAGCCGGTTCGGCCGCGGTCCGGCGCTGCGCAGGGGCGGCAAGATGGCCGGCGTGCCGGGCTCCACCCGCTCCCCGAGGCGCGTGAAGTCGCCCTGCACTAACCGGTGGCTCGGGCGCGGCTCCGGCAACTCCTCCATCACCAGCGTCGTGATCGCCCCGGCCACCGGACGCTGCAGTTCGGTCAGCTGGCCGGACAAGGCCTTGAACTCGGCATCCGCGGGGCGGGCGAGGGGGTAGACGCTGCGGCGTTGGGCGAAGGATTGTTTTTCCCAGGGCACGTCGAGGGCGGCCCGCAGGCTCGCCGAGCGCTGGGCGGCCCGTTTCTCCGCGGGCAGCGCCTGCCGCCAGGCCTCGAGGGCCGTGGCGTGGGTGGTGAACAACGCTTCCAGCTTCTCCTGCACCTCGGCGACCCGCGCCTCCAGGCCCTCGTCGACCTTGCCGTCCGGCCCGAGGGTGAGGATGCCGGTCGAGCGGGAGCGGCGGCCACCGTGGCCGTCATCCACGCTGCTGTTGAAGAACGCGAACAGCTGGTAGTACTCCCGGTGGGAAATCGGATCAAACTTGTGATCGTGGCACTGGGCGCACGAGATCGTCAGGCCGAGGAAGGCGGTCCCGTAGGTGTTCACGCGGTCGAGCACGGACTCGATGCGGAACTGCTCCGGATCGATGCCCCCTTCCTGGTTGATCTGGGTATTGCGGTTGAAGCCGGTCGCGATCCGCTGCTCCACCGTGGCCTTCGGCAATAGGTCGCCGGCCAGTTGCTCGATGATGAACTGGTCGTAGGGCAGGTCGCGGTTCAGGGCGGACACGACCCAATCGCGGTATTTCCAGATCTGCCGGGGGGCATCGATGCTGTAGCCGTTCGAGTCCCCGTAACGGGCCGCGTCGAGCCAGGGCCGGGCCCAGCGCTCGCCGTGGTGCGGGGAGGCGAGCAGGCGGTCGACGGCCCGTTCCCAGGCGCCCGGAGCCTCGTCCGCGAGGAAGGTGTCCAGCTCCGCCGGCGTCGGCGGCAGCCCGGTGAGGTCCAGGGCGGCGCGGCGCAGCAAAGTCACGCGGTCCGCCTCCGGGGCGGGAGCCACCTTCACCGCGGCGAGGCGCTGCAGGATGAACGCGTCGATGGGGTTGCCGGACCAGGCCGCAGGGGCTCCGGGGACGACCGGGACAGGCGGCCGCGAGGGGGCACGGTAGGCCCAGTGCTCGAAGCGGCCGGGTTCCTCCTGCTCCGGGGCGGGTGCGCCTGCCTCGACCCACGCCTTGAGCACCGCGATTTCCGCCGCGCCCAGCGGGGGCTTCTTGTAGGGCATCGCCGGAATATCCGCGTGGGTATTGAGGATCACGGCCACCAGGTGACTCTCCCGACCGCCCGGCGTGCGGACGACGGATCCGCTGGCCCCGCCGAGCCGCGCATTCGCCGCGGTGTCGAGCCGGAGGCCGGCCTCCTCCTTGGCCGTGCCGTGGCACCGGACGCAGTGCTGCGTGAGGATGGGCTTCACCTCGCGCACGTAGTCGGGCGCGGCCGGGGCGGGCAGGGCGGAGGCGACCGCGGCCAGCGGCAGAAGCACACGGAGGGGCAGGGGACGACGCATCGCTCAGGTCAACTTGGGTCGCGTTCGCCGCCTTGGCAACCTGCGGGTGCAGCGATGGAAAACGCGCCCGCCGCTAGAAGCGTCCGGGCATTCCGGGGCCGCCGCGGCCGCGCATCGCCTCCATCTGGCGCATCAACTTCTTCCCGCCGCCGCCCTTCATCATTCTCATCATCTGCTGCATCTGCTGGAACTGCTTCAGCAGTTGGTTCACCTCGACGATCTTCACGCCCGCGCCGTCGGCGATGCGCTTGCGGCGGCTGCCGTTGAGGATCTCCGGCTTCCGGCGCTCCTGCTTGGTCATCGACTTGATGATCGCCTCGGTCCGCGCCATCTGGCGGTCCGCGCCCTCCGGCAGCTGCATCCCGTTCATTCCCGGGATCATCCCCATAATGCTCTGCATCGAGCCCATCTTTTTCACCTGCTGCATCTGCGCGAGGAAGTCCTCCAGGTTGAAATCCGCCTGCCGGAGCTTCTCGGCCATCCGCTCCGCCTCCTTCTGGTCGATGTTCTCCTGCGCCTTCTCGACGAGCGAGACCACGTCGCCCATCCCGAGGATCCGCGCTGCCAGCCGGTCCGGATGGAACGCCTCGAAGTCCTCTGCCTTCTCGCCGGTGCCGATGAACTTGATCGGCACGCCGGTCACGGCCTTGATGGAGAGGGCGGCGCCGCCCCGGGTGTCACCATCGAGCTTGGTCAGGACCAGCCCCGTCAGCTTCAGCGCGTCGTGGAACGCCTGCGCGACGTTGACCGCCTCCTGGCCGAGGGCGCCGTCCGCCACCAGCAGCACCTCGTCCGGCTGCACACGCTCCCGCAGGCGGCGGACCTCCTCGATGAGGTCCGCATCGATCTGGAGGCGCCCCGCGGTGTCGAACAGGATGCAGTCCGCCCCCGCCGCGCGGGCCGCGTCCAGCCCGGCGGTGCCGATGGCCGGCACGTCGCGGGACTGGCGGTCCGCGTAGAAGCCCAGTTCCTCCTGCCGGGCGAGGATCTCCAGCTGGTCGATCGCGGCCGGGCGGTAGATGTCGGCGCCGATGACGAACGGCTTGCTCCCGCGCCGCCGCAGCAGGCGGCCGAGCTTGGCCGTGGAGGTGGTCTTGCCGGAGCCGTGGAGGCCGACCAGCAGCACCTTCAGGGGCCGGGTGGCGGAGAGACCGGTGGCACCTTCGCCGAGCAGGCGCACCAGCTCGTCGTGGATGACCTTGACCACCTGCTGGCCCGGGGCGACGCCCTTCAGGACCTCCTGGCCCACGCATTGGAGCTGGACGCGGTCGATGAAGTCCCGGACCACCCGGAAGTGCACGTCGGCCGAAAGCAGGGCGGTGCGCACCTCCTGCAGGGCGGCGGCCATGTTTTCCTCGGTCAGCTTGCCCGCGCCGCGGAGGTTGCGCAGCGCGCCGGTGAGTTTCTCGGTGAGGGATGCGAACATCGGGAGGCGATAGCTGGGGCGATTTCGGGCGCGTTGCAATCCGGCGCTCGCGCGCGGGGCAACTTCGTCCTCGTCAAGGCCCGGGTGATGGCCGATAACCGCCGGTCCTATGAATCCAGTGCTCAAGCTCCTGATCGACGGCGGCAGCCTCACCACCGGCCAACTGGCCCAGGTGGCCGGGCTGACCGAGGCGGAGGTGAACCAGCACCTGGAGCAGCTGCGCCGGGAAGGGATTTTCCTCGGCTGGCGCCCGGTGCTCGACCTTTCCCGCGAGGCCGCCGCCGCCCTGGCCGTGCGCGCCGTGATCGAGGTCAAGGTCACCCCGGAGCGGGGCGGCGGCTTCAACCGGCTCGCCGAGCGGATCGCCCGGTTCGACGAGGTCGAGTCCTGCTACCTGGTCTCGGGCGGCTACGACCTGCTGGTCTTCGTCCGCGGCGCCACCCTCCAGCGGGTCGCCTCCTTCGTGTCCGAGAAGCTCTCCACGATCGAGGGGGTGCTCTCGACCTCCACCCATTTTATGCTCCGCTGCTACAAGGAACAGGGGTTCCTGCTCGGCACGGATGATTCCCAGACGCAGCGGCTCAACGTCGCGCCCTGAACGCTCCCCTCCGATGAGCACCGACGCGCAACGTTGGGTGGCCGGCCACATCGCCAGCCTCCCCAAGAGCGGGATACGCGATTTCTTCGAGCTGGTCGCGAAGATGAAGGGGCAGGACGTGATTTCCCTCGGCGTGGGAGAACCCGACTTTGTCACGCCCTGGCACGTCCGCGAAGCCGCCATTTACGCCCTTGAGCGGGGCAAGACCTACTACACTTCCAATCTCGGGATGATCGAGCTGCGGCGCGAGATCTCGACGTACGTCGAGCAGCACTTCGGGGTCGCGTACCGGCCCGAGGACCAGGTGATCGTGACCGTCGGGGTGAGCGAGGCGCTGGACCTCGCCTTCCGCGCCTTCTGCAACCCGGGCGACAAGGTGATGTTCCACCAGCCCTGCTACGTCAGCTACCACCCGAGCATCTCCCTGGTGCACGGGGCCGGGATCGCGGTGCCGACCTTCGCCCAGGACAACTTCGCCCTGACCGCGGCCGCCCTCCGCGCGGCGTGGCAGCCCGGCGCCAAGATCCTGATGCTCAATCTCCCCTGCAACCCCACGGGCGGCACCTGCACCCGCGGGCAGCTCGAGGAGATCGCCGCCTTCTGCCGCGAGAAGGACCTGCTCGTGCTCAGCGACGAAATCTACTCGGAGCTCACCTTCGAGGGCACCCACACCAGCATCGCCAGCCTCCCCGGGATGGCCGAGCGCACGATCTTCCTCCACGGCTTCTCCAAGGCCTTCGCGATGACCGGCTGGCGCATCGGCTACGCCTGCGGCCCGGCCCCGCTGATCGACGCGATGATGAAGGTCCACCAGTACGCGATGATGTGCGCCTCCATCATCGCTCAGGAAGGCGCCCTCGAGGCCCTCAAGCACGGTTGGGACAACGTGGTCCGGATGCGGGAGCAGTACCACCGCCGCCGCGACCTCATCGTCCGCCGTCTCAACGAATCCGGCCTGGCCTGTCACCTGCCGCGCGGGAGCTTCTACGCCTTCCCGGACATCACCGCCACCGGCCTTTCCGAGAAGGACTTCTCGTTCGGTCTGCTCCAGCAGCACAAGGTGGCCGTGGTTCCCGGACTCGCCTTCGGCGAGAACGGCCGCGGGCACGTCCGCGCCTGCTTCGCCACCGCCTACGACCAGGTGATCGAGGCCTGCGATCGCATTGACCGCTTCGTCCAAGGGCTCCGGAAGTGAGCCTCCCGATGAACCGCATCGTGGCGATTGTCGGCCGGCCCAATGTCGGCAAGAGCCGGCTCTTCAACCGGCTGGCCGGTCGCCGCATCTCCATCGTCCACGATCAGCCGGGGGTCACCCGCGACGTCATCTCGGCCGAGGTGGCCAATGGCGGGTACACGCTGCTCGACACGGGTGGCTTGGGGTACGAGGGCGAGGACACCCCGGCGGCCCTCACCCGGGCCTCCGAGCGCCAGGTCGAGTTCGCCATCGCCACGGCTGGGCTGATCCTCTTCGTGGTCGATGGCCTCGCCGGGATCGCGGCCCTGGATGAGCGGATCGCGGCCAAGCTGCGCCGGTCCAAGCGCCAGGTCCGCCTGGTGGTCAACAAGGCGGATTTCGGGGATGAGAAGGTGGCCCTCGACGAGGCCTACCGGCTCGGCTTCGGCGAACCCCTGCGGATCTCCGCGGAACACGGGCGCGGCGAGACCGAGCTGCGGGAAGCGATCGCCGAGGCGATCGGCCCGGCCCCGGAGGCCGCCCCCGCCCGCACCGCGGCGGACCCCCTCTGCGTCTGCTTCATCGGCCGGCCGAACGTCGGCAAATCCTCCCTCAGCAACCGCCTGCTCCAGAGCGAGCGCCTGATCGTGAGCGACGTACCCGGCACCACCCGGGATTCGATCGAGTTGCCCTTCGAGTTCCTCGGCCGGGACGGCAAGCAGCATCCGTTCCGCCTGATCGACACGGCCGGCATCAAGGCCGCGACCAAGCTCGCGTCCCCGGTGGAGTACTTCTCCCGCCTCCGCTCGCTCGACGCGATCAAGCGCACGGACGTGGTCTTTCTGGTCCTCGATGCGCTCGAGGGAGTGACCCAGCAGGACAAGGCGATCGCCGGCGAGGCCGTGAAGGAGGGCAAGCCGATCGTCATTGTCGTCAACAAGTGGGATCTGGTGAAGGACGCGTTCAAGGCCCAGGGCGGATTCGAACCTTACAAGAGCGAGCGCGATTACCGGGAAAAGTATGAGAAGGCCCTGTTCGATCGCCTCTTCTTCACGCCCGGCTCCCCGGTGATCTTCGTGTCGGCGATGAGCGGGTACGAGGTGGACCGGATGCTCAATGCAGCGGTGAAGTTGAACCGGGCGCTGGATAAGCGGATTCCGACCGCGAAGCTGAACCAGCAGCTGACCTTCTTGGCCGAACGGAACCCGCCCGCCGCGATCGCCGGCCGCCGCTTCCGGATCTATTACGCCACGCAGACGGGCAACCGGCCGTTCCGGATCCGGCTCTTCTGCAACCGCGAGGAAAAGCTTTCCGAGCAGTACCGCCGCTACCTCGAGGCGGGGTTGGTGGAGGAATTCGGCCTGCACGGCTGCCCGGTGTTCTTCGAGTTGGTCGGCAAGACCCGCGATGACGAGCGCGCCGCGGCCCACGCCGGTGGGTCCGGGGGCAGCCGCGATGGTCCGCCCCGTCCCCGCTGGGCCGCCGCGGAGGACCGCGCCATCGAGGAAGACTAGGCCCGGCATAGCCGGACTCCTGCAGTTGATCAGGTCGCATCGAGGTGACCTGCCGGCACCTTTCAGTGGCTTTCTCCCGTCGCCATACCCTCCGGGTATGCCTCGGTCTTTCGCCGCTGAAATGTGCTCGCCATCTCACCCCGCTACTCCGCCTCCAACCGCAGGAGTCCGGCTCAGCGCCGCTGGCGCTGGCGGTACTCGTCGCCGCTCATCAGGGCCCGGCGCAAATCCCGCTCGGTGAGGCCCTTTTCCCGCATCTGGCGCTCGTAATTGGCCATTCCCGCGGGGTCGGGATCACGCCCGAGCACCTCGCGGTAGGCGCGGGTGATGATCTCGCGGACGTTGCGCCCGCGCCCCTCTTGGCTGCGCCTGAGATCCTCCCGGATCTGCCCCTGCGTCCAGCCCTCTCGCCATTTGGCCCGGTAGTGGGCAAGGCCAGCCGGGTCCGCGTCGCGCCCCAGCACCTCCCGGTACAGCCGGCGGATGGCGGCTTCCGGCTGGATGGCCCGCGCTTCCGGGCTGCGCTGGAGCTGTTGGATGACCTCCTGCTGGCTCCAGCCCTCCTGCATCAACCGATCCCGGTACGTGCGGAGGCCGGTCGGATCAGCAGGGCGATCCAATACTTCACGGTAGGCGTGTTCCACCATCCGCTCGGCGGTCCGGCGGTCGATCCGCGGCCGCGGCGGCTCCACGATCACGACCCGGGGCGGCGGGGGAGGGGCCGGGACCACCACCACCGTCCCGGGGCCCCGGTCCGGGTAGGTGGGGGCCGGGGGGGCGTAGGTAGGTCCGCGCACCTCAATCGCGGCGATGGCCCGATCCCAAGTCTGTCCGCCCATCGGCTGGGCATAGAGGTCCGGGATGCTGGCCGCGATTTCCAGCCGCTCGCCGCGGAAACGGGGCGCGCTGGCCACGGTGGCCTGGGCCGCGCCTTCGATCCGGACCGAGGAAATGGATCCGCGCCAAGGTTGCTGGTTGGCGCGCCGCAGTGTGGCCAGATCCTCGACGCGGGCCCCCGCCTCCACCCGCAGGGACTCCCCTTGGAAATTCGGCTCCGTGAAGAAGACGACCGCATCCGCGGCCTCCGCCCGCGCGAGCAGGGCGAGCAGCAGGCATGAAAGCTGCCAAAAGATGGGACGGCGCGGCATCGGCTAGCGGGCGAAGAAGGGGTTGTGGACTTTCTCCTGATCGAGGGTCGTCAGCGGTCCGTGCCCGCAGGCGAGCACGGTGTCACGGGGCAGGGACAGGATCTTCCGGCGATTGTTGCGCAGCTGGTCCTTAAAATGGGTGGCGCTGCCGCCCATCGAGCTCGCGAAGATCGAGTCGCCGACCACGGCCAGCGGCCAACTGAGGCCCGTGACGTAAAAGGTGGTCTGGCCGGGCGAATGTCCGGTGGTGAGCAGGGTCTTCACCGCAAGGGCACCAACGTGGAAGTGGGCGTTCTCCGGGAACGCGCGCGCGCCCGGATGCGCCACTGGCTCCAGTTCACTGCTCCAGACTTCCGCCCGGGTAGCCTCCGCCAACCGCGGCAGATCCGCGATGTGGTCGGGATGCGTATGGGTCAGGAAAACATAACGCAGGCGCAGTTCCTCGGCCGCGATGATGTCCAGCATCGCGGTGCAGTCCGCCCCCGTATCGAACGCCGCCGCGACCCGGGCCCGCGGGTCCCAGATCAGGTAACTGTTCACCAGCATCTCGCCGTGCCGGGTGCTGAAGGCCGCGAACCCGGTCGGGAAGTCCGGGATCCGCGGGTACCAGCGCTGGTGCGCCAGCGCCTCCAAGGCATCCGGGGAAAGGCCGAGGTGGCGCGCCACCCGCCGCAGGACGGCGTCCTTGGCCTGGCCGGACTGGAGCGCCTGGAGATCCTCGAGGCTGACCTCGGCCCGGCGGGCCAGATCGGCGTCGCTGATACCGAGGCCACGCTGGGCCTTGGCGATCACGTCCTGACAATTGTCCTCGAGGGGCAGATGCGGCATCACCTCGCTGATACGGCGGTGGGCGGTGACCGGCAAGCCGGATGCGCCCCGGGTTTGCCGTTGCCACGGCCGGGGTGGGGTCTTTGCCTGCGCGCCTCACCCACTTATGACCACCTCCGCGGAATACCTGTCCTCTCTGTACGCGCTCACCGGCAAGGTGGCCGTCGTCATCGGCGGCACCGGCGAATTGTGCGGGGCGATGGCTGAGGGCCTCGCCGGGGCCGGCGCTGAGGTCGTTCTAGTCGGGCGGCAGGCGGAGAAGGCCGCGCCCCGCCTCGAACGCATCCACGCCGCTGGAGGGCGCGGATATTTCCTCGCGGCGGAGGCGTCGGAGAAGGCCTCCCTGAAGGCCCTGCTCGCGACCGTGCGCGAGCGGTCCGGGGGCATCGATATCGTGGTCAACGGGGCCGGGGTGAACTCGGCGACGCCCTTCCTCGACATCTCCGAGGACGAGTTTGACCGCATTATGCGGGTGAACCTGAAGGGGGTGTTTTTGGGCTGCCAGGTGTTCGGCCGCTACCTAGTCGAGCGCGGGCAGGGGGGCTGCATCATTAACCTCGGCTCGATGAGCGCCGTCGTTCCGCTCTCCCGGGTGTTTACTTATTCCGCGTCCAAGGCGGCCGTGCACAACCTCTCGAAGAACCTCGCCCGCGAGTGGGCGCCGCAGCGAATCCGCGTCAACACGCTGGTGCCCGGCTTCTTCCCGGCCGAGCAGAACCGCAAGATCCTCTCGCCGGACCGCGTGGCCAGCATCCTCGGCCACACCCCGATGAAGCGCTTCGGCGAGGCCCGCGAGCTCATCGGCGCCACCCTGCTGCTCGCCAGCGACCGGGCCGGCGGTTTCATCACCGGGTCGGAACTCATCGTGGATGGCGGTTATCACGCGATGACCATCTGAGCCTATAGCATTCTTTCGGGTTAAAATAGAACTTGATAGAAGCGGCCTCAAGGGGGAGAGTCCCAACGTATGCTATTCAAAAAGCTCAAGGAACTGAAGGCCGCGCGGGATCGTCTCGACAGCCTCGAGAAAACGATGGAAGCCGAGTTGGCGGCGCTGCCCGCCCAGTTCGGCTTCGATTCCGCGCAGGCGTTCGCGAACGCGGTGGTGAAGGCCTCCGCCAGCGGCGCCCGTCCGGCGCGCAAAGGCGGCCGGCCGAAGGCCGCGGCGAAGCCGAAACGCAAGCGCAAGCGGAGCGTGGTAACCGAGGAACTGCGCACCCAGGTCAAGCAACTCGCCGAGGCCGGCCAGACCGGCGCCAAGATCAAGGCCGCCACCGGCCTCTCCTTGCCGACGATCCAGAACATCAAAAAGGCGTTCGGGCTGGTGAAGGCCCGGGCCGCTTCCTGAGCACCACCCCGTGGTGACCCGCCCCCGCCCGCGCGGGGGCTTTTTAATTTAAGCGGATCGAAGGCCAGGCGACCTTTGCCTGTTCCCGCGCCTATAGGGACTCCTGTGAAGGATGGCACTTTCCTATATTCAAGCCAATAGCAACGGTCGCCTGCACCCCGCCGACGAGCCCGCGGTCCCGCCCCTGAACCGGGGCTACCTCTATGGCGACGCGGTCTACGAGGTCTGGCGAACCCACGCGGGAGTGCTGTTCGCGTTCGCGGAGCATTGGGCCCGGCTGGAGCGCTCCGCCTCCGCCCTGCACCTGGCGTTGCCGCTGACGCCCGCGTCGTGCCGGGAGGAAATCGCCCGCACCGCGGCCGCCTTCCGCACCCGTACGGGCGAGTCGGGTGAACTCTATGTTCGTCTGCAGGTCACGCGCGGGGCCGGGCCCATCGGGCTGGACCCAGGGCTCGCGGACCGCCCGGACTGGACGCTGCTGGTGCAACGCGCCCCGGCGCCCGTTTCCCGGGCCCTGCGGCTGGCGATTCCCCTCGGGCTGCGGCGCAACCCCGCCGACTGCCTGAACCCCGCGTGGAAGACCGGCAATTACCTGAATAACCTGCTTGGAGTGGGGGAGGCCCGCCGCCGCGGCGCCGCCGACGCGCTCTTCCTGAATCAGGCCGGCCATCTGACCGAGGTCTCCGCGGCCTCCCTAGTCGTCGTCGAAGGCACCCGGCTGGTCACCCCGCGCCTGGAGGATGGCCTGCTCGCCGGAATCACCCGCGCGCTTCTGCTGACGCAGGTGGCCCCGGCCGTGGGCCTGGCCGTCGAGGAGCGATCCATCCTTCCGAGCGAGCTGGATCGCTTCTCCGAGGCAATGGTGCTTTCGACCACCAAGGATGTCGCACCCGTGGCGTCGATTGACGGCCACGAATGGCCGGAGGCTCCCGGTCCCGTCACGCGCCGGTTGATCGCCGGCTGGCAGGAGTGGGTGGGAGGGTATGCGCGGCAAAACCCCGGACTCCGGGTGTGAAGCCAGCCAGGTCCGGGGGGCGCGGCCGCGGCTTAGCCGAGCGCGGCCAGAATCCCGTTGAAGGTCGCGCTTGGGCGGAGGGCGGCGGAGGCCTTAGCGGGATCCGGACGATAGTAGCCACCCACATCCACCGGGCGCCCCTGCGCGGCGAGGAGATCCTGCGCGATTCCCTTCTCCTGCTCGGTGAGCCGGGCGGCGATGGGCGCGAATTTCGCCTGCAGCGCGGCATCGCGGGTCTGCGCGGCCAGCGCCTGGCCCCAGTAGAGCGCCAGGTAGAAATGGCTCCCGCGATTGTCCGTGGTCCCAAGCTTGCGGCCCGGGGAACGGTCGAGCTCCAGGAACTTGCCGGTCGCCTGATCGAGGGTGTCCGCCAGCACCCGGGCGGGCGCGTGGTTGAAGACCTGCGCCAGGTGCTCGAGCGAGGCCGCCAGCGCGAAGAACTCTCCCAGTGAGTCCCAGCGCAGGTAACCCTCGTGCAGGAACTGCTCGACGTGTTTCGGCGCGGAGCCGCCAGCGCCGGTCTCAAACAGGCCGCCGCCCTTCATCAAAGGGACGATGGACAGCATCTTCGCACTGGTGCCGACCTCAAGGATCGGGAAGAGGTCCGTGAGGTAATCGCGCAGCACGTTGCCCGTCACCGAGATCGTGTCCTGTCCGGCGCGCAGGCGTTCCAGGGAGGCCTGGCAGGCGGCGGCGGGGGCGAGGATGCGCAGGTCGAGCCCGGCCGTGTCCGATTGCGCAAGGGCGGCGCGGACCTTCGCGATCAGCTGGGCATCGTGGGCGCGGGCCTCGTCCAGCCAGAAGATGGCCGGCGTGGCGCTGAGGCGGGCGCGGTTCACCGCCAGCTTCACCCAGTCCTGCACCGCCGCGTCCTTGGTCTGGCAGGCGCGCCAGATGTCGCCCGCCTCGACGCGGTGGGCCAGGAGCACGCGGCCCTGCTCGTCCACCACGCGGATCTCGCCCGCGCCCGGGGCGACGAAGGTCTTGTTGTGGGAGCCGTATTCCTCGGCGGCCTGCGCCATCAGCCCGACGTTGGGCACCGTGCCCATCGTCCGGGGGTCGAAGGCGCCGTGGGTGCGGCAGAAGTCGATGGTGGCCTCGTAGACCCCGGCGTAGCAGCTGTCCGGGATCACCGCCAGGGTGTCCTGCAGCTTGCCCTGGGCATCGTACATCTTGCCGCCGGCGCGGATCATCGCCGGCATCGAGGCATCGATGATCACGTCGCTGGGGACATGCAGGTTGGTGATGCCCTCATCCGAATTGACCATCGCGAGCGCGGGCCCGGCGGCGAGGGCGGCCTTGAGGTCCGCCTCGAGGGCCGCGCGCTCCGCGGCGGGCAGGCGCGGCAGCTTCTCGATCAAGTCACCGAGGCCGTTGTTCCAGTCCACACCCAACTGGGCGAGGGTCGCCGCGTGCCGGGTGCAGAAGTCCGCGAAGTAGGC
Source organism: Verrucomicrobiota bacterium (assembly GCA_016871595.1). Taxonomy (GTDB): domain Bacteria; phylum Verrucomicrobiota; class Verrucomicrobiia; order Opitutales; family Opitutaceae; genus ER46. Next base: position 33,743 of record VHCY01000001.1, read on the forward strand.
CTGCACCGCGTACCCGAACAGGATCGGGTCGGAGACCTTCATCATCGTGGCCTTGAGGTGCAGCGAGAACAGGACGCCCTCCTTGCGGGCGCGCTCCAGTTGGGCCGCATAGAACTCCTTCAAGGCGCGCACGCTGATGAAGGTCCCGTCGAGGATTTCCCCCGCCTTGAGCGAGAGCTTCGGGAGCAACACCCGGGCCGTCCCGTCGGCGGAGGTGAACTCGATCCGCGCCGTGGTGGCGGCCGCCAAGGTCACCGAGCGCTCATTGCGGAAGAAATCGTGCTGTCCCATCGTCGCGACGCGGGTCCGCGAGGCGCCGCTCCAGGCGCCCATACTGTGCGGGTGGGCGCGGGCATAGTCCTTGACCGCCTTGGGTGCCCGGCGGTCCGAGTTGCCCTCGCGCAGGACCGGATTCACGGCGCTGCCCTTGACCTTGTCGTACCGGGCCTTGACGTCCCGCTCCGCGTCGGTCGACGGGGTCTCGGGGTAGGCGGGAAGGGCGAAGCCCTGCCCCTGCAACTCGGCGATCGCCTCCTTCAGCTGGGGCACCGAGGCGCTGATGTTGGGCAGCTTGATGATGTTCGCCTCGGGCCGCAGGGTGAGGGCGCCCAGTTCGGCCAGATGATCGGCCTGCCGCTGCCCCTCGGGCAGACGGTCCGCGAAGGCGGCCAGGATGCGTCCGGCCAAGGAGATGTCCCGCGTCTCCACGGCGATGCCCGCCGGCCGCACAAAGGCCTGGACGATGGGCAGGAGCGAGAACGTGGCCAGGGCGGGGGCCTCGTCGGTCTGGGTGTAGATCAGGGTGGGCTGGGCGGACATGGCGTGGCGTTAAAAAGGGCGAGAGGAACCGAAGGGCCCGGGCGGGTCAAAAGCAAATGCGGGACCGGGGCCGCGGCGGGCCGGCGTTGGCCCGGGAATCGGGGTCACGGAAAGATTTGATTGCGTTCAGTCTGCGCCAGGCTTTGCCTCAAATCCTTTTCCATTACGCCTGCCCCCGATGGTCGGGGCGACAGGTGGAACGAAACTATGAGCCAAAAGTTCAAACTCAACGTCGCCGCTCGCGCCCAAACCGGCCGCAGCGCCTCCCGTCGTCTCCGCAAGGCCCAGCGGGTCCCTGCCGTCCTGTACGGAAAGCACACCAAGCCCGAGTCGCTCTCGATTGACGCCCCCGAGTTCGTGCGCCTGCTGAAGGCCGTCGGCGGTCGCGCCGTTCTGCTCGATCTCCAGCGCGGCGACCAGTCGGCGCCGGTCATTTCCTTCCTGCAGGAGGTCCAGCGGGATCCGATTACCGACAAGTACCTGCATATCGACCTGCAGGAGGTGAAGGCGGACGAGAAGTTCGAGATTCGCGTCCCGGTTCGTTTGAGCGGCGAGTCCTTCGGCGTGAAGAACCAGAGCGGCGTGTTGGAAATGGCGACCCCCGCCCTCCGCATCCGCGTGCTCCCCAAGGATCTGCCCGAGGCGATCGTCGTCGACGTCACAGAGCTCAAGGTCGGCGAGACGATCAAAGTTGGCAGCCTGAAGGCGCTCCCCGGCGTGGATTTCCTCGATTCCAAGGGTCAGCCCGTGGTCGCCTGCGTGGAGCCGGTCGCCGAGGTGGTGCAGGCCGTGGCTGCCGCGGCCGCTCCGGCCGAGGGTGCCGCCGCCGCGCCCGCCGAGGGTGCCGCCGCTGCCGCTGCGCCTGCCGCGGCTGGCGACGCGAAGGCTGCCGCTCCCGCCGCCGCTGGTGCGAAGGCTGCCGCTCCCGCCGCCGCTGCGAAGGCTGCCGCTCCCGCCGCGGGGGCCAAGCCGGCCGCCGCCCCGGCCAAGAAGTAATCCTCCCGCAGGTTCGCGGCCGTCCCCACCAAGGGCCGGCCGCTCGGTTCGAAGTTCTTTGAGTTATGTTCCACTCGCTCGTCGTCGGCCTGGGTAATCCGGGCCGCGAATACCGCGATACCCGGCACAACGTGGGCTGGCAGGTGCTCGATGCCCTTGCCGCCCGGGAATGTCTGGAGTGGCGCCCCGCGCCGCAGTTTCGCGCGGAGGTCGCGCGCTGGGACCGTCCTGGCGCCCCGGCTTGCTGGCTGGTCAAACCGCAGACGTTTATGAACGCCAGCGGCGAGTCCATCGGTCCCTTGGCCCGCTACCACCGGATTCCCGCCGCGGCAATCGTGGCCGTCTACGACGATCTCACCCTCGACCTCGGCCTCATCAAGGTTTCGGTCGGTGGCGGCTCCGCCGGACACAATGGAGTTGCCAGCCTCGTCCAGCACTTGGATGGCCCTTTTGTCCGCTACCGGCTGGGCATCGGCCCCCGCGAGCCCGCGGCGATGGAACTGACTGACTTCGTCCTCGGAACCTTCACTCCCGACCAATCCATCCTCGTTTCCCAGCGCCTGCCGCATTTCCTCCAAGGCCTCGACCTCCTGCTTACCCGGGGCGCCGACGCCGCTATGAACCAACTCAACCGCCGAGATCCCAAATGAACCCGTCCCACCGCAGCTACCACGCTTCCTTCATCCTCGATAACCGGGGCAGGGAGGAGACCGTCGACCAGATCGTCGAGGGCATCAAGAAGGTCATCACCGAGGTCAAGGGTGAGGTCGCCACCGTCGAGAACATCGGACGCAAGGACTTTGTCCGCGTGACCGACCGCAAGTTCACGGGCGCCCACTACGTGCACATCGACTTCTCCGGCCCCGCCGAGGCGCCGGCCGCGCTGCGCGAGAAGCTGCGCCTTAACGGCAGCGTCTACCGCACGTTCATCCAGAACGCCTGAGGCGCCTCTTGCCACCATGCCCGCGCTCAACAAAGTCCTGCTGATGGGGAACCTGACCCGCGACCCCGAGTTGCGCGTCACCCCCAAAGGCACCCCGATCTGCCAGTTCGCCCTCGCGATCAATCGGCAATTCAAGATGGAGTCCGGGGAGAGCCGCGAGGAGGTGATCTACGTCGACGTCGAGGCCTGGGGTAAGCAGGGCGAGACCATCGCCAAGTACTGCACCAAGGGCCGTCCCCTGTACGTCGAAGGCCGCCTCAAGCTCGACCAGTGGGAGGACAAGAACACCAAGGAAAAGCGCAGCCGGATGAAGGTTGTGCTGGAGCAGTTCCAATTCCTGGGTGATGGCCGGGGCGGCGGCGCCCCCGCCGGCGCCGGCGATGGCCCGGCGGCCGCCTCTCCCGAACGCTTTTCCCCGCCCCCGCGGGCTTCTTCCCCGAAGCCGGCGACGACGGAGAACCTCGACGAGGACGTTCCCTTCTGAACGGCCTCTTTTCCCCCGCATCGGTGCGGACCCGCTCCCGGGTCCGTCGGCGGTGAACCCCGCCACGAAACCAAATCCAGTCCCAACCTCATCCCAACACGCATATGGCCTCCAAAGAAGTGCTCCTCGTCAAACCCGTCGAAGGTCTCGGCGGCGAAGGCGACCAAGTCAAAGTCCGCGCCGGCTACGCCCGCAACTACCTGCTGCCCCGCAAGATCGCGGTGTCGCTGACCACCGCCAACCGCAAGCAGGTCGACGCCCTCAAGAAGCGTCGCGCCGAGCGCGAGCAGGCGGAGCTCTCCGGCGCCCAGGAACTCGCGCGCAAGCTCGAGAAGACCTCGCTGGCCTTCGTGGTCAAGACGGGTGAGGGCGGGCGGATGTTCGGCGCCATCACGGCGCAGGACGTTCAGGAGAAGCTGGCCGCCGCCGGCTTCACCCTCGATCGCAAGAAGGTCCACCTCTTCACCCCGGTGAAGACCCTGGGCCAGCACACCGTGAAGATCCGCCTCCACGCGGACGTCTCGGTGGACCTGTCCTTCGACGTCGTCTCCGAGAACCCCATCGAGCCGGCCGCCCCGGTCGCCGAGCCCGCGGGCGAGAAGACCGAGAAACGTTCCGACCGCCAGCGCAAGGAGGCTTCGGCCTAACCGCCGTCCGCTCCGGCTCCCAAGGCCGCGTTCCCCCTCCGGAGGACGCGGCCTTCGTGTTGCCGTGAACGGATTGTGAGCAAGGAGGGATTGCCGCGGCGCCCCGGGCCCGCTTCCTCCCGCACTGCTCGCCCGATGCCGCCCAGCGATAACTCCCCGCCCAACCGCCCGGCCCCCGCCGGACGGGTGCTGCCGCACAGCCTGGAGGCCGAGGAGCATCTGCTCTCGTGCTGCCTCCTCGACGGCGCGGACATCGTCGCCCGCTGCCTCGAGGCCAAGATCGAGCCCCGTTCCTTCTATGACCCCAAGCACGGGGTGATCTTCGGTTGCCTGCTCGAGCTGTACATCCGGCAGGCCCCCATTGATGTCGCGATTGTCGCGGAGGAACTCAAGACGGCCAAGCAGCTCGACCAGATCGGCGGCTACGCGTTCCTCACCCAGGTCAGCAGCCGGATCCCCACCACCGCCCAGGCCGAGTACTTCATCGAGAAGGTCCGCGAGCAGGCCCTGCTGCGCGACCTGATCCGCTCCGCCACCGGGGCCATCGAGGACTGCTACGGCTTCACCGGGGGGATCGAGGAGTTTGTCGATCAGGTCGAGCAGAGGCTCTTCAGCGTCACGCAGAGCCGGGTGAGCGAAAGCGCCAAGCAGATGCGGGAGCCTACCCGGGAGGCGATGAACGTCATCACCCGGATGATGATGAAAAAGGGGGAGCTCACCGGCGTCTCCTCCGGCTTTAAGGACCTCGACGCGCTGCTGTGGGGGTTCCAGCGCAACGACATGATCGTCCTCGCGGCCCGGCCGTCGATGGGGAAGACGTCCCTAGCGCTCAATTTTGCCGAGGCCGCTGCGATGCCGCGCAAGGCCGGCCAGCCCCCCGCGCCAGTTCTGGTCTTCTCCCTCGAAATGGGCGCCTCGCAGCTCGCCTTGCGCATGCTCTGCTCTCGCGCCCGGGTGAACATGAAGTTGCTGCGGGATGGGCTCCTATCCAAGAATGGCGAGGAGCAGAACCGCTTGGTGGCCGTGGCCGACGAGTTTTCCAAGGCCCCCATCTTCATCGACGACTCCAGCGCTTTGTCCATCATGCAGTTGCGGGCCAAGGCGAGGCGTCTCCACGCGCGAACGCCCCTCGGCTTCATTGTGGTGGACTATCTGCAGCTCCTGAGCCCCACAGATCCGAAGGTGCCCCGCGAGCAGCAGGTGGCCGAGGCTTCCCGTGGGCTAAAGGCGCTCGCGAAGGAACTTGAGGTTCCCGTGCTGGTACTATCCCAGCTCAACCGCGCCTCCGAGAAGGACAACCGCACGCCCAAACTTTCCGACCTCCGTGAATCCGGCTCGATCGAACAGGACGCTGACGTGGTGCTTATGCTCGCCCGGCCGAAGGACGCGGACGAGAAATTCCAAGTGGCGGCGGATTCGGCCGAGTTAATCGTTGCAAAGCAGCGAAACGGGCCGGTAGGAGAACTGAAACTTACGTTCCTGAGGGATATCACACGCTTTGAAAACTTTCACCAGTAACCCCTTCAGCGGGTTCCTTCGCGGTTTTATCTCTTTGCTGCTCTGGGTCTTGCCCGGGCTGACGCCGGTCTCGGCCCAATTGGCCAGCCCGCCCACCCAGCGACAGTTGCAGGCCCCCGCCTTCAAGGTTGAGACGCTCGCGATCAAATTCGTCGGCACGGCCAACGTGAACGAACAGGTGGTGCGCGCCAACATGCAGATTCGGGAAGGCGGTGAATTCGACGAGGTCATCCTCGACCGCGACATTCGCTCTCTTTACCGCACCGGCCTGTTCGAATTCATCGAGGTCAAGCAGGAGCAAGTGGATGCGCAGACCTTCAACCTCGTCGTCGAGGTCACCCCGAAGTTCCGCGTCCTGGCCGTCCGTTTCGAGGGGAACGTCAAAATGAAGTCCACCCGGCTCGAGAAGGAGGTTAAGGTCAAACCGAACCAGGCCCTCGACGAGCGGCAGATCAAGGAGGACGCCGAAAAGCTTCGGGAATACTACCAGAAGGCCGGTTACAACCAGGTCTCGATCAACTACACCGTGGATCGCGACCGCGTGGGGGGCTTCGGCACCGTGATCTTCAAGGTCAAGGAAGGCGAGAAGGTCAAAATCGCGGACATCAAGTTCGTGGGCAACAAATCCGTGACCATCCGCAAGTTGCGCGGTGCCATGGAGACCAAGAAATGGTGGCTGTTCTCGTGGCTTACCGGTTCGGGCCGGTTCAAGGATGACCAGTTCGAGGATGATCTGGACAAGCTGCGCGACCTCTATCGCGAGTTGGGTTTCCTGGACGTCGAAATCCCCCAGGATAAGGTCAAGTTCAACTACCCCGGCGGAGAGCGGCTGGAACTGGTGATCCAGATCAACGAGGGCCGGCAATACCGGGTGGGCGAGGTCACTTTCACCGGGAACAAGCTCTTCAACTCGGCGCTGCTCAAGCGGGTGGTGCGGCAGAAGACCGGCGTGGTGTTCGTGCCGTCCAAGCTGGACAAGGATGTGGAGCGGCTGGACGACTTCTACGGCAAGGATGGGTACCTCGACACGCGCGTGCGGCTGAACCGCAAGCCGAACGTGACGACCGGCGCGATCGACGTGGAGTATGTCGTGAACGAGGGCGAGAAGTTCAGCGTCGAGTCGATCGTCATCGAGGGGAACACCAAGACCAAGAGCACGGTGATCCTCCGCGAACTGGTGCTGGGGCCGGGCGACGTCTTCAGCACCGTGCTCATGAAGATCAGTCAGCTCCGCCTCGAGAATACCCGCTTCTTCGAGAACGTCACCGTCAACCATCAGGAAACCAACATCCCTGGCCGCCGGAACATGCGCATCGCCCTGCAGGAGGGTCGAACGGGCAACCTGACCTTCGGCGCGGGCTTCTCCTCGCTGGAGCGGGCGACGCTCTTCGCCGAGGTCTCGCAGGCCAACTTCGACCTTTTCAACCGGCGTTCCTTCTTCCAAGGCGACGGCCAGAAGTTCCGTCTCCGGATGCAGCTCGGCTCCCTCTCCAGCGAGGTGGTGCTCTCGTTCGAGGAGCCCTGGCTCTTCCAGCGCCAGCTCGGGCTGGGCTTCAGCGTGTTCCGCACCAGCTCGGAGTACAACAGCACCTTTTACAGCCAGATCCAGACCGGCTTCGAGGTCTACCTGCGCAAGCACCTCTTCGAGCTCTGGAACGGTCGCCTGGCCTACACGTACGAAATCTTCGATATCCGCGACATTTCGCCCAGCGCCTCCGCCATCATTCGAGCGCTCGAGGGTGCCAATGCCTCCTCCAGCATTGGCCTGCAGCTGGAGCGCGACACCCGGGACAAGATCATCAACACCACGGCCGGCAATCGCGTCGAGGTGAACGCCCGCTTCGCCGGCGGCCCCCTCGGCGGCAGCAAGATCAACAACAACTACAGCATCGAGTTCCGGGGATCCCAGTTCTTCCCGGTCTTCGAGCTCCAGACCCAAGTCCTCAGCCTGATCGCCCGCGGCGGCGTCATCCAGAACTTCGGCGACTCCAAGAACGTCCCGTACTACAACAAATGGTACCTCGGCGGCCCGACGACCCTGCGCGGCTTCGAGTTCCGGGAGGTCGCCCCACGCGACCAGTTCAACGAGCCGATCGGCGGCAAGACTTACGGCTTCTTCAGCGCGGAGTACTCCCTGGATATCGTCAGCCCCATCCGCTTCGCCCTCTTCTACGATGCCGGCTTCGTCAACCGCGGCGCCTACGACTTCAACGTCGCGCGCTACCACGACAACTTCGGCTTCGGGTTGCGGCTCTTCGTGGCGGGAGCCCCCCTCAGCCTCGACTTCGGCATTCCCATCACGGGCGAAGAACTCGCCAAGAAGGGCAACCAGTTCAATTTTTCCTTTGGCACCCGGTTCTGATTCTGCTCGTTTCGCCCCCCTTTAGCACCCACTTGAACTTATGAAGTATTCCCTCAAATCCCTCACCGCGCTGGCGGTCCTCGGTCTGGCCGCCCTCCCGGCCTCCGCCCAGCCGGCCGTCAAGATCGCCGTCGTCGATATGGCGAAGCTGTACGACACCCACTACAAGACGGTCGAGCAGAACGCCAAGATCCAGGCGGACGACCAGAAGGCCCAGGAGGAGGTGGAGCGGATGAACAAGGAGGGCAACGCCCTCGTGGAGGAGTACAAGAACCTCTCCGAACAGGCCAGTAGCCCCGCGCTCTCCGCCGAAGCCAAGTCCAAGGCCCAGAACGAGGCCCAGAAGAAACTGGAGCTGATCCAAAACAAGCAGCGCGAGGTCCAGACCTTTATCCAGAATACCCGCAACTCCCTCAGCCAGCGCCTGAACACCTTCCGCGGGATGATGCTTGAGGAGATCGCCAAGGTGGCCACCGAGCTCGCGAAGAAGCGCGGCGCCACCCTGCTCCTCGACAAGGCCGGCCCGACCGCCATCGGGATTTCCAATATCCTCTACTCTGATGCCGCCTACGACCTCACCGATGAGGTCGCCAAGGAGGTCAACAAGGACAAGCCGGTGGGAGCCCCGAGCGCTCCTGCCGCCCCGGCCGCCGCACCCGCTGCAGGCGCCACGCCCGCCGTCTCGGTCCCGGGGCTTCCCTCCAAGAAGTAGGTTTGAGCAGACCCGCTTGCGAACCCCGCCTGCTTCAGGCGGGGTTTTTTCTTGCTCCTGCCGCGCTCTCGCCTGCCAGTCTGGCCACTGCGCTGACCCGCGCGCATGCCGCGATGAACCTGAATCTCAGCCCAGACGAACTCGCCTCTCTCTGCCAGGCTCAGGCCCGACGCGGCTCCTGTCCGATCCCGGTGACCGGCATCGCCGCGCTCACCGAGGCAGCCCCGGGGGACCTCTCTTTTCTCGGTAACGCCCGCTACAAGGGCGAAGTCCTTGGCTCCCTGGCCTCCGTCATCCTTGTCCCGCCCGATTACAAAGGTGCTCCGGGGCCTGATCAGGAGTTGCTGGTGGTGCCAAACCCTTCCGCCGCCTTGGCGTTGATCTGCGCTCGAATGGAGCAGGCATTGTGGCCGCGTCCAGTACCCGGGATTCACCCCTCCGCGGTGGTCGCGCCCGGAGCCCAGATCGCCGCCTCGGCGACGATCGGTCCCCTCTGCGTGCTGGAAGCTGGAGCGGACGTAGGGGAGGGCGTCCATCTTCAGGCGCAGGTCTTTGTCGGCCGTTCCGCCCGGGTCGGCGAAGAATCCTGGCTGTCGCCCGGCGTGATCATCGCCGCTGAATGCAAGGTCGGGCGCCGCGTACGGCTGCATCCGGGCGTGGTGGTGGGCGCGGATGGGTTTGGTTACGAGTTCGTCCAAGGCCGACACGCCAAGGTTCCGCAGGTTGGCCGCGTGGAGATCGGCGATGACGTGGAGATCGGCGCGCATACGACCCTCGACCGCGCGCGTTTCGGGGCCACGACCATCGGGGCCGGCACCAAGATTGATAACCTGGTCCAGATCGCCCATAATGTCCGCATCGGGCGCCATTGCATCCTCTGCGCCCAGACGGGAGTCTCGGGCAGCACCGTGATCGAGGATTACGTGGTCCTGGGCGGTCAGGCCGGCGTCGCGGGGCACCTCCGCCTCGGCAAGGGGGCTAAGGTCGGCGGCGGGGCCGCGGTCACCACGGACTTGGAGGCCGGGGTGTTCGTCAACGGCAGTCCGGCCATTCCCCTGATGCTCGAGCGCCGGATCGCCGTCCTCAAACAGCGGTTACCCGACCTTTTCCGCCGGGTCGATACCCTGGAACAGCAACTCGCCCGTGAAAAAGAGCTTCCGCCCGCGGCGGCTCCCGCCAACATCCGCGGCAATGACCGACTCCCGGCTCAAGATCCTCTCGGGTAATTCAAATCGCGTCCTCGCCGAGGAGATCTGCCGCGCCATTGGCGAGCCGCTGGGCGAGGCGACGGTCACGAGCTTCCCGGACGGCGAGACGTTCGTCAAAATCAACGAGAACGTCCGCGGCAACGACGTCTTCATCATCCAGTCGACCTGCCCCCCGACCAATCACCACCTGGTCGAGTTGCTGATTATGATCGACGCGGCCCGGCGCGCCTCCGCCCAGCGCATCACGGCCGTGCTGCCGTTCTACGGTTACGCCCGCCAGGACCGCAAGGACCAGCCCCGCGTGCCGATCACGGCCAAGCTGGTGGCCAACCTGATCGTGGCCGCCGGCGCGAACCGGATCCTCACGATGGACCTGCACAGCCAGCAGATCCAGGGGTTCTTCGATATCCCGGTGGATCACCTGTACGCCTCGCCGGTCTTCTTCGAATACCTGTCCCGCTCGAAGCCCGAGAAGTTCGTGGTCTGTTCCCCGGATGTCGGTGGGATGAAGATGGCGGCCGCCTATGCCGATATCCTTGGCGCCGGGCTCGCCCTCGTCGCCAAGAAGCGCAAGAACGCCACGACGGTCGAAGCGATCAACGTGGTCGGCGACGTCGAGGGCTGCGATGTGCTCCTGGTGGACGATATCACGGAGACCGCCGGCACCCTCTGCGCCGCCGCCAAAATCCTCCGGGCCCACGGCGCCAAGCGCATCCGCGCCGCGGTCAGCCACTGCATCTTGAATGAGGTTTCTGTCGATCGTCTAAAGTCGGGTCTGATCGACGAGCTGATCACGACGAATTCCACCCCGGTCAACACCCTCGGGCTCCCCGTCACGGTTCTCAGCATCGCCAACCTGCTCGGCCAGGCCATCCAGCGGATCAACAGCAACGAGAGCGTCACGGGACTATTCCGGGTGAAGGGCTTCTGAGCCGGGATTGTCTCCCGCGGGATCTGATGTAAGGTCCCGGCATGCCCGTCCCCGCCTTTCGCCTTCTGGCCGTGGTCCTGCTGGCGGCCGCCTCCGCGGTTGCCGCCGAACCCAAGGCGCGCTCGGCCCCGGCCGTGCGTCCCGCGCCCCCCGCGGTCCGCCTGGATGCCTCGCCGCTGGAGGCGGGCTTGGAGCCGGCCCGCCTGAGGAGTTACGCGGACGTCATTGAACCCGCCCAGAAGGCGGTGGTCTCGGTCTACTCCACCCGGATCGTCAAGGAGCGGATGGCCATCAACCCGCTCTTCCGGCAATACTTCGGGGACCTGCCGGAGCGTGAGAGCCGCCAGGAAGGTCTGGGCTCCGGGGTCATCGTCTCCCCTGACGGGTACATCCTGACCAACAATCACGTGATCGAAGGTGCGGATGAGTTGAAGGTCACCCTCGCCGACGATCGCGATTTCCCGGCGCGCGTCGTGGGCACCGATCCGAAGACGGACGTGGCCGTCCTGAAGATCGAGGCGGAGGGACTCCCGGTACTGACCGTGGCCGACAGCGACCGGGTCCGCGTCGGGGACATCGCCTTCGCCGTCGGCAATCCCCTGGGGGTTGGCCAGACCGTCACGATGGGCATCGTCTCGGCCAAGGGCCGGAGCCGTCTGGGGCTGCTGGAGCGGGTTTCCGGGTACGAGGATTTCATCCAGACGGATGCCGCAATCAATATGGGCAATTCCGGCGGGGCGCTGATCGATGCCCGCGGACGCCTGATCGGGGTCAACAGCGCCATCATCTCCCCGTCCCGGGGCAATATCGGCATCGGGTTCGCGATCCCGGTGAACCTGGCCCGCTTCATTATGAACAGCCTGGTGGAGACCGGCACCGTCGCGCGCGGCTATCTCGGGGTCACGAGCGACACCCTCACCGCGGAACTGGCCGAACAGCTGGGTCTGGCGCGGGGTACCCGCGGGGTGATCATCACCGAAATCGACGCCGCCAGCCCGGCCGAGGCCACCGGCCTGCGCCGGGCGGATGTGATCGTCGCCCTCAACGGCCAGAATGTCCTCTCTTGGGAGGAACTCCGCGTCCTCGTGGCGCAGTGCCTGCCGGACTCCAAGGTTAGCCTAAAGGTGCTGCGTGACGGCAAAGCGCGCACCGTGGAGGTCGAGCTGGGCCGGGTGATCGACAACCCGGACGAGCTGGTCGCCGGCGTGGAGGCAGCCCCGCTCACGCCGGAGGTGCGGCGACGGCTCGGCTTGAACGATTCCCGGATCGCCGGCCTGGTGGTCACGCGGGTGAGCGAGGATTCCCCGCACCGCGGCCGCTTGGCCGAAGGAATGGTGATCCTGGAGATCAACCGGGCGCCGGTCCCGGACCTGGCGGCCGGCCGGGAACGCATCCGCAGCGGACGCAACCTGCTCGCGGTCTTCGATGGCCGCGGGATCCGCTACCTGGTGATCACCGTCAAGTGAGGGCCCGGACCCCGGGCGCCGCGCTCAGCTGCCCGGCTTGGTGACGGGGATGCGGGCCAGTGCCTCCGGCACGGCGTCGGCCGGATAAGTCGGGAAACTCAGTTCCAGCAGGGAAACCGCCGGTACCGCGAAGCGGGCCACGCCCGCGCTGCGATCGACCAGCATCGCGATGGCCTGCGCCGTCCCGCCTGCCTGCCGGATGATCTCCAGACACTCCAGGACGCGGCCCCCGCGGGTCACGACGTCCTCGGCGACGAGCACCCTCTCACCCGGGGTGAGGGTGAAGCCGCGGCGGAGCACCAGCACATTGTTCTCCTTCTCCGCGAAGATGAACCGGGCCCGGGCCTGCCGCGCAATCTCCTGGCCGATGACCAAGCCACCCATCGCGGGAGCCAGCACCGTGGTGAACTGGATTCCCTGGGCGCGCAGCTTGGCGAGCAGGAGCTCGGCCAGGCGTTCAACCGCATCGAGCTGCTGGCATACCTGAGCGCATTGGAAATAATGACCGCTATGCAGGCCGGAGCGGAGCACGAAGTGTCCCTGCTGGAGCGCCTTGGTGCGGGTGAAGATCTCGAGGATTTCCTGCTGGTGGGGGTCCATAGGAAGGGAGGCTGCGGCAGCCGGGCGGGACGCTTCAATCCGATTCCGGAACGGTGCTCACCAGTGCCCGTTCTCGCCCGGCTCAATGTCCTGGGCGAAGGCGACCAGCAGCTGCACGCAGCGCTCCACGTCCTCCAAGTCCACGACCTCACTCGGGGTGTGCATATAGCGGAGAGGAATGCTCACCAGACCGGTCGCGACGCCGCCCCGGGCCATTTGGATGGCCCGGGCATCGGTGCCGGTCGGCCGGGGATCCGCCTCCACTTGAAAGGGAATGGAGTTTTTTCGCGCCGCGCGCTCCAGCCGCTCGTACACCCGCGGATTGATGTTGGCGCCTCGGCAGAGGATCGGTCCGCCGCCGAGCTTGGTCTCGCCGAAGCGGCGATTGTCACAGTCGGGATGATCCGTCGCGTGGCCGACGTCCACGGCGACGGCCACGTGCGGGTTGACCGCGTAGGCGGACGTGGTCGCCCCGCGGACCCCGATCTCCTCCTGGGTGGTCGCCACGCTCACGACCCGCGCCTTCAGGCGATCCTTCTGGCGCGCGAGCCGCACCAGGGCCTCGCCGACCACATAGGCCCCGACTTTGTTGTCGAAGGCCCGCGCCGCCCCGATGCTGCCATTGAACAGTTCGAGGCCGTGATCGTAGGTCGCGACGTCCCCGATGTTCACCCGCGCCAGGGCCTCCGCCTTGGAGCGCACCCCGATGTCGATCCAGATCTCGTGCTTCTTCGGCACGCGCTTCCGCTCGTCCTCCTCCATCAGGTGGATGGCCCGCTTGCCGGTCACGCCCCGCACGATGCCCTGTGCGGTCTGGATCAGCACCCGGCGCCCGGAGATGACGCTGAGGTCGTGCCCGCCGATGGTATCAAAGTAGAGGTATCCCTCCTTGTTGATGTAAGTGATGATCAGCCCGAGTTCGTCCAGGTGTCCGGCGAACATCACCACCGGGTCGCCCGAGGGATTGAGGGTCGCGAGGCGGTTGCCCAAGGGATCCCGCGCGTAGGCGTCGGCCGAGGGGCGCACGTGCTCGTCGAACACCGCCTGAGCCTCCGTCTCGTAGCCGGAGGGCGAACGGGCGGCGAGCAGGGCGGCGAGAAACGGCGGGACGGTGTAGGAGGACATTGGGACGAAAGTTCGGTTGCGTTCGGCGGAGCCTGAAAACGAAACTGTCCTTTCGGAAAGCCAAAATGACCATTTATCCAGCGATTGATATCCGCGGTGGCCGGTGCGTCCGCCTCCTGCAGGGGCGGGCGGATCAGGAGACGGTTTACGCCGAGGATCCCGCCGCGGTCGCCGCCGGGTTCCGCCAGGCCGGCAGCAAGTGGGTCCACGTGGTAGACCTCGACGGCGCCTTTGCCGGGGAACCGCGCAACGGGACCGCCGTCCGCGCCATCGTCGCCCAAGGGCTGCAGGTCCAGCTCGGCGGCGGCCTGCGCACGCGGGCGGCCGTGGAACAGGCGCTCGGCCTCGGCGTCGCCCGGGTCGTGATCGGCACTCGCGCGGCTGAAAGCGCCGCCTTTGTCGGCGAACTGGTCCAGGCCTTCGGGGAACGGATCGCCGTCGGCATCGACGCGAAGAACGGTCAGGTGGCGGTCAAGGGCTGGGTAGCCGACTCGGGGCTCAGCGCGCTGGATCTGGCCCGGCGAATGGACGCCCTCGGCGTGCGCACGCTCATCCATACCGACATCGGCACTGATGGGATGTTGACGGGCCCGAATCTCCCCGCCCAGGAGGCGATGCTGGCGGCAGGCAAGGCTAACGTGATCGCCAGCGGCGGCGTCAGTCGCCGGGAGGATGTGATCGCCTTGGCGGCCTTGGCCCGCCGCGAACCCCGGCTCGACGGGGTCATCGTCGGCAAGGCCCTCTACGAGGGGCGGGTGGACCTCGCGGACCTGCTGCGCCTCGCCGCCTGAGGCAGTCAGGGCCCGAGCCAGCCTCAGCCCGGTAGCTTTTCGACGATCTCCTCCAGAGGGTAGGTCACGATCTCGGCCAAAGTCGGATGGTACCAGGGCGCCCGCAACAGGTCGGCCGCGGTGGCGCGCATCGCCATCGGGCCGGTGAAAGCGTGGATGAGTTCACCGGCGGACGGGCCGACGATCTCCACGCCCAGCAGCCGGCCACGCCGCGGCTCCGCGAGGACCTTCACGTGACCGTGGAGGGCCTCCATCAGGATGGATTTGCCGTGATCATTGAAGGGATAGCTGGCCGCCAGATAGGGCCGGCCGGCCGCCTGGAGCTCCCGTTCCAAAAGTCCCAGGGTCGCCACCTGCGGGTCGGTGAAGACCACGTTCAGCAACAGGGAGAAGTCCACGGGCTTCAGTCCTTTGACGCCCGCGGCGTGCCGGGCCGCCAATTCGCCCTGTTGAATGGCGATGTGCACGATCTCCGCCGGTCCGCTGCAATCGCCCCCCGCGTAAATATGGGGCTGTGAGGTTTGCTGCCACCGATTGATCCCCACGCGGCCACCGGGGAGGACGCGGACCCCCGCCGCCGCCAGGTCGAGTCCGGCGGTGTGCGGCTCCCGGCCCAAGGCGTTCACCAGATGGGGCGTGCGGAGCGTGTGGCTTCGGCCTGCGTGCGTGTAGTCCACGCGGAACCCGCGCGGGGTGCGCGCCACCCGTTCGAGGCGGGTATCCGTGATGATCCGCAGGCCTTCCTCCCGCAGGGCCGCCGTCACCGCTTGCGCCGCCTCGGGCGAATGGTCGCGGAGCAGTTGCGCGCTCCGCTGGATCACGGTCACCCGGGAACCCAACCGCGCCAGCAACTGCGCCAACTCGCAGGCCACGACGCCCCCTCCCAGCACGACCACCTGCGGCGGCAGGAAATCGAGATCCAAGACCTCGTCGCTGGTCCAGGCCTGGGCTTCGGCCAGGCCGTCGATGGGCGGGACCGAGACCCGGGAACCGGTGGCGATCAGGAACTGCTTCGCCCGTAGCCGCTGCCCGTTGGACAAGGCGAGCGTGTGCGGATCTAGGAACCGGGCCTGCGCGCGGATCAGGGAGAAGTCCGCCCGGGCCATCGCCTGCTGCCGATAGGACGCGAACTCGCCGATGATCCGCCGCTTGCGGGCGGCCAGCTTGGGCATATCCGCCCTCGCGGAGGGCACCCGCAGGCCGAACCGGCCCGCGTGGCGCGCGTGATGCAGGACCTCGGCCGCGTAAAGCAGGGTCTTGGAGGGCATGCAGCCCCGCAAAATGCAGAGCCCGCCCAATTCCTTCGCCCCATCGATCAGCGCCGTCCGGCGGCCCAAGGCCGCCGCGACCCGCGCCGCATTGAAGCCGGCGCTGCCGCCGCCGATCACCGCGAAATCAAAGGTCCGCATAAATTGAGCTTAAGCCGCGATCGCCGTCCGCACCGCCGCGGCCTGTGCCGGGGACACGACCCGCGCCGCCACCTCCAGGCCGAAGGCCAGGGCCGTACCAGCCCCGCGCGAAGTGATGAGTCGCCCATCGACCACGACGGCCTCACCCCACTCCGCCCGCGGCAACTCCCCAGCCACGGAGGGATGCGCCGTGTGCCGGCGCCCGCCGAGGACGCCTGCGTCCAGCAATACCGTCGGCGCCGCGCAAATCGCCGCGATCCAACCGCCGGCGGCGTCCTGGGCCCGCACCCGCGCCAGCAGGCCCGCGTGGCGCCGCAGCAGCGCCACCGCCGGGCCTCCCGGGAGCAGCAAACAGTCGTGGGCGCCTTCACCAAGGGCATCCCAGCGGGTATCCGCGACCAAGGTGAGTCCGTTGCGCCCACGCACGGGGAGCGTCGCGTCCAAGGCGGCAAGGGTCACCTCAGCCCCGGCCCGGCGGAGGACGTCCACCGGGGCCACCACCTCCAGTTCCTCAAAGCCGGGCGCGAGGGGCACCAGAACCTTGCGCGGGAGGGCAGGGGAGGCGAGGGACACCCCGGGAACGTTTCGCCGGGGTCGCGACGCGACAAGGCGAAACGCGGGAAGGATTAGCCTCGCGCGGGCGGCACGAGTCGCTGCGATGGAGGAATGGACGCGGACTCAGGTGGCGGCGTTTTCATCGTCGGGTGCGGCTACGTCGGTCAGGCGGTGGCGCTCCGGTTGCGTGCCCGTGGGGTGAGGGTCACGGGGCTCACCCGCAATCCGGATACCGCCGCGGCGCTGGAGCGCGCGGGAATCTCGGCGTTGATCGCGGAATTGTCCGGGGACGCCTGGCATTCGCGGGTGCCGGAGGGGATTGCCGCGGTCGTCAATTGCGTGAGCGCCGGCGGAGGCGGACTTGAAGGTTACCGGCGCAGCTACGTCGAGGGGATGCAATCGCTGCTGCGCTGGGCGCGCCCGCGCCCGGGGATTCGCACCGTGGTCTACACGGGCAGCACCTCCGTCTATCCGGTTTCCGGGGGCGCGGAGATCGATGAGACCGCCCCGGTGGGGGGCGGGGAACGCGCGCAGTTGCTGTTGGAGGCGGAGCGGCTCCTGTTGGCGGAGCCGGCGGCTTTCCGGGCCTTTGTCCTGCGGCTGGCGGGGATTTACGGGCCCGATCGGGATCATCTGGCGCGGCAGGTCCGTGCGGGGGCGATTTCCGGACGCCCGGAGGTGCACCTGAACCTGATCCACCGCGACGACGCCGCGGCGGGCGTGGAGGCCGTGCTGCGGGCGGCGCCCGGGATTCCCGGCGGAATCTACAATCTGGCTGACGACGGCGCGGCCACGCGTGGCGAGGTCGTGGCGTGGCTGGCGTCCCGGTTGGGCGTGCCGCCGCCGGTCTTCACCGGCGAGGAAGGGCCTCGCCGCGAGGGGCCGGCGCCGGACCGCATCATCCGGAGCCGCCGCGCGCGGGATCTGCTGGGCTGGCGGCCACAGTACCCCGACTTCCGCGCGGGCTACGCCGGTTTTGTATCGCCTTGAGCGGATCGCCCGGGTCACTTCCGGGGTTAATCTTACCCTTCCTATGGCTGGACTCGGCAAACTGGTGAAACAGGCGGAGAAAATGAAGCGCGGCATCGAGGCGCTGCAGGCCCAGCTGGACGCGAAGGAGATCGACGTCTCGAGCGGGGGCGGGGCCGTGAAGGTCAAGGTCACGGGCAGCGGCCGCTTCGTGGCCCTCACGCTCGATCCGGAGTTCCTCAAGGAGGATGCCAAGCTGGTGGGGGACACGGTATTGGCCGCGGTGCAGGATGCGGCCAAGCAGGCGAAGGACTACCACGAATCCGAGATGCAGAAGGTCACCGGCTCCTTCCAGATGCCGGGCTTGTTTTAATTTGTCCGGGGGCGGCCCCGGTCTTCCGCGGCGATGAGTCCGGCCTTTGAACGCCTGCAGCAGCAGCTGAAGCAGTTGCCCGGCTTGGGCTATCGGTCGGCCGAGCGCATCGCGCTGCACCTTCTGGTGGAGAAGCCCGCGCGCCTGCCGGAGCTGGTGGCGGCGCTGGAAGCGGCCGCGGCCGCGGTACGCCGGTGCGAGCGGTGCGGCAACGTGGCCGAGGGCCCCGCCTGCGCGATCTGCGCGGATGAGCGCCGCGACGCCGGCGTGGTCTGCGTGGTGGAACACGTGCCCGACCTGGTGGCGATCGAGCGCAGCGGGGCTTTCCGGGGCCGTTACCACGTGCTGCACGGCAAGCTTTCGCCCATTCAGGGGGTGGGCCCGGAACAGCTGCACCTCGCGCCGTTGCTGGAGCGGGTGCGTTCGGGGGAGGTCACGGAGCTCATCTTGGCGCTGCCGAATGACGTCGAGGGCGAGGCGACCTGCCATTACCTGACCGAACACCTGCCGGCCGACCGGGAGGTGCGGACCTCGCGGATCGGCTTTGGCCTGCCGAGCGGGGGAGGGGTGCTTTATGCGGATGCGGTGACCCTGCGGAGCGCCCTGGAGGGGCGGAAGGGCTATCGGTAATCCTACGCCGGCGCGGATTTACGCTTGCGCCCGATCGTTCTTCACCTACTTCTTTCCGCGCCCTCGCGGGCGTAGTATATCGGCTATTATGTGGGCTTCCCAAGCCTGAGAGGCGGGTTCGACTCCCGCCGCCCGCACCAATTTCCACCCGCACCCTAAACCTTAGTCCCTAAAACCAAATTATGAAGAAGCTCCTTTCCCTCCTCTTTGTGTCCGCCTTCGCCACGGGTCTCGCCTTCGCGGGCGCGGCCGAGAGCAAGCCCGGCAAGTGCTGCGCCGCCGCCGCCAAGGACGGCAAGGCCTGCGCCCACAAGTGCTGCGTCGACGCCGCCAAGGATGGCAAGAACTGCACCAAGTGCGGTGGCGCCGGCGACATCGCCAAGGCCAAGAAGTAAGCGGACCCCGTTTCCGTTTTCTTTTCGAGCCGCCCTCCCAAGGGCGGCTTTTTTCGCGCCGGTTGGCTGGCCTCAACGCGGATCAAGGTTCGGATCGGGTCTGAATTCGACTGGAGGCACACTGGAGGATCACTGGAAGATCGCTGGTGGCAAGCCGAGGGCCCGTGCGGTGCCCGTGGAGCCGGCCCCGCCACGCCATTCCGCGTCCGCGGCGGTTCACGGCGATTGGAGGGCGCGCCAGCGATGAGCGACCTCGACCAGGATCGGACGATCGCCGGTCGCTCCTCAAAGATCAGCCGGGATTCGTTCGGCCTGCAGGCTGCCCCAGCGCGCGAGCACGCGCCGGTGGAGGTCCGCCGAGGCCAGACCGTGCGCGGCGCGGAGCACCTCGACGTTCGAACCGTGTTCCACGAAGCGATCCGGCCACCCCAACCGCTCCACCGCGCAGGGGCAGTCGCCCTCCTGCACCACCTCGAGCACCGCGCTGCCAAAGCCACCAGCCAGCACGTGGTCCTCCAAGGTGACGAGCAGGGGAATGCAAGCCGCGTGGCTCAGCAGCAGGGTCCGGTCGAGCGGCTTCACGAAGCGCGCGTTCACCACCCCCACGGAAAGGTTCTCCTCCGTGGCCAGGCGGTCGGCGAGGGCGAGGGCGTCTGTGACCATCGAGCCCAAGGCCCAGATCATAATGTTGGAACCCTCGCGCAGGACCTCGGCCTGGCCGACGGGCAGCAGCGCGGGCGTCGCCTTAATCGGCTGGCCGGTGCCCGCGCCACGGGGGTAGCGCAGGCACGACGGACCCGGCAGGTGGAGCCCCGTGTGGAGCATATCGACGAGCTCATCCTCGTCCTTGGGCTGCATCACCGTCAGGTTCGGGACGCACCGCAGGTAGGAAAGGTCGAACAGGCCGTGATGGGTGGGGCCGTCCGCCGGGGATAGCCCGGCCCGGTCCATACAGAACGTGACCGGCAGGTTCTGCAGGGCGACGTCGTGGATCACCTGATCGTAGGCGCGCTGAAGGAACGTCGAATAGATCGCGCAGACGGGCCGGATGCCCTTGGTCGCGAGGCCGGCCGCGAACAGCACGGCGTGCTCCTCGGCGATGCCCACATCGAAGAACTGGCCGGGCAGGGTGTTCGCCAAGTGCGACAAGCCGGTGCCGCTGGGCATCGCCGCGGTGATCCCCACGATGTTCCGGTCCGCCTGGGCGAAACGGGTCAGGGCCTGACCGAGCACGTCCTGGTAGTTCGGCGGGGCGCCCGTGGTTCCCTTGCGGCCTTCGCCGGTGAGGGGATCGAAGGGCGACGCCCCGTGGAAACGCTCCGGGTGTTCGACCGCCGCGGGCAGGCCGCGGCCCTTCTTGGTCAAAACGTGCACCAGCACGGGGACGTCGCAGTGCTTGGCGAACTCCAGGTTCTTGGCGAGGGCCTCGAGATCGTGGCCATCCACCGGGCCCAGGTAGCGCAGGCCGAACTTCTCGAACAGCGAGGACTCCACGAAGAAGTCCTTCGTCTCCCGCTTCCACTTGGTGTAGACCCGGTTCATCTCCACCCCCGCCGGGAAGCTCTTGAAGAAGGCCTCCACGTCGTGGTGGATGCGGTTGTAGGTGGGGTTCGTGCTGAGACGGTTCAGGTAGCGGGAGATCGCGCCGACGTTGCGCGCGATGGACCACTCGTTGTCGTTCAGGATGACAATCAGCCGCTTGGTGGCGCTGACCACGTTGTTGAGCGCCTCGAGCGTCACCCCGCAGGTGAAGGCGGCGTCGCCGCAGACCGCCACCACGTGCTCCGCGCTGCCGCGCAGGTCGCGGGCGGTCGCCATCCCGAGCGCCGCGGAGAGGGCGGTGCCCGCGTGGCCTGCCCCGAAGGCGTCGTGGGGGCTCTCGCCCCGGGTGAGGAAGCCGCTCGCCCCACCGCTCTGGCGGAGCCGCCGGAAGAAGTCCCCGCCGCGACCGGTCAACAGCTTATGGACGTAGCCCTGGTGGGCCACATCGAAGACAAAGGAATCCCGCGGGCTATCGAAGACCCGGTGCAGCGTCACGGTGAGCTCGACCACCCCGAGGTTGGGCCCGATGTGGCCGCCGTTGCGGGCGGTCACGGCAATGAGCTCCTCGCGGATCTCCTGCGCCAGCTGCGGCAGCTGCGCGGGGGCGAGGGCCTTGACATCGGAAGGGCCTTGGATCGCGTCGAGCAGGCGGGGGCCCGCGGGCGCGGGGGTGGCGGCGGTGCGGTGTGGCATCGGCTCAGGCCTCCCGGGCGGTTTCAAAGCGCTCGGTCACGAGGGCCCCGTCCTTCTGCCGGCGAAGCTGTTCGATCCGGAGCTCGGCCTCCTGGAGCCGTCCCTCGCACACCTTGAGCAGTTGCGTGCCCTGCTCGAAGCGGGCGATGAGGTCGGCGAGGGGGACATCGCCCGCCTCCATCGATTCCACGATGGCCTCGAGCCGGGTGAGGGCCTCCTCAAACGAAGGTTGCACGGAAGAGCTTTCCACGTCGGCACGATGGAGCCGGACCGCGGTATTTCAAATCATCTTTCGGCTCGCGGCGTCCGCGCGATCGCATCTCGTGGTCGGATGGTTTCCGTCCTCTGGATCGCCCTCGGCCTGCTGGCCCTCCGCCTCGCCGCCTCCCTCGTCCTGTCCGCCCTCAATCGCGCGGAGGTGCGCCGGAACGCCGCGAGCGCACCGCCCGCCGTCGCGGCGACGATGGACGCGGCCACCTATCGCCGGGCGGTGGATTACACCCTGGCCCGCTCGCGCTTCGGGATGCTGTCCGAGGTGTTCGACACACTGGTGCTGGCCCTTGCCCTGCTCAGCGGGATTCTGCCCCTGCTCTTCAATGAGACGGCCGTCTGGGGCGATCCGGACTCCACTTGGAACCAGGCCCTCTTCGTCCTGCTGGCGAGCGTTCTCCTGGCGATCCCCTCGCTGCCGTTCGAATGGTGGGAGCAGTTCCGGCTGGAGCAACGCTTTGGCTTCAATCAGTCGACCCCGCAATTGTGGGTCACCGACAAGTTGAAGGGCACGGCCCTGATGTTTCTGCTGGGTTTCCCGCTGCTGTGGGCGCTGCTCTCGCTGGTGCGCTGGGTCGGCGCCGCGTGGTGGCTCTGGGGCTTCGCCCTGCTCTTCGGGTTCCAACTGCTGATGCTCATCCTCTATCCCAAGCTCATTCTTCCCCTGTTCAACAAGCTCACGCCCTTGCCGGAGGGGGCGTTGCGCGATCGTCTGATGGCGCTCGGCGACCGCACGGGCTTCCAGGCACGCGCGATCGAGGTCATCGACGGTTCCAAGCGCTCCGGCCACTCGAACGCGTACTTCACGGGCTTCGGCCGCTTCCGGCGGATCGTGCTGTTCGACACGCTCGTGGCCCAGCTGACGGCGGAGGAGCTGGAGGCCGTGCTCGCCCACGAGATCGGCCATTACCGCCGCGGCCATATCCCCAAGCTGATCGCGCTCTCGGCGCTGATGATGCTCTCGGCCTTTGCGGCCATCGCCTGGTTGGCGAACAGCTCCTGGTTCAACCCCGCCTTCGGGTTCCCGCCCGCCCAGCTCGCGCCCTCATTCCTGCTCTTCGGGCTGCTCAGCGGCGCCGTCACCTTCTGGTTCTCCCCGCTTAGCAACCTGCTTTCGCGCCGTCACGAGTACGAGGCGGACGCCTTCGCCCGGGAAGCGGTCGGCGGGGCGGCCCCGATGATCGCCGCGCTTCGCAAGCTGGCGCAGAAGAACCTCACCAACCTCACTCCGCACCCGTGGTACAGCGGGTTCCATTACTCGCACCCCACGCTGGTGGAGCGGGAACGGGCGCTGCTGGCGGCGCCCGCCCGGGGGTGAGCCCGAGGCTGGCTCCCCGCATCGGTCGCGGTCGGAGGACCGGGGTGCTCCTCCTGCTGTTGGCCGCGGGCCGGTTGGCCGGGGAACCCCTTCGGATCGCGACCTGGAATATCGCCAACTACGGACCGGCCGGCCGCGTGACCGCCGCCGGTTACCGCTCCGAATATCCCAAGCCGGAGGCCGAAAAGGCCGCCCTGCGAGCCGCTTTACACCGCCTCGACGCCGATGTGCTGGCCCTGCAGGAAATGGGTCCGCCCGCGTATCTGGAGGAACTGGCGCGCGACCTCGCCCGGGAGGGGCTCCATTACCCCCACCGCGCCATCGCCGCGGACGGCGAGCCCCGGCGCAACGCCCTGCTGTCACGACGTCCGCTTCACGCGGTCCACACGCACCGGGACCTGGAGTTTCCCTACCTGGGCCAGACCACCCGCCTGCGCCGCGGCTTGCTGGAAGCGACGCTCGTCACTTCCGAGGGCGACCTCACGCTGATCGTCCTGCACCTGAAGAGCCCCTTGTCCGACGACCCCCGCGATCCCCGGGCAGACGCGCTCCGGCGGGCGGAGGCCGGGGCGGTGCGGGACCGCCTGCGCGAACGCTTCCCCGATGCCCGTGGCGCCCGTTTCCTGCTCTTGGGCGACTGCAACGAGGTCCCGAATGGCCCAGCGGTGCAACTGCTCCGTCGGCGCGGCCGCACCGAGGTGCTCCGCCTGGCGCCGGCGGCCGATGAGCGGGGCGACTCGTGGACGCACCACTACCGCCGGGGGGAGACCTACGCGCGGGTCGATCTGATCCTGTTCTCGCCCGCCTTGGCGCCGTGGGTCGCGGGGCCGGGCGTGATTCTGGACGGACCGGACGTGCGTCAGGCCAGCGACCACCGTCCGGTGGTCATTGAATTGGCGCTGAGCCCCATCAGCGGGGGCTGACCGTCACGGGCACGGTCACCTCGCCGGAGCCGTAGCCCTTGAGGTACAGTTTGCCGGAGCCCGGCTTGCCGCCCTCGACGTTCACGGTCACCTGCGTCTGTCCCTGCGGCACGATCACCTCGGGCATAATCACGCTCTCGGGCACGTCGGTGGCGACGTCCAGCAGGGTGCCGCCGACCGGGGCGGGATTGGGCAGCGCGAAGCTCAGACTGGCGCGCTCGCCGGTGCGGAGGGTGAGGGCGGACGGGGAGACCGTGATGCTACTCGGGTCGATCCGGAAGGTGCCCACCGGAGAGGTGCCCGCGGCGCTGGCCACGGCCACCTGATAGTTGCGGTTGGCCTCGAGGGCCGGGACGAAGAAGCTGATGGAGTTGGGTGACTCGAAGGCGGTCCGAGCGGGAGAACCATTGAACTGGATCACGTCCTGCGGGGTGAAGCCGCGGCCGACCACGCTGATCCGGGCTCCGACCGGGCCGCGGTTGACCTCCAGCGACAGCACGTAGCGGCGTACGATCTGCACCGTCTCGACCTGCGTGTAGGCCTCGCGGGGGGTGAGGACGCCGTTACCCTCGACGTTGTAGGTCACGAGGAAGTAGTAGGCCAGACGGTCGCGGCCGGCAGGCAGCTGATACTCGAACTCGTGCAGGCCGCCGCCGAGCGGGCTGGGCTTCATCTCGAAGCTCTTCCCGTCGACCACAATGTTCGGCGTCAGCCCGACCACGGTGCTCGTGCGCTTCGCGATGCGGAGGCTGAAGGTGTAGATCTGGGACGGGTTCTCCGCCATCGACTTCGGCGTGAGGTCCGTGAGCGTCACCGCGTCGCACCCACTGAGGAGCGCAAGGCCGGCGGCGCAGGCTAGCCAGACGAGGATCTTGGTCGCGACGGGACGGACGAGGGAGTGCATTTTTTCCTATGAGTGGTGGGAAGAGCCGGCTTCAATGGCAAGCCATGAACGGGTCGATGACAGGTTCGGAGCGGTCCGGGTTCCCCGCCGTCACGTGGCCCTCGCCGGAGCAATCCACGGGGCTTTACGTGCACGTCCCGTTCTGCGCGTCCACCTGCGACTTCTGCGCCTTCTACCAGGAACAACCGGAGGCGGGGCAGATCCGGCGCTATCTGGCGGGTGTGGCCCGGGAGGCGGAACTGGTGCCCACGCCGGCCCGCATCGACACCGTCTTCATCGGCGGGGGCACGCCCGGATTACTGGCCCCCCGCGATCTCGCCCGGTTGCTGGAGGTCATCCGTGCCCGTTGCGGCGGCTCCCCCAGGGAATGGAGCATCGAACTTGCGCCGGGGTCAGTGAGCCCCGAACGCCTCGCCGTCCTGCGGGAAGGCGGGGTCACGCGGATTTCCCTCGGGGTCCAGAGCTTTCAGCCGGCCTTGCTGGAGGCCTTGGGTCGCCGGCATTCACTCGCGCAGATCGAACGGGCCTGGGAATGCATCCACGGCGCGGGTTTCGCGAGCGTGAACCTGGACCTGATGTTTGCCCTGCCCGGCCAGACGGCCGAGGAGTGGGCGGCGGACGTGCGGCGCGCGGTCGAGCTTGGCCCCGACCATCTCTCGACCTATTGCCTGACCTTCGAGGAGGACACGCGCCTGTGGCTGAAGCTGTCGCAGGGCCGGGTGCGGCTGGATCCGGAGTTCGAGGCGCGACTGTACGAGGACACCTGGGCCCAGCTGGCGGCCGCCGGCTACGCCCAGTACGAGGTGTCCAACTTTGCCCGGCCCGGCCACGCCTGCGCCCACAACGTCTCGACGTGGCGGATGGGGCAGTGGATCGGACTCGGCCCCTCGGCCGCCTCCCAAGAGGGCGATTGGCGCGGCAGCAACATCGCGGATCTGGAGGCGTGGCTGACCGCCCTCGACCAAGGGGAGCGCCTGACCGGCGAACGCACCCGGCTCACCCCGGCCCTGCTGGCGGAGGATGCCGTCATCTTCGGGCTCCGGATGAACGCCGGGGTGGATCTCGCCCCGTGGCGCCGCCGGGTCCCCGAGCTCCCGTGGTTGGCGCTCGACGCGGAGCTGGCGACCTTGGAGGCTGAAGGGATGCTGCAGCGGTCCGCCGACACGCTTCGCCTCACGCCCCGGGGACGCCTGCTGGCGGACGCCCTCGCCGTGCGGATCATCGCCGCGCTCGAAACCGGAGTCCCCGCCTGATGCCGCGGGCCCTGCTGCTCTTCGCCTTGGCGCTGGCGCTCGGGGGCTGCGCCTCGACCCCGCCGCTGCCCGCCGAGGCCCGGCTGACCGCCCGTTTCCACTTGGAAAACCAGCAGGGCCAAGGGGTGCCTTCGACGCTGCCGCGCAGCGGCCTCAGGCTCGGGCTGAATCCCCAGCCCGTGGTGACCGAAGGGGACATCATCAACGTCGAGTTGGTGCAGGTGGAACTGGGCCGTTGCCTGATGTTCCAGGTTTCGCCGTCCGCCGCCCGTGACCTGTACCGGATGACCGGTTCGAATCAGGGCCGCCGGCTCGTGCTTTTCCTCGATGGAGTCGCCAGCGGCGTGCGCCGGATCGATGGTCCCATCACGGACGGGATCCTGTACTGTTTCGTGGAGGTGGACGACGAGGCCCTGCCCGAGCTGGTGGAGAAGCTGCGGCGCACCACCGAATTCCTGCAGCGGGAACTGCGGAGGAAGGGATGAGGCGAAGGGCGTTTTTGGGCGGGCTTTCGGCCTGGACGTGCGCGCGGGGCGCCTCCGCGCCCACCCGGCCGGGCTTTGAACTGGTCTGGCCCACACCGCACCCGGGCTGGCGCGAACGCCGGCCCGTTTCCGAATGGCTCCAGCACGCCGGCTCCGGCGATCCCGCATCCGGGGGATTCGGCGGGGTGCGGAGCGGGGGCAGTCGTTTTCACGAGGGCATCGACATCCAGCCGGTGGGCCGCGACCGGCAGGGCAATGCCACCGACCCGGTCTTCGCCGCGATGGAGGGCGTCGTGCGTCACGTCAGCGGGACCGCCGGGAACAGCGGGTACGGCCGCTACGTGGTGCTGGAGCACCCCGCGCGGCAACCCGCCGTTTACACCCTTTACGCCCACCTCGCGCGGATCTCCCCCGAGGTGCGTCCCGGGGCCGCGGTGCAGGCGGGGCAGACGCTGGGCGTGATGGGGCACAGCACCGGCGGCTACCGCATCCCGCCGGCGCGGGCGCACTTGCATTTCGAGGTCGGGCTGGCGGTGACGCGGGACTTTGACGGCTGGTACCTGCGCCGCCGCCTCGGCGGACGTAATGAGCACGGGATGTGGAACGGGATGAACCTGCTCGGGGTGGATCCGGTGCGGTTCTTCGATGAGTGGCGGGAAGGCAAGGTGGCTGAACCACGGGACTTCCTCGCGCGTTTACCCACCGCGGTGCGCTTCCGGGTGGCCTCGTTCCGCCGGCCCGATTTCGTCGAACGTTATCCCGCGCTGGTCCGTCAGCCGCTGCCCCTCGGCCCCGTGGCTGGCTGGGAAATCCGGTGCCATTGGACCGGGTTGCCCTTTGCCTGGACCCCGCTGAGCGCCGCGGAGACGACAGGTCTGCCGGTGAACCAAGCTTCCTTCCTGGAAGTCGATCCCGCGATTGGTCGCCAACAGCGCAGCCGCATCCTCGCGGTGCCGTGGCGCGGCGGCTGGAAGGCGGGCAAGGATCTCGAGACCGTGCTGCAACAGCTATTCGCCTGGGGCTGACCCCGGCGCCGCCGTCACTTGGCTTTCTTGCTGCCTGGGGCGGACAGCGAGGGGCGCGCCTCGGGGTGACGCGCGAGGATCGCGCGCAGCCGGGCCACGACCTCCGGCTGCGCCGCCGCGAGATTGCGTCGCTCCGCCGGATCGGCTGCGTAATCGTACAATTCCAGCTCCGCCGTCTCCGGCGCCGCGCCCGGGCGCTTCCATTCCACGAGCCGGTGTTGCTCGGTGCGGATCGCGCGGCCCATCCGTCCCTCGCGAGGGTAGCAATGATAGGCGTGGTCGCGGACGCGCGCGGCCGGATCCCGCAACACCGGGACCAGGCTCACGCCGTCAATCGGCTGGGGTCCGACCGGCCGGGGCAAGCCCGCCAGCTCCGCCAGCGTCGGGAAAATATCCACCGTCTCCGCCGGCTGCCGCGAGAAGGTCCCCGGCCGGGCCACCCCGGGCGCCACGATGACGAGCGGGATGCGGTTCGCCTGCTCGTAATTGGTGTGCTTCGTCCAATAGCCGTGGTCGCCGAGGTGCCAGCCGTGGTCGCCCCAGAGGACGATCAGCGTGTTGCGGGCCAAATCCAGGCGGTCCAGTTCCGCGAGCACGCGCCCGATCTGGGCATCCACGTAACTGACGCACGCATAATAGGCGTGGATCAAGGTCCGTTGCAGCGCCTCGCCGCGAAGGTTGTCCACCTCAAGCGGACTGTAGTTGACGATCTCGCCTCCGACCTTGCCGGCGTAAGCGGGGGCCCCCTCCGGATCCGCGGTGAAGTCCGCCAAGGGCAATCGCGCCGGATCGTGCAGGTCCCAGTAGCGGGAGGGAGCGGTGAAGGGCAAATGCGGCTTCACGAAGCCGAGGGCGAGGAAGAAGGGCGTGTCTTGCCGGCCGGCGGCGGCCTGGAGGCGGCGGATGCCCTCGTCGGCGATCCGCCCATCGGCGTAGGCCGAATCGGGGACGTCGAGCCGTTCCCAGGCGGCGCCGCGGGGCAGCGTGCGAATCTCGCCCAGGCGCTGGTTGGTGAAGTAGGCCTCCTCGCGGGTCAGTTGGCCATTGGCCGAATTCGCCGGGTCCAGGTACTCGACCACCTTCTCCACGACGGTGGGCACGCTCCACGAGGCGTCATCGTCGCGGTTACCGTGGCCGGTATGCAGGATCTTGCCCACGGCCTCGGCTCGCCAACCCTGCCGGATGAAGTGCTGGGTGAGGGTGACGGCGCCCGGTACGGCCTGCCGGAAGTTCTGCGCCAGGCCGTAGATGCCGAGCGAGGTCGAACGGGAGCCGAGCAGCAGGTTGTTGCGCGAAGGGGAGCAGACGGACTGGTTGCAGAAGGCCAGATCGAAGCGCATCCCGCGGCCGGCGAGACGGTCGAGGTGCGGCGTCCGCGCCCAGGGGTCGCCGTAGGCGCCGAGGTTCGGCTTCAGGTCGTCGACGCACAGCAGCAGCACATTCGGCCGCGGGCCGGCGAAGGCGCTCACGCCCAGCAGCAAGGGGAGCAGGAACAGGTGGGGGGCGGTTAACTTCATCCGGGCCAGACCAGCAGGCGCGAGCCCCGGCTGGCAACGCCATTGCCCGCCGGGGCGCCGCTTCCGGCTCGCCTCGGCGCCGCCCCTCCGCGCACGCTCCGGCTTCGCCTATGAAGATTGTCATCACGGGAGTGACCCGGGGCCTCGGCCGGGCGCTGGTCGGGGAGTTCATCGCCGCCGGGCACACGGTCATCGGTTGCGGCCGCACGGGTGGGGCCATCTTCGACCTCCGGATGACCCACGGGGCGCCCCACGACTTCACCTGCGTCGATGTCGGGCTCGACGCCAAAGTGGCGCTCTGGGCCGCCAAGGTGCTTGAGCACGATCAGCCCCCGGACCTGCTCATCAACAACGCCGCGGTCATCAACCGGCTGGCGCCGCTTTGGGAGCAGGATGACCGGGAATTCACGCGGCTGGTGGACGCGAACATCCGTGGGGTGCAGAACGTGATCCGGCACTTTGTGCCCGCGATGGTCGCGCGGGGCCGCGGCGTCATCGTCAACCTGAGTTCCGGCTGGGGCCGGAGCGTCGCCCCGCAGGTGGCCTCCTACTGTATGTCCAAGTGGGCGATCGAGGGGCTCACGCGCGCGCTGGCGGCCGAGTTACCCGCCGGGATGGCGGCGGTCCCGCTCAATCCCGGCGTGATCGACACGGAACTGCTCCGCTCGTGCTGGGGCGAAGGCGCGGGGGATTACCCGACGCCGGAGGACTGGGCGCGGCGGGCCGCACCCTTCCTGCTGGCGCTGGGCCCCAAGGACAACGGCCGGCCCCTGACGGTGCCGGGCTGAATCTTGGGCTCCCGCTTGGGAATCAGGCCGGACGCTCGTCGCCGGCGCGAAACTCCGTCGGAACCGGGCCGCGCAGGGACGCCAACTCGGTCGGGAGGTTCAGGCTCGGCAGCGCGGTCCGCTCGAACGTTTCCAGAAACCGCTGCAGCCGGTGTTGGCGGCGTTCGCGGGTGAAGAGCGGTTCCGCGCCTTGGGGGGGAAGGGGGAACGGGGTTTGCATGGTGGTGTGTTCACAAGCTCTGCACAGGGCGTGCCAAAGCGTCACTGTTTCATTAAGCTTTGCAGGATAGAGGGATGGGACTAAATTAGTCTGCGCGCAGGATTCCGAAGTGGGGAATTGTTCCCAACTTGACCTCGCCAGCTAGGGGAGGTTCCCCAACGCAAACGAGATTAGCCCGAATGCACCCTCAGTCGCGCGACGGTATCGCGGATTCGCGGCCCAATTCAGCTTTTCGCTCGGCCGCGGGCCGAAGGATGCGGATTTTCACGCCAAGCGCCGTCTCAGGTCCGCTTTGGCTTCTTCCCATTCGAGTGCTTTCAGGGCGCCTGACTCCCAATCTGCCGCAGTCTGACGCAAGGCCTCGGCGTGCCAAGCCGGGCTGTCGAAAGCGCCATCCTCCGTCGCCAAGTCCCCCCACAGCGCCTCGACGATCCGCAACTTTTCGAGGCGGGGAAGCTTTTGGAGTTCAGCGATGCTCACCGCGAGACGGGAATCCCAATCACCGCCTGCGGCAAGATCAGTCTTGGCCCCGAAATTAGGTGGAGGGATATCCTCCTCACTCGCGCCGGCGCGAGTCCAGGAGCAAGGTGACCGGGCCGGCGTTGACCGAACTGACCGCCATCTCCGCGCCAAAGCGGCCCGTCGCCACCGGCCGGCCCAGAGCTTCGGCCGCCAAAGCGCAGAAGCGATCGTAGAGCGGCCGCGCGACCTCCGGGCGGGCCGCGGGATGGAAGGAGGGCCGGGTGCCCTTGCGCAAACTCGCCAACAGCGTGAACTGGCTCACCACCAGCAGCCCGCCGCCGGTGTCGATCAGGCTCCGGTCCAGCCTTCCCGCCTCGTCCGCGAACACCCGCAAGGCCAGGATCCGCCCGACCAGCCAGCTTGCATCCTCCTCGTTATCCTCGGCCGCCACGCCCAGGAGGATCAGCAGGCCGGGACCGATCGCACCGGTCTCCTCGCCGTCCACGGTGACGCGCGCCGCGGAGACGCGTTGCAGCACGGCGCGCACGGGACGGCCCTCAGATCATCGGGTGGTGCGGCTCGGTCTCCGCCTCGTAATTGATCCCGGGCAAGCCGAAGCCGAACAGCTTCAGGAACTCGGAGCGGTAGCCGGCGATGTCCGTCTCCTGAGCCAGATTCTCCGTGGTGACCCGCGGCCAGATCTCGCGCACGGCCCGCTGGATCTCCGGCCGCATCTCCCAGTCGTCGACGCGCACGCGCCCGGCCTCGTCAAAGCGCGGCGGACGCTCTCCGAAAAGCTCGGTGGCGAACAGCCGCTGGATCTGCTCGATGCAGCCCTCGTGGCTGCCGGCGGCCTTCATCACCTTGTAAAGGATGGCGATGTACAGGGGCACCACCGGGATCGCCGAGCTGGCCTGCGTCACGAGGGCCTTGTTCACGGAAACAAAGGCCCGGCCGCCGCCGTTCAGCTTCAGGAGGGAATCGATGTTGCGGGCGGCGCGCTCGAGGTCGTTCTTCGCCAGCCCGATGGTCCCGTTCTTGTAGACCGCCCACGTCACCTCCGGCCCGATGTAGGAGTAGGCCACCGACTGCGCCCCGGGGGCGAGCAGGCCGCCCTCCGCGAGGGCGTTCATCCAGAGTTCCCAATCCTCGCCGCCCATCACCGCCACCGTATCGGCGATCTCCGCCTCCGTCGCCGGCTCGATGGTCACGTCGCTCACGATGCCCTTGTCCGTGTCGACCGTCCGATTGGTGTAGGGTTGGCCGACCGGCTTGAGGACCGAGCGGTGGACGACCCCGGTGCGGGGGTGGGTGCGGCGCGGGGAGGCGAGGGAATAGACCACGAGATCCACCTGGCCGAGCTCGGCGCGGACCGTCGCGAGGGCCTGGCGCTTGATGTCGTCCGAAAAGGCGTCGCCGTTCAGGTTGCAGGCCTTGAGTCCGGCCGCGCGGGCGGCGCGCGTGAAGGCGAGGGTGTTGTACCAGCCGGGGGTGGCGGGGCGCCCTTCCTCGGAGGGTCGTTCGAAGAACACGCCCACGGTGGCGGCACCGGAGCCGAAGGCCGCGGTGATGCGCGAGGCGAGGCCATAGCCGGTGGAGGCCCCGATCACGAGCACCCGCTTGGGGCCGCGGGCCACGGGGCCCTTGGCCTTCACGTGGTCGATCCACTCCTGAACGTGCGCCGCGCAGCCCTCGGGATGGGCGGTGACGCAGACGAAGCCGCGAACCTTGGGTCGGATGATCATTGAGCCGGCATCCTCGGCGGGGGCCTTCGCGCGAGGCAAGTGGGTTTTGCCGGGCGGAATTTGGTTGGCGGCCACGGTGCGGGGGCGTTCGCTGCCGCTTATGCCCCTGCTTGCTGAACTGACTCCCGAGGTGGCCGCCGGGCGGGAACTGACCGCGGCGGAAGTGCAACGGATCGCGGGCGCGCTCGCGGGCCCCGAGGAGACGGAGGCTGACAAGGGCGCGTTCCTCACCGCTCTGGCGCGGCGCGGCGAGACGCCCGCCGAGGTGGCGGCCTTCGCGGTGGCCTTCCGCGACCGGGCCCGGGATCCCGGGCTCGGCGAATGGTCCGGACGGGCGATCGACATCGTCGGCACCGGCGGGGACCACTCCGGCGGCTTCAACGTCTCCAGCGTGGTGGTGCTGGTGCTCGCGAGTGCGGGCGTGCCCGTGATCAAGCACGGCAATCGCGGCATCACCTCCCGCTGCGGTAGCGCGGACCTGCTGGCGGGCCTTGGGGTGGACATCGAGGCCGGGGAAGAACGCCTGCGCGGTGCCCTGCGTGAACTCGGTTTCGCTTTCCTCTTCGCCCCCGCCTACCATCCGGCCTTCCGCCTGATTGCCCCCGTGCGCCGCGCGCTCGCGCAACAGGGCCAGCGCACCGTGTTCAACATCCTTGGCCCGCTCATCAACCCGGTACGCCCGGCCCACGCGCTCGTCGGCACCTTCTCGCCCGGGCTGGTGCCGGTACTGGCCGGCGCGCTCGATGCCCTTGGCACCCGCGCGGGACTGGTCGTCCACGGCACCATCGAGCCGGGCCGGGGCATCGACGAGCTCACGACCGCCACCGAGAATCTGGTCCGCGGCGTGGGCGCGCGGCGGGAGGTGGCCGGCAACTGGCGCGCGGCGGATTTTGGCCTGGCGCCCGCGCCCTTTGCCGACCTTGCGGGCGGGGACCTCGCGGAGAACCTGGCCCGCGTGGAGAGTTTACTGGCGGGCCAGGCGCCCCGGGGTCTGGAGGATACGGTGGTTCTCAATGCCGCCACCGGCCTCTGGCTCACCGGACGGGTGGAAACCGTACGCGCGGGGCTGGAGCCCGCCCGGGACCTGCTGCGGGGCGGGGCGGTCCAGCGCAAGCTCGCGGCGGTCCGCGAGTTCTTCCGCGCGTGAGTCGGCGCTACTTCGGTACGGACGGGGTCCGCGGGCCCTATGGCGGCCCCGTGATGAACGAGGCCTTTGCCTTCCGCCTCGGCTGGTCCGCCGCCACTTGGTCCCTTGCGGCCGATGCGCCCGGCGAAGTGTTGCTCGGACGTGATCCCCGGGCCTCCGGTCCGTCGCTGCTGGCCGCGGTCGCCGCCGGGATCACCGCCGCGGGCCTGCGGCCGGTTTCCTTGGGCGTCCTGCCCACGCCGGCGGTCGCCCGCGCGGTCCAGACCCGCGGCGCCGCCCTCGGAGTCGTGCTCACGGCCTCCCACAATCCCTCCAGTGATAACGGGATCAAGTTCTTCACCCGCGGGGGACGGAAGCTCACGGACGCCGACGAGGCCGCGATCGAGGAACGTCTGCCAGCCGCGCCCGCGCCGCAGGCCTTCCCCGAGCCCGCGGAGAGCCCCGCGGCGCAAGCGTATCGTGACTGGGCCGCGACGCTTCTCCCGGCAGGTGCCCTCGCCGGGTGGCGACTGGTCGTGGATTGCGCGCACGGTGCCACGGCGGAAACGACCCCCGCGGTGCTGCGCCAGCTCGGCGCCGAGGTGATCCCCCTCGGCATCGCGCCGGACGGCACCAATATCAACGCCGGGGTGGGCAGCGAGCACCCGGGAACAATGCGGGCCACGGTCCAATCCACCCGAGCACACCTCGGGCTGGCCCACGATGGAGATGGTGATCGACTCGTCCTCGCTGATGAAACCGGGACCCTGCTCGATGGGGACGATCTTCTCACGTTGCTCGCCCTCGACGCGCTCGACCGCGAGGCGCTCCCGGGGCGCACGCTGGTGGTCACGGAACAGAGCAACCTCGGGGTCGACGCCGCGATCGCCCGCCGCGGCGGCCGGGTCCTGCGGACCGCGACCGGGGACCGTCAGGTCATTGCGCGGATGCGGGCGGAAGGAGCCACGCTCGGCGGCGAGACCTCCGGGCATATCGTCTGCGGGGACCTCTCGCCCACGGGCGATGGCTTGGTCGCGGCGCTGCGCGTTTTGGAAGTGATGCGGCGCCGGGGTGAGCCCCTGTCCCAACTGCGGCGGCAATGGGAGCGTTTCCCGCAACGGACCGCGGCGATCCGGGTCCGGGCGCGGCCCCCGCTGGCCAATCTGCCCGTCCTTTCCGCGGCGATCGCGACCCTCGAAGCCAGCCTGGCCGGGCGCGGCCGGATTCTGGTTCGCTATTCGGGCACTGAGCCTTTGCTGCGTCTGCTCGTGGAGGGGCCTGCGGATGCGGACGTGGCCGCCGGCTTGGGGCAGCTGGCCGCGGCGGTGCGGGCCGAGGGGATCGCGGCGGACGATTAGGGACCGAAAAGGTTACAGCTGCCGGACAGTGAGTGTGTTAGGCCGACTCTGACGTTGACCGCCGCCGATCCCGCGCCCTTGGTTCTAGGCGTATGCCCGAGATTCCCGTCGCTTCCCTGGATCCCCGACATCAGAAGCTGATCGAGAACGCGCGGATCGCGCTGGATCGGGGCAACCTCGAATACGTGATCGAGGTCACTGAGCAGGTGCTGCGGATGCAGCCCGGGTGCCTGCCGGTCCGGAAGCTCCGCCGGGTGGCCCAACTCCGCGCGCATCGCGGCAAGGGCGGCTGCTTCGTCGGGCGCGCCCTCTCCGGCCTCTCCGCGGCCCCCGTGCTGCTGACCGCGGCCAAAAAGGAACCCGCCCAGATGCTCGAGGCGGCCGAGGGTCTGCTGGAAAAGGATCCGACCAGCGTCGGCGCCCTCAAGTTGCTCGCCGAGGCGGCCAGGGGCCTGAACTTGCCGGAGACGGTGGCCTTCGCCCTCGAAGCCGTCCGGGAGCAGGAACCGGCCAACCGCGCCAACCTGCTATCCCTCGCCGAAGCCTGGCTTGCCGCCGGCAAGCCCGCCGAGGCCCTCAAGGTGGCCGATGACATCCTCCGCGACCGCCCGGCCGATGCCGAGGCCCAGAACCTGATGCGCAAGGCCTCCGTCGCCCAGACGGTCGGCAAGCAGAAGTGGGACGATCAAACCTCGTTCCGGGACAAGCTGCGCGACGAGGCCCAGGCCGTCTCGCTGGAGCAGGCGGCGAAGGTCGTGACCGGCGACACGATGGGCAACCGGCTGCTGGAGGAGGCCCTCGCGCGGGTCGCCAAGGAGCCCAACAATCTGAACCACTACCGCACGGTGGCGCAGGCCTACCGGCAGATGGGCAACCTCGACGAGTCGCTCGCGTGGGTCCGCAAGGCGCGGGAGCAGCCGGCCGGCCGGGCCGACGCCGCGCTCGAGAAGCAGGAATCCGAACTGGCGACCGCGGTGATCGAGCAGCACACGAAGGCCGCCGAGGCCGCCGTGGCCGCCGCCCCCGGCGACGCCGCCGCCCAGGCCCGCCTCGAGGCGGCCCGCAAGGAGCTTGCGGACTTCAAGCTCACCGAGGCCCGGCGCTACGTGGAGCGCTACCCGAACGACTATCCGGCCCGCTTCGCGCTCGGCGGGCTGCTGCTCGAATCCGGCCAGGTCGATGCCGCCATCGCCCAGTTCCAGCAGTCGCAGAAGGGGCCCGCCGTCCGGGTCAACTCGCTCGTCGGGCTCGGCCGCTGCTTCAAGACGAAGCGCCTCTTTGACCTTGCCGTCACCCAGCTCACGCTCGCCAAGAACGAGCTCACGACGATGGATGACGCCAAGAAGGAGGTCATTTATGAGCTGGGGGCCTGCTACGAGGCGATGGGCAAGGCGGACCTCGCCATCGAGGAATACAAGGTGATCTACAGCGAGGACATCGGCTTCCGGGACGTCGCGGACAAGATCAACGCCTTCTACGCGAAGGCCTGAGCCGCCCCACGAAACTCATTGCGCCGGCGGGCGCCCCCGTTCCGCGAGCAGCACCGCCGCGGCCATCGCCAGCAGGCTCAGCAGCAGCGGCCCCGGCTCGGCATTTTCCCCAAAGAGCAGGAGAGACGCGGCCACGCCCAGAGGCACCTTGGCGTTGTTCATCACCGCGAGGGTGCCCGTGCCGCAGCGGCGGGCGCCCGCGTTCCAAAGGTAGAAGCCCAAGCCGGAGGCGACGAGCCCCAGGTAGGCTACCGTCAGGAGCTGGCCGCCGTCCAGCCGGGGCGGCACGGGTTGGCGGGCGATCAGGAGCAGCGCGGGCAGCATTCCGCCGCCATAGAGCAGCCCCATCGCCGCGTGGTCCGGCAGGGCGGGGCGGGCCCGGCTCCAGCCGCGATAGGCCAGCTGGCCGGCCGCAAACGCGAGGTTGGCCCCCTGCACCAGCAGGACCCCGCGCAGCGTCACCGCGAAATCCGCCGCCCGGTTCACCAGCAGGGCCGCGCCCGCGATCGCGAGCAGGGAGGCCCCCAACGCCCACGGCCGGAGGCGCCGCTCCCGCAGGTCCGCCAGCAGCGTCACGAACAGCGGCGTGGTCAGCGTGAACAGCGCGACCTCGTGCGCCCGCAGGTGCCGGAAGCTCTCGAGGTACAGGACGTACATCACCCCGAACTGGAGCGCCCCGATGCCGGCGAGGGTCGCGGCGCCGCGGAACCCCAGCGCCCGTGGCCGCACGAAAGGCAGGAACACCAGCGCCGCCAGCCCGAGCCGAGCCGCGGTCACCCAGGCGGGATCCACCCCCGCCAGGTGGCGCTTGATCAGCCCGAACGAGCAGGCCCAGATCAGCGAGGCAAGCAGCAGGGCCGGCATCGGCGGTTCAGACGCGGAAGAGGGCGCCCAGGCGACGCCCCAGCAGCAGCGAAAGTCCCGCGATGGTCACCCCAAGGAAAACCATCGCCCAGACGCCCAGCGCGCTGGCGATGAACTTTCCATCCCCCAGCAGTTGGAACAGTTCGAGGATCGCCTTGGTGATGGGATAATAGGCCTGCTTCTGCGCCAGGATGAGCGAATCACTGACCTCTAGCATCGCGAACGCGAAGGCCAGCAGCCCGCCCGCGATCAGGTTCGCGGCGATGAGCGGCAAGGTGATTTTGATGGTCGCCTTAAGGGGCGGGCAACCGAGGTTCTGCGCCGCCTCCTCCAGGGTTTCGCTGGTCTGCTGGAAGCCGGCCGCAGCCGAGCGGACCACGTACGGCAGCCGGCGCACCGAATAGGCGATGATCAGCAGGATCGTCGGATCCCGCGTCGGGTTGAGGAACGAGAAGAAGCGCCCGTCCTGCGCCATCGCCAGATAGCCGAAAGCCAGCACCAGCCCCGGTACCGCGAGGGGTAACATCGCGAGGAAGTCGAGCACCTGCCGCCCGGCGATCCGGCTGCGCACAACCACATAGGCGATCGCCACCCCCAAGACGATGTCGATCACCGCGGAAATGCTCGCGAAGCGCAGGCTGTTCGCGATCGCGGAAACCGTCAGGTCGTGGCCCAGCGCCAGTTCAAAGTTCTCCAGCGTGTAGCGGGTGGGCAGGATCGAACCGTACCAGTCCTCCGCGAAGGCCACGAGAATCACGCCCAGGTGGGGCAGCACCGCGAGGAACGTGATCCCGGCGAACAGCCCGGTGCAGAGCCAGGCGCGCCCCGCCGGCAGCGCCCGCGCCCCGCCGGACGAGGTCGCCTTGGCCATCATCGCGTGGCTGGACCGGCCGAACAGCAGCTTGCTCACCGCATAGAGGCCCACGGAGGCGACCAGCATCACGGCCACCAGCGCGAAGGGCAGGGGATTCATCCCGATGTCCTTCAACCCGTGGTAAATCTGCACGCTGGTCACGCGGTCGTAGTCAAACACGAGCGGCGTCCCCAGCTCGGTGAAGGCCCAGATGAAGACGATGGTGCCCCCCGCGAACAGTCCGGGCCGGATCAGCGGCAGGGTGATCCGCCGGAAGCGCCGGAAGCCCGTGCAACCCAGGTTCTGCGCCGCCTCCTCCATCGCCGGATCCACGTTCGCCAGCGCCGCCACCGCGTTCAGGTAGATGATCGGGTACAGCGACAGGGCCTGCACGGCCGCGATGCCCCAGAACTGGTGGCGCGCGAACCAGTCGATTGTCTCTCCCGGCTCCAGCAACCCCGCCAGTTGCAGCAGGCAATTCAAGGCCCCGTACTGCCCGAAGATCTGCTTGATGCCGATCGCCCCGACGAAGGGCGGCAAGATCATCGGGACCAAGATCAGCGCCCCCAACAGGGCCTTGCCCGGGAACCGGAACCGGTCGCTCACCCACGCCAAGGGCAACGCGAGGCCGAGCGCGAGGCACGTGGTGGTCGCCGCCAGCAGCAGCGAATTACCCAACGCCCCCAAGTGGTGCGGATCCGCGAGGATCGCGCCCAGGTAGGCCAAGGTGAAGCGGCCGTCCGCATCCACGAAGCCGCCCCGCAGGATCTGCAGCACCGGCCAGAGAAAGAACGCCCCGAAGAAGAGGGCCGTGAAGGCGAACACGAGGCGGGCGAAACCCTGCGACATCGCGCGGAATCTGGGCCCCGCCCCGCGGCGCGCGCAAGGGGGAAGTGGCTCGTGGCCGCCCCATTTTGTCCTCGCCGGCTGCACCCGTCGCCGGAAAGTTCCCGCCGGATGATGCTGATGCGCCGCCCCCTGTCCTCCCTGCTGCTGTCCTGCGCGCTCGGCCTCGCCAGCCTCCCGCTGGCCGCCCAGGTCACCGAGACCCCGCACACCGTCGCGCCCGGGCGCGTCCTGCTGCGGGTGGACGGGGTGCGCTTCACCGTCGGCCACGCCGATGCCGATGGCGGGACGGTGGACGCCCTCGCGGTCGGCTCAACCCTGCTCACGACCGGCCTCACCCGCTCGCTAGACCTGCAGGTGGGCGTCGACCTCTTCCTGCGCCAGTCGGTTTCCCTCGGCGGCCGCCGCGACTCGGACGCCGGCTTCGGCGATGTCAGCCTCCGGACGAAATGGACCTTCTGGCGCCTGGACTCCGGCGCCGCCGCCCTGGCCCTGATCCCCTACGTGCGCCTGCCCACGTCGACCGCGGGGCTCGGCAGCGAGCGGATGGACGGGGGCTTGATTTTGCCGTGGGCGAGCGAGGGGCCCGCCGGGATTGTGACCGGCGCGATGCTCCATTGGGACTCTGCCTCGAGCGCGGATGGCCGCCGCCACCGTTGGAGCGGCGCCGCCTACGTCCGCCGGGACCTGTTCCGGCTGCTCTCCGCCTACGCCGAAGTGACCTTAGACGCGGAGTCAGGCACGTGGTCCGCCCGCGAGGGCACCCTCGGCGCCGGCGCCTTGCTGCGGCCCTGGGGCGGGCTCGAGATCGACTATCAGATCCAGCGCGGGCTGAACCGCCGGGCGCCCGACTGGATCCATACCCTGCGCTTCAACTGGGAGTGGTGAAGCTTCGCCGTCTCAACCGGCCTCGTTGGGCGCCACCCAGATCCGTCCCGCCGCGGCGAGACTAAGGGCGAACGGCTTGCCCCGGGGGCGCCGCAAGGTGACCAGCCCCGCGGGCAAGTTGCGGTCGACGACGTGCGCCACCGCGCCCGGGCGCAGGCCGTGCGCCTCCGCAAAGGTCAGGAAGTCCGCCGACTGGTCCGTCACCCGCACCACGCGGAGAGAGATCTCCGTCGCGCAGGTGGCCAGGGTGGCGTAAACGGCCGAGTTAAGGGTCCCCTCGACGCTGGGGATAGGATCGCCGTGCGGATCGGTTGCCGGATGGCCGAGCAGGGCGTCCAACCGGTCCAGCACCGCGTCCGAGATCGCGTGTTCCAACTGCTCCGCCTCCGCGTGCACCTGCGCCCAGTCCATCTCGAGGACGTTGACGAGGAAGGTTTCGACCAGCCGGTGCTTGCGCAGTACATTGAGCGCGACCCGGCGGCCGGCGGCGGTGAGGCGCAGCCCGCGCCGGGGCTCGTGCAGAACTAGGCCGGAGTCCGCCAGCGCCTTGACCATCGTCGTGGCGGTCCCCGGCACCACCTCCATGGCGGTGGCGAGTTCTCCCATCGGGACGAGGCCGTCCGGGGAGCGTTCCGCCAGCAGCAGGGCGTGCTTCAGGTAGTTCTCCACCGCGATCGTGGCCATAGGGAGAGCCTAGACCCACGGGTTTGAATCTGCCAAGGATAGATTTTGACAATTCAAAATAAAGCCTTTGGATGCTCGTTATGGTTTCAGCCAGTCAACCGCGGTTTGTCCAAGGGAGGGAGTCGTGAAGCCCGCGAT
Organism: Verrucomicrobiota bacterium; assembly: GCA_016871595.1. Taxonomy (GTDB): domain Bacteria; phylum Verrucomicrobiota; class Verrucomicrobiia; order Opitutales; family Opitutaceae; genus ER46. Next base: position 74,068 of record VHCY01000001.1, read on the forward strand.
GTGGGCGCTGCTGGGGCTGGGCCTCGCGATGCTGATCGTTTGGCCGCGCTGGGGGCTGCTGGCCTGGTGGCAAGGTCAGCGGGAGCGACGGGAGCGGGAGCTGCGCGAGGACGCCCTGAAGCACCTGCTGAAGACCGAGGCGGAGGGCGCGGCGGCCTCGCTGTTGAGTCTCGCGGGGGCCCTGCGGGTGGGTGATGGGGCCGCCGCCGCGATCGTGGCGGAGTTGGAGCGTGGAGGGCTGGCGGCGGTGGAGGGCGGCCGGCTACGGCTGCGGCCGGCCGGCCGCGAGATCGCCCTGCACGTGGTGCGCACGCACCGGCTGTGGGAAAGCTATCTCGCGGAGCGCACCGGCGAACCGGAGGCGCGCTGGCACCGGCTGGCGGAGCGGGCGGAGCACCGCCTGACCCCCGCTGAGACCGCCGCGCTCGCCGCCCAACTGGGACATCCGCTCTACGACCCGCATGGGGACCGGATTCCGGCCTCGGGCGACGGTTTGGCCGCGGAAGCTGGCGCCGCCCTCGAGGAGTTCACCCCGGAACAGCCATTCCAGATCCATCACATCGAGGACGAACCCGAGACCGTCTACGCGCACCTGCTGCGCCTCGGCCTGCGCCCCGGGATGCGCGCCTACATCGTCTCCCGCGACGACGCCAAGGTTCACCTGTGGGCGGACGGCGCCGAATACTCCCTCAGTCCCGGAATGGCCCGCCAGCTTTCGGTCCTCCCCCTGTCCGGGGTGACCGCCGCCGCCCTGCGCGGGGAACGGTTTCTCCACGAGTTGCCCGCCGGCGGCCGGGCCCGGCTGCTCGGGTTGACCGGAGCCTGCCGCGGCGCGGAACGCCGTCGCTTGCTCGATCTTGGCTTTGTCCCCGGATCCCTGGTGGAAAGCGCGCTCACCGGCCCTGGGGGGGACCCGACGGCGTACCAGGTGCGGGGCAGCCTGATGGCGTTGCGCCGCGAACAGGCCCGCTACGTCCGGGTGAACCCGCTGCCGGGAGGTGCCGCTTGAGCACGCCGCCGAACCCCGCCCCAGCCGCCGCCGCCTGCGCGGATTGCGATGTCTACCGCGCGGCCCGGCTGCACAAGCTGGGGCTGCAGCCTGGCCCCTGGGACCACGTCGTCGCTCTCGCCGGCAACCCCAACACGGGGAAGAGCACCGTCTTCAACGCCCTCACCGGCCTCCGCCAGCACACCGGCAACTGGCCGGGCAAGACCGTGGCCCGCGCCGAGGGCGGGTTCGCCTACGCGGACCGCCGCTTCCAGCTGGTGGACTTGCCGGGCACCTACTCCCTGCTTTCCACCAGCCCCGACGAGGAAATCGCCCGCGACTTCATCCTCTTCGGGCGCCCCGACGTCACCGTCGTTGTGGCGGACGCGACCCGCCTGGAACGAAACCTGAACCTCGTGCTGCAGGTGCTGGAGATCACGGAGCGGGCGGTGGTCTGCCTGAACTTGGTCGACGAGGCGAAGCGCCACGGCATCCAGGTGGACGAGCGCCAGTTGACGCGTGACCTGGGCGTCCCGGTGATTCCCACCTCCGCCCGTTTCGGCCGCGGATTGCCCGAGCTGCTCGCCGCGATCGCCGAGATGGCGGCGCGCAAGGTCAGCGGCTTTGGTTACCGCCTGAGCCAGGAGCCTCCCGCGATCCGCGCGGCCCTCGCGGATCTGACCGCCCGGATCGAGCAGGCCTATCCCGGCCTGCCCAACGCCCGCTGGATCGCGATGCGGTTGCTCGGTGGCGACGAGCGGGTGGCCGAGGCCCTCCGGCGCGGGGAACTCTCCGCCTTGGCGGAACGCGCCGCCCGCGGCTCCGAGGGCGTCCTCCGCGAATCCTCCCTGCCTGCCCGATGAACCCTGCTTCCCCCGCGCCCGCCCCGGCTCCCGCCGTCGAGGAGATCCTCGCCCAGGCCCGTCGCCTGCGGGAAGGCATCCCCGGCGACATCCACGAGCACCTGGTGGAGTCGCTCTATGCCGACGCCGGCCGCATCGCGGAGCGTTCCGTCTCGCGGCCCGACCGGCCGGCGCGCCCGACCTTCGACCGCACGCTGGACCGGATCGTCACGAGCCGGGTCTGGGGCCTACCGGTGATGATCCTGCTGTTCGCGTTTATGTTCTGGCTGACCATTGCCGGCGCGAATGTGCCGTCGCAATGGCTGGCGGGGATCCTCGTGGAAAACGGCCACCCGTGGCTGCGCGGGCTGGCGGACGCGGCCGGTTTGCCGGGGTGGCTCCGGGGCCTGCTGGTGGACGGCGTGTACCTGTCCACCGCCTGGGTGATCAGCGTGATGCTTCCGCCGATGGCGATCTTCTTCCCGCTGTTCACGCTGCTCGAGGACTTCGGCTACATCCCGCGCGTGGCCTTCAACCTGGACGCGCTCTTCAAGCGCGCGGGCGCGCACGGCAAACAGGCGATGAGCACGATGATGGGCTTCGGCTGCAACGCGGCGGGGGTGGTTTCCACCCGGATCATCGACAGTCCCCGCGAACGGCTGATCGCGATCCTGACCAATAATTTCGCGCTCTGCAATGGCCGCTGGCCCACCCAGATCCTCATCGCGACGATCTTCCTCGGCAGCCTCGTGCCGGCGCACCTGGCAGGCGTGGTCTCGGCGGGGGCCGTCGCCGGCGTCGCGCTGCTCGGCCTCGGCTGCACCTTCCTCGTGGCCTGGCTGCTCTCGCGCACGGTGCTGAAGGGGCAGGTCTCCACCTTCAGCCTGGAATTGCCGCCGTACCGTCCACCGCGGCTCTGGCAGACGCTGTACACTTCGGTCCTCGATCGCACGCTGCTCGTGCTGTGGCGCGCGGTCGTCTTCGCGGCGCCCGCGGGGGCCGTCATCTGGCTGGTCGCGAACGTCCGGTGGGGCGAGGGCAGCGTGGCGGAGTTCCTGATTGCCGGGATGAATCCCTTCGGCCTCGCGCTGGGGCTCAACGGGGTGATTTTGTTGGCGTACCTGATCGCGATTCCGGCCAACGAGATCGTGATCCCGACCATCCTGATGCTGACCGCGCTCGTGGCCCGATTGGCCGGGGTGGGCGAGGGGGCGGGCGTATTGGTGCACGCGGATTCGCCGGCGCTCGTCGGGGAGGTGCTGCGGGCCGGCGGCTGGACCGTGCTGACGGCGGTGAACCTGATGTTGTTCAGCCTGCTCCACAACCCGTGCAGCACCACCCTCTACACCATCTACAAGGAAACGGGCAGCGCGCGGTGGACCACGCTGGCGGCGATCCTGCCGCTGGGGATGGGGGTGACGTTGACCTTCGCGGTGGCGACCGTCTGGCGCTTCCTCGCGGGCTGAGACACGTAGCTACGGTTTTAACTTCTCGCTTGCGCTCGCGCGCGGAAACCAGCTTTCTCCGTCGCCTGTCACGCACCCGTAGCTCAATTGGATAGAGCATCTGACTACGGATCAGAAGGTTTGGGGTTCGACTCCCTACGGGTGCGCCACTTTTCGCTCTCGGCCGCACGGTCCGAGAGTTCCGCGAAAGATTGCGAGAATAGGGCGATGAGCGGGAGGATCGCTTGGCTGCAAGATCGGAAGGGTGCTCCCGGCTTGACCCTACCCGCCGCGCGCGATGTTCGTTCGTCGATGAAGATCCCGGTGCCCCCCCCCAGCTTCCGCGTTGACCGGCAACCTCCGCGACCGGTCCCCATGGCCGGGCATGCTCGCCTCCGCGCTGATTGGAGCGCTGCCGCTGGCTTCAGTTGCAGCGTCACCGGTTGAACCCAGTTTCCCGGCCCCCGCCAGCATCCGCTGGGCGGAGCAGGGCTGGAACGCCGCCGAACGCGAGGACTGGCACCACCGTTCCGCCGGCCAGACGTTTGGGCCGCTCAGCTGGGTGCAGGCCGTGGAGCAGCCGGCCAACGATCGGCGGCTGATGGAGCCGGATAATCTGCGCGAGCTCGGCTTCCTGACCAAGGAGGCGTCCTTCGCGAACCCTTGGTCCCTCCCCGTGGGCTTCGTGCTCACCGCCGGCGCACCGGGACAGCGACTCCAGGTGGGGCTGACCTGCGCGGCCTGCCACACCGGGCAGGTCGAACGCGGCGGACGCGCGCTGCGCATCGACGGCGCCCCGGCCGGCTTCGACCTGATCCGCTACTTCGGGGATTTCTACGCCGGACTGGAGGCCAGCCTGAAGGATGCCGCCAAGTGGGAACGCTTCGCCCGGCGGGTCGTGGCCTTGGAACCCGGCACCGGCGGCAGCCTCCGGTCCGAGGTCGAGGGCTTCCTGCGGCAGTCCGCCGCCGTCACGGCCGCAAGTGCAGGCGCGCCGGGCATCCCGTGTGAAGGGGGGCACGGCCGCCTCGATCCCTCAACAGCATCGGTAACGCCGTGCTCGCGACCGAGCTGCGTGAGCCGCGGAACTACCACGCCGCCAACGGCCCGGTCAGCATCCCGTATATGTGGGATGTGCCCCGCCTGAATTGGGTGCACCACAACTCGTCCTTCACGCAGGCGATGTCCCGCAACATCCTGCAGATCCTCGGCAACGGCGGCCGCGTGAACTTCCTTGCCGCGGATGGCACCCCGGTGCCGGAGCCGGCCAAATGGGATACCAACATCGAGGTGACGGCCCTGCGGGACCTCGAGGCGGGTTTCATCAAGCTGCGGGCTCCGGCCTGGCCCGCGGAGCTGTTGGGTGCTTTCGATCCGGTGCAGGCGAAGGCCGGCCGGGCCCTGTTCCAGCGGATGTGCAGTGAATGCCACGCCCCGCGCCCCATTCAAGGGACCGAGGGCGGCTACGTGGAGTACGCGGTCACCACCGTGCCGCTCGCGATCATCGGGACCGATCCCCACGAGGCCGAGACGTTCCTGCGCCGCCGGTATCAGGTGGAGCGCCTGCTCGGCTCGGGCAGCGGCCCGGTGGGCGGGGCGGAGGGCCTGCAACACATCACCGCCGCGATCGCCAACCGCATCTACGACCGGCTCGGGTATGGGCCCGCGGAGCGGCAGGAGGCGGACGGGCGCGGCCGGCGCAACCTCGTGCGGGCCGTCGCCGCCTACAAGGCCCGCCCGCTCGACGGCATCTGGGCCACGGCTCCCTTCCTGCACAACGGCTCGGTTCCCAACCTGTACGAACTCCTGAGCCCGCCCGCCGAGCGTTCCCGGGAGTTCTGGCTGGGCACCTACGAGTACGATCCGGTCCGGCTCGGTTACCTGAGCCGTGAGACCAGGCGGGGGACGCGGTTCGACACCACGCAGCCCGGCAACTCCAATGCGGGCCACGCCTTCACCGATGACCGGGGGGCGCCTGGACGGCTGGGCCCGGCCCTGACGCACGCGGAGCGGCTGGCGCTCCTCGAATACCTCAAGGCGCTGCCCGACCTGCCGCCCGATCGGCTGCCCGCCGTGCCCTTCGACTGGGAAAAGTATCCCGAACAGCTCGGCTGGCGCTGGCCGCGCCAGCGTTGAACGGCCGCCGACGAGACGGCAGCGGCCGCCTGATCACAGTTCGTCCACGACGGCGCGCAGCACCCGGGCGGCGATGCCGGACACGGGGGCTTCGTGGGTGTCGATCGGGTTGGCGCCGCGTTGGGCGCCCGCAAGGTCGCTCAGCCCGCGAATGATGAGGATCGGGACCTCGTTGGACCAGGCGACGTGGGCGAGGGCGGTCGATTCCATATCGGCGCAACGCGCCTGCCAGACCCGGTGCACCCATTCGCGGTAGCCGGCGTGGTCGAGGAAGACCGGGCCGGCCACGCCGGTACCGCCGACGCTGACCGCCACCGTTCGTCCGCCGGTGCGCAGCTCGGGGAGTTTTCCCACGGCGCGCCGAGCGGCGGCCAGCAGCGCGGGATCCGCGGGAAAAGCGGCGATCCGGCGGAAGTCAGCCTCGCCCTCCCGGGTGGCGGCCACCTCGTTGGGGAAGATCATCCCGAAGTTTTCCACCTTCGGCCGCAGGAAAGGAGGGAGAACGTGGCCGCCTTTGCCATCGGGATTCAGGTAGGCCGCCTCGGCGTGGTACGCCCAGCGCTCCGGGATCACCACGTCACCGACCTGCAGCGAGGGATCCACCCCGCCGGCCACCCCGGCGAAGAGGATCGCGGTGATTGGAAACCGTTCGAGGGCGATCTGGAGCTGGTAGGCCGCGTTCACGAGGCTGACGCCGGTGCGGAAGATCACCACCTCGTGGCGCCCGGCACGTCCCCGCCAGAAGGAGAGCCCCTTGATGCGGGTCTCGGTGAATCCGCCCCCCGGCTGCACGCCGAACTCTGCGCGTAATGCCGCCAATTCCGGCGGGTAAGCGGCGCACAAGGCCAGCAGGGGCGGGCGGTCGGCCGCCTTTACCGGCAGGACCGGCAACAGCAGGGCCACAAGGAAGATCAGGTCGCGAAACCGGAAAAGGGCGGCAGCACGTCGGCAAGGGTCAGGCTTCACGTTGCGGGCCTTACAGCACCCGCGGTGCCAGCCGCTGACGTTTTTTTCGGGTTGGCATCAGATTAGCTTCGTCCGTCGCTGGCACGGATCCCCTTGGAACCGGCCGCCCACCCCCAATGCTCGATTCACTGTTCAAACTGAAGGAGAACCAGACCACCGCCGGGCGCGAGCTGCAGGCCGGGCTCACCACCTTCGCGGCGATGGCCTACATCCTCGCGGTCAACCCCGCGATCCTCGCCAACGCGGGGATGGATCGGGCGGCGCTGGTGACGGTCACCGCGGTGACCGCCGCGGTTTCGACCCTCCTGATGGCGCTCCTGACCAATTACCCGATCGCGCTGGCGCCGGGGATGGGCATCAACGCCTTCTTCACCTTCACGATCGTCCTCGGCAAGGGCGTGCCGTGGACCGAGGCGCTGGGGATGGTGTTCGTCAACGGGGTGATCTTCCTCGTGCTTTCGCTGACGGGCTGGCGGGAGCGGATTATCGCCGCGATCCCCCATTCCCTGAAGCTCGCGCTGACGGCCGGCATTGGCCTCTTCATCGCCTTCATCGGCCTCAAGAATGCGGGCGTGATCGTCGCCCACCCGGCGACCTTGGTCGCGCACGGGGACCTGACCGGGGGACCCGCGGCCCTCTGCCTCCTGGGTATCGGGGTCACCGGGATCCTGCTGGCTCGCCGCGTGCCCGGGGCGATGGTGCTCGGGATGCTCGTGGTCACCCTGGTGGGCCTGTTCACCCCGGCCGGGGAAGGCCGGAATGTGACCCAGTTGCCCGCCTCGATCCTAGGCCTGCCCGCTTCGCCGGAGCCCGTGTTGCTTAAGCTCACCTTCGGCTTCCTGGGTTCCACGGACGGGCTGCTGCTCGCGTTGCCGCTGATCCTCACGCTGCTGCTGGTGGATCTGTTCGACAACATCGGCACCCTCATCGGGGTGACAAAGCGCGCCGGCCTGCTGCGGCCCGATGGGACCCTGCCCAAGGCGGGGCGGGCGCTGGTCGCCGATTCCGTCGCGACCGTCCTCAGTGCGCTGGCCGGGACCTCGACCGTCGTGAGCTACATCGAGTCCGCCTCCGGGGTGGCGGCGGGAGGCCGGACCGGGCTGACCAGCCTGACGACCGCGGCGCTGATGCTTGGCGCGCTGTTCCTGACCCCGTTGATTTTGATGGTGCCGGCCGCGGCCACCGCTCCCGCGCTGGTGATTGTGGGGGTGCTGATGATGCAGTCCGTATCGGAGATTGATCTGGGCGATTTCCGCGAGGCGTTGCCGGCCGTGCTCACCCTGTTGTCGATTCCCCTGATGTTCAGCATCGCGGAGGGCATCGGCCTCGGGTTGATCGCGGCGGCGGTCCTCGCGCTGGGGACCGGTTCGCCGCGGCGGTTGAACGTGGTGGGGTACGTCATCGCGGCCATTTTCCTCGCGCAGTTCCTCCACCTCGGTCCCTTCCGGTAATCGCCGGAGGTGCGAGAAAGGTGGGCCGGGGCCGCGGAGGATGGCGCCAGGCTGGAACGAGCGACCGCCGGCGCGGCATTGAAGAAGGCGCCGGGAGGAGCTGGCGGCGCGGCTAGCACCAACAAAAAAGGCCGGCTTGCGCCGGCCTGCGAAGGAAGAGGACCGCCCTGCGGCTCAGAAGTTGTACTTCAGGTTCAGCTGGAACTGCGTCCCGGGGAGCGGGAGGATCGAAGCGTTGCCGTACACGGCATTGGGTGGCGCCCAGTTTTTCTGGTTCGTCAGGTTGCTGACCGTCAGGCGGGCGCTCCAGGTCTTCTGCGTGTAGGACAGGCCGGCGTCGATCTGATGCTGGGTCGGGATCACGAGGGTGCCGGCGAAGTTGTTGTTGATCGGGCTGGTGACGAGCGCGTTGGCATTGAGACCCCAGCCGCTGTCGAAGGTGTACGAGACGAGGGCGTTGAACAGATGGCGTGGGAGGCCCGACACCCGGCCCTCGGTCGACTTGGAGTTGAAGAACTGGCCCACGCCGCCATCGGACTGGAAGCCGGCCGAGGACCGGGCATCGACCGCGGAGTAGGAGAGGGTGCCATAGAGGCGCTTGTCCGGTTGGTAGTTCATCTCCGCCTCGAAGCCCTTGGAATGGAAGTTCTGGATGATGGTGCTGCTGGTGCTCTTGAAGGTCCGGCGCTGGTCGAAGACCGCGAAGTTCAGGAACACCCGGCTCTGCATCAGGGCGTACTTGGTGCCCAGTTCCACCAGTTCGCTGGGCTGGAGGAAGTTGTCCTTGAAGAGGGCCGTGCCCGTGGAGTTCCAGCCGGTGATGCCACCGCCGTTACCCACCGCCCCGGAGGTGTTGCGGCTGAAGTTGTAGGTCGCGTAGACGCTGGCGGTAGGGGAGGTCTTGTAGACGACGCTGGCGTTCCAGTTGGGCACCCAGACGGCGATCGAGGCCGTGGGGCGGGTGGCGAGCAGCGGTTCCCGCACCCGGGCGGAGAACCGGTCGAGGCGCCCGCCCAGCACCAGGCTTAGCGCCTCGCCGAAGCGGCGGTTGCCCTGGGCGAAGACCCCTACGGTCGTGCCGCGGCTGTCATTCGTGTCCCCGTTGGTGATGCCGTCGGTGGCATAGCGTCCGGGCCAGCCGGGGATGGGCAGGCTGGTAAAGGGATTGGGAAAGGTCGCCGAGCGGTAGACATCGATGAAGCTGGGGTCGCGGGTGAGGTCCCAGACGTTGGCCGGCTCGAAGAAGTAGTCGTCGTAGGCCTTGGTGCGCTGGTAGCGGAGGTCGAAGCCGGAGTTGAGACTACCGCTTTGGCCAGTGACGATGAACTCGGTGCGGCTCTGGGCGAACCAGGAGGGATCGATGACCTCGGAATAATAGTAGGAACTGAGGGTCTCCCGGTTGGTGTAGCTCCAATAGGAGTTGTTCACGACCTTGAAGGTCGGGCTCAGGGTGAGGGTCTGGATCGCCTGAACGTTGTATTCCTTGCCGTTCGAGTCGTCGCCCGGCTTCAGGAGGCGCTTGCGCCGGTCGAGCTTCACGGGCGTCCCGAAGACCACGCGGTTGCCGGCGGGGAACCCGGAGGTCACCCAACGCGAGTTTTGCGGGTCGGAGACCGGGGCTGCTGGTCCGCCGATGGTGGCGAGGTTGGTGAAGGTGATCGGGTTGCCCCGCGCGTCCGCATAACCCAGCGGGTAGCGGGCGAAGTCCGGGGCGGCGTTGCTGTTCACCCCGGGCAGGTACAGGCCCTTATCAATCAGGTCCTGAGTCGGCCGGTTGAAGCCCCAGTTCTCCGTGTAGTGGTAGCGGGCGGCCGTCGCGCTGAGGAAGATCTCATAGCCCGCCGCCGGCCGCAGCGTGAGCGCACCGTAAAGCGAGTGGTTCCGGTTGAAATAGCTATCCCAGTAGCCCCGGCTGTCCTGCCCGGAGTAGCTGACCCGGTAGGCCGCCGTCCGGGAGAGGGGGCCGCCGAGGTCCACGGTCCACTCGCGCTGTTCATCGGACCCGAGCGTGACGCTGACCGAACCTTTTGTGGCGTCGAAATAGGGCCGTTTCGTGACCAGGTCGACGAAGCCGCCCACGTACATCGAGGCCCCCTGCACGGCGGTGGCCGGCCCCTTGACGATGTTCACGGACTCGACCGCGTTGAAGTTCAGCGGGAGCCCGTTGCCGTTGGAGGTGATGCGGCCGCGGACGCCGTTGATGAAGAGGTCGGCGGTCTGGCCGCGGATGCTGGGGTTGGCGGGCGCGCCGAAGTTGGTCGTGGTGTACGAGCTCGAGGTGAGCTTCGAAAAGTCGAGCACGCTCGCGATGCTGATGTCGCTGAGCTGCTGGCGGGAGATGATCGTGACGTTGCGGGGCACGTCCACGATGTTGTCGGCCGTGCCGAACACCGACGTGAACGGGCGGGCGGTGGGCAGGATCTGCTTCTCGATGGGAACGTCCCTGACCTGGAATTTCTCCATCGTGACGACTTCCCCGCCGGGCGCGGCGGGGGTCGACTGGGCGCCGGCGGCCGGGGCCAGCAGGGCGAGGCAGGCGGTCGCCGGGACGGCGAGGCGGGGTGGGAGGGTGGGCAGGTGCATCCGAGCCGAATAGCAATTTGCGGGCCAAGGACGGTCGTATGAATAGCTTTTCGGTAACGGATGGCCTTCCGGATAGGCTTGCCGCCCCGGGGCCGCTTGAAACGCTGCGGGTATGGCCCCGCGTTACCCCTTCCGCGGCTTGTCCGCGTGTCTGATCCTCGCTGTTCCCCTGTCCGGAGCCTTGTCCGCGGCCGAGGCCGCCAGTTCCACGGTGGTGCAGCTGTCGCCGTTCCAGGTTTCCTCCGAGAAGGACGTCGGCTACCTCGCGAACAACACGCTCGCCGGCAGCCGGATCCGCACGAATCTCGCGGACGTCGCGAACGCCATCAGCGTGTTCACCCCGGAGTTCATCGCGGACCTCAATGCGTTCAGCGAGAACGACCTGCTGCGGTATTCCGCCTCCGCGGTCCCGGAGCGCACCGACCAGACGGCGGCGGTGCAGGGCATCAACACCGAGACCGGGGTCTTCCAGTACCGGATCCGTGGGCAACTGGCCTCGCGCTCCCGCAATTACTTCGGTTCCACGCTCCTGCCGGACACCTACAACTCCGAGCGCTTTGAGGAGGCGAGGGGGCCCAACGCGATCCTGTTCGGTCTGGGCGGCGCGGGCGGCATCCTGAACACGACCACCAAGCAGGCCCGGATCGGGCGCACCTTTGCGCAGGTCAACGTGACCGCCGGGCGGGATGCCCTGCGCCGGGTGCACGTCGACGGGAACCTTTCGCCGCACGAGCGACTCGCGGTGCGCGTCAACGCCCTCGAGCACACCGCCGATGGCTGGCAGGCGCACCAGTTCACGGTCAACCGCCGGCTGGCGCTGGCCGCCACCTGGCGGGTGCTGAAGCACACCACCGTGCGCGTGGATGCCGAATACGGCCGACTGAGCCAGTCCCTGGGCCGGACGTACGCGCCCTTCGACAACGTCTCGCTCTGGCGTTTGCGCGGTTCCCCGCTGGTGCCCGGGCTGGCCGCGGCCGACCCCGTGGCGGGCATCGGCAAGCGCCCGGCGACGACGCGGGTCACCCTGGTCGGCAATGACGGTTCCTTCCGCAACTTCCAGCAGACCGTGTTCAGCCAGCCGACGGCCGCCCGCGTGAACTCGGTCTTCCTGCCCGCCGATTGGGCGGCGATGGACGCGGGCTCGCCGTGGCCCCGGCGGGCGAGCTTTGCCGGGCCCGGTGGCTCCAGCACCTTCAGCCAGCGGAGCCTGGGCGCGATCGTGGAGTCCGAGCCGGTGCGCAACCTCTTCATCGAGTTGGCGGCGGTGAACGACCTGCGGGACCAGGATGTCTACGACACCACCCACGACGTGTTCCGGGTGCTGGGCGAGCCGGGACAGACGTTCCGCGACGGGGCGCCCAATCCGTGGGCCGGACGCTACTATGTGGATTCGCGCTGGGTGCTGCGGCACGAGCGCAACAGTGGCGAGCGTTTCCGCGCGACCGCCTCCTACCAGCTCGATCTGGGCGCCTTTGGCCGGCACAGTCTCGCCGGCTCGGCCAGCCGGGACAACTCCGGCAATCCGCGCTACGTCGGGTTTCTGGTCGCGGCCGGCTCGCCCTTCCATCCGCAGCCGCAGCAGGCCGCCAACCAGCTCTGGACCCGGCAGTACGTGACGGACCCCGCGGACCCGGCGCAATGGGCGGTGCCGGACCACCGGCGGATTCCCGGCACGTTCAGCGTGGTGATGGATGCCGGGGCCGCCCCGCGGATGCTGACGACCGCGTGGGCCCGCAATGAGCTCGCGGACCAGTGGCGCCGCACCGAGAGCCACCTCGGGGCACTGCAAAGCTCGTGGTGGGGCGAACGGATCATCACCACCGCCGGCTGGCGCTACACCAAGCAGACCTCTTTCGCGCGCCCGACCAGCGAGGTCTCGGCGCCCGCGCCGCTGGTGTTCACGGGCGACGCGCGCGGCAGCAGCTATGATTTCTCGCGGATCTCCTATGGCGTGGTGGGCAAACCCGCACGCTGGCTCTCGGTCTACTACAATTACTCGGAAAACGCGCAGATCCCGGGCACCACCGTGACGCTCCTGCCCGACAACAGGGCGCTGCCGCTCAACTCCGGCGAGGGCCGCGACTATGGCGTGATGCTGACCCTGCTGGGCGGGAATCTGTTCCTGCGGGCGGGCTACTTCACCACGGCCTCCGTCGACCAGTCCCGCGCGTCCGGCGCCAATAACGTGGGCGAGCGCAATGAACGTATTATGGATGCCCTGCTGGCCGCCCGCCTGATCCAGCCTTCGCAGGCCGTGCGGCTACAGGGGAGCGCGCACGACGTCTTCGATCTGGCCACGGAAGGCTACGAGGTGAACCTGACCGCGAACCTGACCCCGGGTTGGCGCCTGCTCGGCAGCGTGTCGGTTTCGGACTCCGTGGAGACCAACCTGCTGAAGCGCTCGCGGCAATCCGCCGCGCTGGTGCTGCCGCTGTGGCGCACGGCGGGGGCGCAGGCCCTGGTGACCAACGCCGGGGTGACGGTCGCGCAGGAGATCGCGGCCTACGAGGCGTGGCTCGCGGCCACCACGGCGGTTGAGGATCAGGGGACCATCGGGCACCGTGAATTTGAGTTCCGGGCCTTCACCCGCTACGACTTCCAGACGGGGCGCCTTCGCGGGTTGTTTGTCGGCGGTGGCCTCAGTTACGGCAGTTCCCCGGTGGTCGGCCGGAGCACCGCGGGCAGCCTCTTCTACGCCCCGGTGCGGCGGGAGGCGGACCTGTTGCTGGGTTACCGGGGCCGCCTGCCTGCCTGGCTCGGGCAGCGGCCGGCGGAAGTGCAGTTCAACGCGGCGAACCTGCTGCAACAGAGCCCCTACACGCTGCTGCGCCGGGATCCGGACGGGCAGAACTTTCGCGCGGTGCTGAACCCTCCGCCGACCTATTCCCTCAGCTTCCGCCTGAGCCTTTGATCGCGCCAGGGCGCCGGCTCAGGGGCGGGTTAACCGGTAGATGAAGTTGAGGCGAGGCGGCTCGCCGTGGTACGCCACCTCCGCCTCCCCGACTTTCTCCACGCCCAGCCGGCCCAGCGCGATCTGCGATCGCAGGTTCCGGGCCCCGACGTGGAAGAACACCTGCGCCACGTGCTGGAACGCCCAGCCGAGCATCAGGCGTTTCACGGCGGGATTATACCCCTGGCCCCAGCAACGCCGCGCGAAGAACGTGTACCCTATGTTCACCGCTGATTCCGCCGGGCGGTGATCGTAGAAGCGACTGCTGCCGAGCACCTCCCCGGAACTACGGTCGCGGACCAGGAATGCTCCGCCCGAAGCCAGCGCGCCGGAGAAGAACGTCGTGAAGACCTCACGGCGGTAGCGGTCGGGATTGGGGTGCTGCTCCCAGATCAGCGGATCCGCCGCCACCGCGTACAACGCCTCGAAGTCCTCCAAGCGGAGCGGCGTGAGCACCACCCGTTCACCGGAGAGGTGCACGGGCTGCCACAGGCCGGGCGAAGGGGGCGGCGGCGGGGCGGACATACCCGGGAGACTGGCGGAGTCTTGGGGCCACTGGCAATCGGTTCCCGGTTTAGCACCCGAGGCGCCACTCGCGCTTGCCATCCGTGGGCCACGGCTGATCTCGTCGTTCATTCCCCGCGAGCCGCGTCCCGCTGAGGTACGCGGCTGATCGTGCGGACCGTTCTTACCCCCTGCTGAAAGATGCCCCGCCTGTCTCGCCCGTTCCTCCCCCGTACGCTGGCCGCGATTTTGCTCCGGCTTGGCGGCATCGTCATCGTTGCGGCCCTCCCCGCTTGGTCCGCGTCCCCCGTGGCGACCGGCACGGTCGGGGGACGGGTCTCCTTTGCCGCCAGCGGCGAGTACCTGGAGCTGGCGCGGGTTTCCCTAGAGGGCACGGGCCGGGAAACGTTCACCGATGCGGCCGGCGCCTATCAGTTCACGGAGGTTCCGGCGGGGGAGGTGCGCGTCCGGGTGTTCTACACGGGCCTCGGCGGGGACACGGCGGTGGTGAACGTCTCCTCCGGTCAGGCCACGCGCCGCGACTTCGCGCTCGCCGGGGAGCGCGCGCCCGCGCCGGCGGGGGGCGTCGTCAGCCTGGACCGCTTTGTTGTGGCGACCTCCCGCGAGATGGATGGCGCGGCCATCGCGGTGAATGATCAGCGCTTTGCGCCGGATATGCGTAAAGTGCTGGCGGCGGACGAGTTCGGCACCACCGCGGACGGCTCCGTCGGCGAGTTGCTCAAGACCGTACCGGGGGTGCAGGTCGCCTGGGTGGGCGGGGAGGCGATGAACATCCAGCTGAACGGGGTGCCCGCCGACTACACGCCGGTGACCGTCAACGGCTTCGAGCAGGCGAGCGCCCAGGCCAACACGGCCCGCA
>VHCY01000002.1 GCA_016871595.1 Verrucomicrobiota bacterium
AAGAACAGCAGGCAGGTGGTCCAAACCCCCGGTCCGCCCCCGAACCAGGGCAGGATGTACTTTCCGATCAGGGGCTGGACCTGGAACAGGAGGAAGGCGCCGGTGAAGATCGTGAGCGCGAAGGGAAGCATACGGGGAGGCGGGGTAAGGAGGGTGCGGGCGCGCCGCGAAACGCGCCCGCAGGAAGAGAAGGCAGGCGGTCAACGGGCGCCCAGGGCCTGGCGGAGCCGTTCCAGCTCGGCCCGTTTCGCCTGCTGCTCGGACAACTGGCGGCGCGCGCCCTCCAGCACGGCCGGCGGGGCCTTGCTGACGAAGGCGGTGTTCGCGAGCCGCGCCTCGGTGGCGGCGATATGCCGGCCGATCTGCTCTATTTCACGCTCCAGCCGCGCCCGCTCGGCGCCCGCGTCGACGGAGCTCGCGAGGTCGAGGTAGACCGTGCCCAGCGGCGTGACCGCGGCCGGCGCGCCGTCCACCCGCTCGCGGCGGAGCACTTCCGCCGCGCCCACCATCCGCGCCACCTTGGCGAGGTTGGCCTCGAGGATCGCCCACTCGGCGTCCCGAGCGGTCACCAAGAACCGCACGTCGCGACGGCTCGCCAGCTGGTGCTCGGCCTTGAGCGCGCGCACCGCGGCGACCCAGCCCTTGAGCCGCTCTAACGCGGCGATCGCGGCCGGATCCAGATGGAGCCCGAAGGCGCCGGGGGTTGAGACGATTTGCGAGGCGTTCTCTAACCTGGCGTCCTCGATGAACGTGCCCTCTGGTCCGTAGCCCAGCTGCGCCCAGAGCTCTTCCGTAATGAACGGGATGAAGGGGTGAAGGAGCAGCAGCGTCTGCCGCAGCACGAGATCCTGGATCGCGAGGCAGTTGGCGCGCGTCTCCGGCGCCTGCAGCCGGGCCTTCGAGCCCTCAACATACCAGTCGCAAAAGTCGTTCCAGAAAAACCCGTACAACTGCTGCGCCGCGGCGCTGAACTCGAACTCCTCGAACTGCCGGTTCACCTCGCGGGTGGTGGCAAGGAGCCGGTCGAGCAGCGCGTGGTCATCGGCGTCAAACCGGGCCGGATCGATCCGCGCGAAGATGGCGCGCAGCGAGGTGTTGTCGCCGGTCTCCCCGCTCAGCTGGCGGAACCGGCAGGCGTTCCAGAGCTTGTTGCAGAAATTCTTGCCGCTCTCGATCCGGTCTTCCTGGAACCGAATGTCCTGGCCCTGCGGCGCGATCGAGACGATGCCGAAGCGGAGTCCGTCCGCGCCGTAGCGCTCGATGAGGTCGAGCGGATCCGGCGAGTTGCCAAGGGACTTCGACATCTTGCGGCCCTGCGAGTCGCGGATGATACCGGTGAAGTACACGTGCCGGAACGGAATGCGCCGCTCGATCGGTTCCCCGGGGCGCATGAACTCCAGCCCCGCCATGATCATTCGCGCCACCCAGAAAAAGATAATGTCGGGGCCGGTGACGAGCGTCGTGGTCGGGTAGAAGTGATCGAGGTCGGCCGCGCGCTGCGCCTCTGGGTCGGGCCAGCCGAGGGTCGCGAACGGCCAAAGCCACGACGACGCCCACGTGTCGAGCACGTCCTCCTCCTGCACCCAGTCGGCGGGATCCGTGGGCCCCTCCAGCGAGATGTGCACCTTGGCAGGATCGCGCAGGTCCGCCTCCGTCAGCGTCTCGCGGTCGAGGCCGCGGCGGTACCAGACCGGGATCCGGTGACCCCACCAGAGCTGACGGCTGATGCACCAGTCTTGGATGTTCTCCAGCCAGTGCAGGTAGACTTTGCTCCAGCGCTCCGGGTGAAAGCGGATGTGGCCGTCGCGGACGGCCGCCTTGGCTTCCTCCACCCGCGGGTAACGGAGCCACCACTGCCAGGTGAGGCGGGGCTCGACGGGGACGTCCGCGCGCTCGGAATAGCCCACGTTGTTGGCGTAGGGCTCCTCGGCGACGAGCGCGCCAGACGCGCGGAGCAGCTCCGCGGCAAGCTTGCGGGCGGCGAACCGGTCCTTCCCCGCGAGTTCGGGACCCGCCAAGTCGTTCATCTGCCCGGTCGCGGTGATGACCTCGACGGCCGGCAGGTGGTGGCGGTTCCCGATCTCGAAGTCCGTCTTGTCATGAGCGGGGGTGATCTTGAGCGCACCGGTTCCGAACTCCCGATCTACTGCGACATCCGCGATGACCGGAATCTCCGCTGGCGGGCCGAGCGGGCGCCGCACTTTCCGGCCGATCCAGCCAGCGTACCGCGAGTCCTCCGGGTGCACGGCGATGGCGGTGTCCCCGGGAATCGTCTCCGGCCGGGTGGTCTTGACCTCGAGGAACTGGCCGGGGGCGTCCACCCGCTCATAGCGCACGCGGTAGAGGAAGCCGTTGACGGGCTTCATGATGACCTCCTCGTCGCTCAGGGCGGTCTGGGAGGCGGGGCACCAGTTCACCATCCGCTTGCCGCGGTAGATGTGGCCGCGGCGGAAGAGCTCCACGAACACCGTCAGCACGGCGCGGGAATAGTGCGGGTCCATCGTGAACTGGGTGCGGTCCCAGTCGCAGGAGGCCCCAAGGCGGCGGAGCTGCTCGAGGATGATGTTGCCCTTGTCGTGGCGCCAGGCCCAGACCTGCTCGAGGAACTTCTCGCGGCCGAAGTCATGGCGCGTCTTGCGCTGCTTGCGGAGCTCGCGCTCGACGACGGTCTGGGTCGCGATGCCGGCGTGGTCGGTGCCGGGGAGCCAGAGGGCGGCGCGCCCCTCGAGCCGGGCGCGGCGGATGAGGATGTCCTGGAGCGTGTTGTTGAGCACGTGGCCCATCGTCAGCACGCCGGTGACGTTGGGCGGCGGGATGACGATGGTGTAGGGCTCGCGGCCGGGCTCGGCGTGGGCGGAGAAGTGGCGGGCCGCCAGCCAGCGGGCGTACCACTTCCGCTCGACGTCACGCGGTTCGTAGCTCTTGGAAATTTCGGGCATCGGCTCGGGAAGAACGGTGGGGCGGGGAGCCAACCGGCGGCGCGGGGGGGTGGCAAGTGGTTTAAGCCCGGGCGGCGCATTCCGGCTTTGGACGTTGAAAGCGCGGGCGAAGCCTGTCCGATAACTGGGTTTATGCCCGAAGAGATCCGCGCCCGCGCCGCCGCGCAGCTCGCTTTCCCCGGGGAGGTGTCCCTGCCGGAGCGGGTCGCGGCCTGCCGGGAGTTCCTGCGCCGCGAGCAGGCGGGGCTGCGCGCGCGCCACGCCGCGGGCGGCGGCGGCCGGCAGATTTGCCGGGAGCGGTCGCGGCTGCTGGACGCCCTCCTCGGCCACCTGTTCGAGTACGCGCTGCGCTCGTACGCGGGCCCCGGGGCGGGGTCCTCCTTGCCGGTCACTTTGGTGGCCCTCGGCGGTTACGGGCGGGAAGAGCTCTCGCCGTGGAGTGACGTCGACGTGATGTTTCTCTGCAGCCAGAAGATCGCGCGGAACGCCGCCCAGCCGCTGCGCGAGCACCTATCGCAGGAGATCCTCTACCCGCTCTGGGACTGCGGCCTGAAGGTCGGCCACTCGACCCGCACGATTGACGAGGCGGTGGCGGAAGCCCGGCGCAACATGCAGAGCAAGACGGCGCTGCTGGAGGCGCGGCGCGTGGCAGGCTCGCAGCAGCTCTTCGATACCTTCACCCAGGCCTACCGTGCGTACTACACCGGCGAGAACCCCAAGGACTACATCGCCGCCCGCCTCGATGACCAGGCCGGCCGGCGAGCCAAGTTCGCGGACACCGTCTTCAACCAGGAGCCGGATCTCAAGAACGGCGTCGGCGGGCTACGCGACTACCAGAGCACCGTCTGGATGGCGCGCGTGCGCCTCGACCTCACGCGGATCGAGGAGCTGGCCGACCTGAACTACGTGCGGGCGGAGGAGGTCGCGGAATTCCAGCGGGCGTACGACTTCCTGCTGCGGGTGCGCAACGAGCTGCATTTCATCAGCCCGCGCGCGACCGACGTGATGAGCCTGGACCAGCAGCCCCGCATCGCGGAGGCGCTCGGTTTCGCCGGCCCCGACCCGCTCGCGCAGGTCGAGGCCTTTATGCAGGAGTACTACCGGGCCGCGCAGACCGTGTTCCGGGTCTCCAAACTGGTGGAGGACCGGCTCGCCCTCAGCATCGGCCGCGGCGGCGGCGAGCGGCGCTCCTTCAAGGACACCCTGCTCGCCGCTCGCTTCCAGCGCGCCCGGCGCCTCGACGGCTTCATCGTCCGGGGCCGGGAACTCGCCGCCGACCAGCCGACGGTCTTCCAGCAGGATCCGGTCCGCCTCATCCGGGTGTTCCGCCACAGCCAGACCCTCGGCGCCCCGCCCGACCTGCACCTGCGGGAACTCATCCGTGAATCCCTGCCGCTTCTCACCCGCGAGGTGGCGGCCTCCGCCGACGCCACCGTCAGCTTCCGCGCGATCCTGGGCGAGGTGGGCGCGGTCGAACCTGTGCTCACCCGGATGCACGAGCTCGGCGTCCTCGGACGGCTGGTGCCCGAGTTCGACGGCCTCACCTGCCTCGTGCAGCACGAATACTACCACCGGTACACGGCCGACGTGCACACCCTGAGTGCGATCCGGGAACTCGACCGCATTTTCACCGCGGCGGAACCGATCACCCTGAAGTACCGGGAGGCCCTGCACGAGACCAAGGACCCCGCCCTGCTCTACCTCACCCTGCTCCTCCACGATATCGGCAAGGCGGAGGGCATTCGGGGTCACGCTGAAAGCGGCGTGCGCCTCGCCCTGCCGATCCTGGAGCGATTTGGCGTGGAATCCGTTGATCGTGAGCTGGTTGCTTTCATTATTCAAAATCATCTCGTGATGGCACGATTCTGGCAGAAGCGGGATGTCGATGACCCCGGGACCGCCGCCGCCTTCGCCGAACTCGTGGGAGACGCCGAGCGTCTCCGGCACCTCTACGTCCACACCTTCTGCGACGCCCGGGGGACGGCTGTGGACCTGTGGAACAGCTACAAGGACACGCTGCACACCGCCCTCTTTCGCGCCACCCTCGACCGGCTCAAGCTGGGCGAGGAAGCGGACGCCGCCCTGCTCCGGAAAAAAAACATGACGCAACAACAGCTCATCACCCAGACGATCCCGGGCATCAGCGCCGACGAGATCACCGCCCACTTCGGCCTGCTGCCCGACCGCTACTTCGTGCACACGGACACCGCGGAGATCGCGCTCCACCTGCAGATGGTCAACCGCCTCCTCCGCTCGATCACCACCGCGGACTCGGTCGGCTCGCTGCGGCCGGTCATTGAGTGGAAGGATGACCTCAATCGCTCCCTCACCGTGGTAAATGTGGTGACGTGGGACCGGGCGGGACTGTTCTACAAGCTGGCCGGCGCGTTCAGCGTCGCCGGTCTAAACATTCTCGGCGCGAAGGTGATCTCGCGCACGGACCACATCGCGATCGACACCTTCTACGTGGTGGAGCCTGGCCTCGGTCCCGTGCAGAGCGCCCCGGCGCAGGAGAAGTTCGCCCGGATCATCGAGGAGGCCATGATGACGAACCGGGAACTCCTGCCCGACATCCTGGCCCAGGCGCGCAAGATCGCGGCCACCCGCTACCTGCAGGTCTCCTCCGGCGAGACCCTCCAGAGCTCGTTCCCGCCGACGGTCGACGTCTACCACGAGCTGTCGATGCAGCGCACCATCGTGGAGGTGCAGGCGCGGGACCAGATCGGGCTCCTCTACCGCCTCGCAAAGGCGATCTCAGACCACGGGTTCGACATCACCTTCGCCCGCATCGGCACCGAGCGCGGAGTGGCCATCGACACCTTCTACATCGAGGGGGCCAACCACGAGCCCGTCCTGGGCCCGGAACGCCTCGAGGCGCTCCGGATCTCGCTCAACGAGGTCATCGCCGCCCCGGTGACGACGAGTGCCTGACTCCGCCGCAGGACCAGCGCCAGACTCCGGCCCGCCCGACGCGCGCCGGCTGGCGGCCCTGCATGCCATCGCGACGCTCGCGGGCCGGGACTTGGCCCCGGATTCGCTCCTGCAGTCCGTGCTGGACGTCTGCGTCCGGAACTTCGCGGCCGACGCCGGGGCGATCGCGCTCTTCAATCCCGAGACGGCCACGCTGGAGACCGCCGCGCAGCGGGGCAACTTCGGCGAGGCCGGCGGCCCCTACGCGCTCCCAGCCGGCCACGGTGTGACCGGCTGGTGCGCCCAAAACCGGCGTGCCCTGCTCGTCCCGGACGTCCGCGCGGAACCCCGCTACATCGCGGCGCGCCCCGGGGCCCGCTGCGAGCTCGCCGCCCCGCTGCTGGACGGCGAATCACTCATCGGCGTGATCGACCTCGAGAGTGACCGGCCCGGCGGTTTCCAGCCCGCGGATCTCCCGCGCCTCGAGGAACTGGCCACGGAGGCCGCGCGGGTGCTAGCACTCCGCTGGCGCCAGGGACACCTCGAAGCCAAGGCCCGCCAGCTGGAATCCCTAATCGCGGCCGGACAGTCCCTCGTGGCCAGGCTGGAGCCGGGTGACCTGTTCCACGCGTTCACCCGGGAGGCGCGACGGATGTTCCCCGAAGCCGCCTGCGCGCTTTACCTGCACGATCCCGCGCTGGGCATCCTCCGGCGCGCGTCGCTTGAGGGCGGGACATGGGATCCGGAGGCACCCGCAGAGGTGCCGCTTGAGGACTGCCTCTGCGCGACCGTCATCCAAACGCGCCGCGCCGTCTGGTTCCCGGAGGTGGCGGACCTCGACCACGCCGAGCTGCGGGACCTGCCCCGCGAACCCGCCCGGGGATCCCTGCTTGCCACCCCGTTGACCTTCGAGGGGGAGGTCGTCGGCGTGATGGCCGTGTTTAGCGGGCGAACGCACCGCTTCGACAACGATGAGAAGCGCCTCTGCGCGGCCTTCGCCGCCCTCGGGGCCGCGGCGGTGCAGAACGCCCGCCTGTATTCGCGCGTGTTCCAGACCGAGGACGCCCTCCGCCGTAACGAGCGGCTGACCACACTGGGACTCCTCGCGGCCGAGATCGCCCACGAGATCCGCAATCCGCTCACGGTCATCAAACTGCTTTACCAAGGGAGCCTCCGGATCGACTACCCCGAGGGCGACCCCCGCAGCACCGACCAGAGGGTCATTGACGAAAAGCTGGTGCAGTTGGAGGCCATTGTCACCCGCGTGCTGGGTTTCGCGCAAGCGCCGACCAACCTGCACTCCCGCTGGCCGCTGGCGGACGTCGTCACCGACACGCTCGCGCTAGTGCGGCTCAAGTTCGCGCAGCAAAAGGTGACGGTGGAGTTCGCCCCTCCCCCCCCCCCGCTCTTCGTTGAGGGCCACAAGGGGCAGTTACAGCAGGTGCTGCTGAACCTGCTGCTGAATTCGGCGCAAGCGATGCCCGCAGGCGGCCGCATCACGGTGCGCGCGGAGTTGGATGCGGCACCGGCCGGACCCGCCGTCACGCTGGACGTGGAGGACACCGGCGGGGGCGTGCCGGAAGCGCTGCGCGCGCGGATCTTCGACTCCTTCCTGTCCGGGCGACCGGATGGCACGGGGCTCGGCCTTGCCATCGCCAAACGCATCCTTCGATCCCACCACGGGGACATCCAGCTGCTGCGCACGGGCCCGGAGGGCACGACCATGCGGATCCGCCTGCCGCTCGCGCCGTGAATCCCGCCCCGCCCTCCGATTCCCGCCGTCGCCGTCTCGGCCGGCAGTTACTCTGGCTCGGCCTCGGCCTGGTTCTGGCCGGGCTCGCCCTCCTGTTTCTCGCCCGCCCGGTGCCGCTACCGGCCCGATTGCTCACGGGGGCCGTGGACGTGATCGCTGGCGCGGTGCTCCTCGTGGTCTGGAACCAGAAATTCCGGGAACGCGGGCCGCTCCGCGGGGCGCGGGTCAGCGATTCGTCGCCGGCTTCACGTTGACGTGAATGACCCGCGCGGGCGGGAAGCCGTTGAACCAAGTCGCCGACGCATTGCTGTAGGCGCCGATGTTCTCAGCGTACACCAAATCGTCCAACTCGAGTTCGGGCAGCTCCTCAGAGAGCGAGAGCACATCGAGTCCGTCGCAGGTCTGGCCGAACACCGCGCAGATCTCCTTCGGTCCTTTGCGGAACGCCTGCAGCGGGTACTTGCAGTGATCGAAGATGATGCCCGAGAACGTGTGGTAGACGCTGTCGTCGATATAGTAGCAGGGCTTGCCGTCCCGGCGCGCCTTGCCGATCACGCTCGCCACCGACATCGCGGCGTTGGCCACCATATAACGACCCGGCTCGGCGATGATCTCCACGTCCCGCGGGAAGAGCCGGTCAATCTCGGCGTTGATCTTGCGCGCGAGCAACTCGATGGGCGGGACATCGCGGTGGTAGGGCGCGGGGAAGCCGCCGCCGATGTCGAGAATCTTCATCGGCTGCCCGCGGCTGCGGGCCTCCGCCACCACGGCGGCCGCGAGGTTCAGCGACTGGACGTAGTTCTCGAAATTGCAGCACTGGCTGCCGACGTGGAAGCTGACGCCCTCGGCGACCAAGCCGAGATCGGCGGCCGCAATCAGCAGATCCACCGCCTCGGAGGCCTCGCAGCCGAACTTGGAGGACAGCTCGACGACCGAGCCGGTATTCGGCACCCGCAGGCGCAGCACCACCCCCGCGTCGGGGGCGTAGCGGCGGATCTTCCGGAGCTCCGTCAGGTTGTCGAAGGTGACTAGTGGCTTGTAGCGGTTGAGGGCCTCGAGGGTCTGCCGCGGCTTGGTCGGGTTCGCGTAGATGATCTTGTCCCAGATGAACTGCTGGCGCTCGCGCGCCGGCAGCTTCCGGATGTTCTCGTAGACCAGCATGAACTCCGGCAGCGACGCGACGTCGAAGCTGGCGCCGGCCCGGTAGAGGGTGCGGATGATCTCCGGCTCCGCGTTGGCCTTCACGGCGTAGTAGGCCTGCACCTTCGGAAAGTGCTTCCGGAAGGCGGCGTAGTTACGGCGGATCACCGCGTGGTCGATGACCACGAGGGGCGTGCCGTACCGGCGGGCAAGGGTC
Organism: Verrucomicrobiota bacterium; assembly: GCA_016871595.1. GTDB lineage: Bacteria > Verrucomicrobiota > Verrucomicrobiia > Opitutales > Opitutaceae > ER46. Next base: position 8,960 of record VHCY01000002.1, read on the forward strand.
TGGAGCTGGCGTGGATTCACGGTGGCGTCCGGGCCGCCCAGAGGCGGCCCGCGGAAATGCGTCGGCGGCCCGGGGTCAGCCCAAGTCCGGCTCGGAGCCGTCGATCATCTTCACCTTGTTATGCGCGAAATACTCGCGGGTGAGTGCCTTCATGCAGGCGGCACGCTGGTCGTACAGCCGGCGCAGTTTGCGGCGCTTACGGCGGGCCAGCGCGTAGTGGGTCATCAGCGGCAGCGCAATCGTGCTGTCCGTGTAGCACACCACCGCGTCCGGCAGGCGCGCGGGATCGACCTTGCCCCAGGAGACGGCCTCGGAGGGTGTCGCGCCGCTCAGGCCACCCGTGTCCGGACGGGCATCGGTGATCTGCAGGAAGAAGTCCTGGCCGAATTCCTTGATGCGGAGCACCTCCTGGATCTGAGGCTCCGTCTGCAGCATGAAGTTCTTCGGGCTGCCGCCGCCAAGCAGGACCACCGCGCTGCGGCCGCCGCCACGCTTGGCGGCAAGGACAAAGCTGGTCGTCTCATTGACGTCGATCGAAGGGTTGATGCGGAGTTTGCTGCCGCGCAGTTCCACGCCCGCCACGTTCATCCCGATGGTGGAGTCGCCGGGCGAAGAGGTGTAGCAGGGGACCCCGGCGCGGTAGGCGGCGGCCATCACGGAGACGTCCTTCAGGCCGTTCTTGCGCTCCCACTCGGCCGCGTACCGGCCGATGAGGTGGTGCAGCTCCGCGGTGCCCATCTCCTTCTGGAATTCCGGCTGGAGCATGATCTCGCGCAGGATCTCGTCGGTCGCCATCAGGCCGTCGCTGTACGGGATGACCACATCGTAGATGCGCACGAGGTCGTTGTCGCGCAGGTCAGTGTCATCGAACTTCGGGCTGCCGGCGTGCACCGGGAAATTCAGGGCGAAGTGCAGGTCGTGGTAGAGGTTGGCGCCCGTGGAGACAATCCAGTCCACGAAGCCCGCCTTGATCAGCGGGATGATGCTGGAGCAGCCGAGGCCGGCGGGGGTGAGCGCGCCGGAGACGCTCAGGCCGACGGTGACGTCGGGCTCGAGCATCCGGTTGGTGAAGAGCTGGACGCCCTCGCGCAGCCGGGCGCCGTTGTAGGCGAGGAAGGTGGCGTCGATCAGGTCGGGCAGCTTCTCCTTGCCGGTGATGTTGCGCGGCTGGATCCGCGGCCCGGCCATATACTTGGCCTTGTGGGGGCATTGCTTCTGCTTGAGCCAGTCCGGGGTCTCGAAGAGCTCTTCCCGCTGCCTCAGGTTCCGACGTTCGGTGCGCGCCATAAGTGAAGGTTTCGCGATGAGTTCGGCCGGCGCGCTTCCCCATGCAAACCTTTTTGCGCGCCGCGCACGCCATTAGGCGGTCCGCCGCGAGCTCGTCGGCCGCCCGCGCGCGTTCCGGGCTTGAGCCCCGGCGCGCGGCGAGCCCATATCCGCGGCCGCCATGCCCACTCCCGCCGCCTCCCCTTCCCCCACCCAGCTCGGATTCGCGATGCCCGCCGAATGGGAGCGCCACGAGGCCACCTGGCTTGGCTGGCCCCATCACCCGACCGACTGGCCCGAGAAGCTCTCCACCATCCACTGGGTCTACGGCGAGATGGTGCGCAAGCTCACCGCGGGGGAAATCGTCCGCATTATGGTCAATGACCGCCGCGAGGAACGCCAGGCCCGCCGGGTGCTGAGCCGCGCGCACGTCGACCTCACGCGGGTAGAGTTCGTCCTGCACCGCACCAACCGCGGCTGGACGCGGGACAGCGGCCCCATCTTTGTGCAGCGGCCGCGTGGCCGCGGGCGCGAGACCGCGATCGTCCACTTCCACTTCAACGCCTGGGCCAAGTACCGGGACTGGCAGCACGACCGCCGGGTGCCGGAGATCGCGGCCCGCCGGCTGGGCCAGACCCTCTTCGAGGCGACCCGCGACGACGGCCGCCCCTTCGTGCTCGAGGGCGGCGGGATCGACGTGAACGGACGCGGCACCCTTCTCACCACGGAGGAGTGCTACCTCCACCCCCAGGTGCAGGTGCGCAACTCCGGCGTCGGCCGCGCGGAGTTCGAGCGGGTGGTGAAGGCGAACCTCGGCGTGACCAACGTCTTCTGGCTCGGTGACGGGCTCGTCGGCGACGACACCCACGGCCACGTCGACGACCTGTGCCGCTTCGTGAACCCGCGCACCGTGGTGCTGATCCGCGAGGAGAACCGACGGGATGTGAACTACCGGCCGCTCGCCGAGAATTGGGAACGTATCCGTGACCTGCGGCTGGAGGACGGCTCCAAGCCCGAGGTGATCGCCCTGCCGATGCCCGGGCCCCAGCAGTTTGACGGGATGCGGCTGCCGGCCAGTTACGCGAACTTCTACATCGGGAACGCCTACGTCCTCGTGCCCACCTTCAATGACCCGAACGACCGGATCGCGCTCGGGACCCTCGCCGAGCTGTTCCCGGACCGGAAGGTGGTCGGCATCCACGCTGCCGATCTCGTGCTCGGCTTCGGCACCTTACACTGCCTGACGCAGCAGCAACCGGCCTAGCGGGGCGCGGGGACCGGGCTTGCGTCGCTTCCGCGCGCAACCTCATCGTGCCGGCCGGCGTCTCGCTGCGCCAGCACCCCATGACCTTCCCCGCCCTCGTCCGCCGCGCCCTGCCCTTCGCCCTGCTTGCCCTGACGGCCCTCGCCGCGGACCGGCCCAACATCCTCTGGCTGACCAGCGAAGACCACGGGATCGAGATGGGCTGCTACGGGGACCAGCTGGCGCGGACGCCCAACGTCGACGCGCTCGCGGGCAAGGGGATGATTTTCCGCCGGGCGTGGTCCGTGCATCCCGTGTGCGCCCCGGCGCGCACCGCGATTATCTCGGGCCTCTACGCGCAGAGCAGCGGCGGGTTGCATATGCGCTCGATGGTCACACTGGGGGCCGGCCAGCGGATGTATCCCCAGTTCCTGCGCGAGGCAGGCTACTACGCGACCAACAACAGCAAGGAGGACTATAATCTCCGCAAGCCTGAGGGCGTCTGGGATGACTCCTCCGGCCAGGCCCACTGGCGCAACCGTCCCGCGGGGCGCCCGTTCTTCGCCATCTTCAACTCCACCAAGAGCCACGAGAGCCAGATCCGGACGCGGCCGCACCAGGCAATCACCGATCCGGCGAAGGTACGCGTGCCGGCTTACCACCCGGACACCCCGGAGGTGCGACAGGACTGGGCGCAGTACTACGACCAGGTGAGCGAGGCCGACGCCGACGCGGGCGCGCGCCTGCGCGAGCTGGAGGCAGCGGGTCTCGCCGAGGACACGATCGTGTTCTACTACGGGGACCACGGGAGCGGGATGCCCCGCAGCAAGCGCTGGCCCTCGAACTCCGGCCTGCACGTGCCGATGGTCGTTTATTTCCCGCCCAAGTGGCGGCCGCTGGCGCCGAAGGAGTACCAGCCCGGCGGGCGCTCGGACCGCCTCGTCAGCTTCGTCGACCTCGCGCCGACCGTGCTGAGCCTCGCGGGGGTCAAGCCGCCGGCCTGGATGCAGGGACACGCCTTCGCCGGGCCGCATCAAGTCGCGGGCCCCGCGTTCCTCCACGGCGCGCGCGGGCGGATGGACGAGCGGATGGACGCGGTGCGCAGCGTGACGGACGGCCGCTACGTCTACCTGCGCAACTTCCACCCGCACGTCTCCCAAGGCCAGCGGGTGGACTACCAGTTCCAGACCCCGACGACCCGCATCTGGCGGGAGCGCTTCGACGCCGGACAGGCTACCGAGGCGCAATCCCTCTTCTGGCGGACGCCGAAGGCGCCGGAGGAGCTCTACGACCTGCAGAGCGATCCCGACGAGGTGCGCAACCTCGCGGGCTCGGCGGCCCACCGCGCCATTCTGGAGCGGTTGCGCGCCGAGATGCGCGGCCACGCGGAGCGGGTGCGCGACCTCGGCTTCCTGCCGGAGGGCGAGATCCACAGCCGCGCCGCCGGCACGACCCCGTATGACTTCGCACGCGATGAGGCACGCTTCCCGTTCGGTCGTATCTACGCCGCGGCGGACCTCGCCTCGGGGCTCGATCCGGCCGCGACTCCGCGTCTGGTCGCGTTGCTCGCGGACGGCGACTCGGCGGTAAGGCACTGGGCCGCGCTCGGGCTGCTGATGCGGGGTCCCGTCGCCGTCAACGCCGCAGTCGCCCCGCTGCGGGAGGCGCTCCGCGACGGCTCCCGTCTGGTGCGGATCGTGGCGGCACAGGCGCTGGCGCAGAACGGCCCCCCGGCGGAGTTGCCGGGTGCCCTGGCCGCGCTCCGCGAGTTGCTCCCGCCCGCGCAAAACGGGTTTTTCGTCTCCACGTCCGCCCTCGCCGCCGTCGAGGCACTCGGCGCCAAGGCCGCGCCGCTGCACGAGGTGGTGCGCACGATGAGTCCCCAAGGTCCCGCCCCGGACGCTCGCTACGACTCATACATCCCGCGCCAGATCGCCAACCTCACCGGCGCGCCTGCCGCCGCCCCCGAAGGCGAGGGCGCGCGCAAGGCCAAGGGCCGCCGCAAGAACACCAAGGACTGAACCCGATTCCCCCGATGCGCCTCCTCCTCACCCTTGCCCTGTGCGGCACCCTCGCTGCGACCGCGGCCGAGCGTCCGGCCAAGCCCAACGTGCTGTTCTTTGCCGTGGACGACCTCCGGCCGGAGTTCGGCGCCTACGGCGCGGGATATGTGCACAGCCCCAACCTCGACCGCCTCGCCCGCGCGGGCGTGACCTTCACCCGGGCGTACTGCCAGCAGGCCGTCTGCTCCCCATCCCGGACCGTGGTGATGACCGGCACCCGTCCCGACACCAGCAAGGTCTGGGACCTCGAGACGCACTTCCGCAAGGCGCTGCCGGACGTCGTGACGGTCGGCCAGCACTTCAAGCAGCACGGCTATTTCGTGCAGGGGATGGGCAAAATCTTCCACGGGGGCTTCGACGACGCGCCCACCTGGTCCGTGCCGTGGCAGACCCCGCGCGCCAGCGGGGCCTACGCGCGCCCCGAGAACGTGGCTCTCACACAGCGGGCGCCGGCCGCGGCCGCACCCGGCGACCGGAAAGCCGCGCGGAAGGCGGCGAAGGGGCCCCGTGGTCCGGCCTTCGAGTCGGCGGACGTGCCCGATAATTACTACACCGACGGCCGCACCGCGGAACTCGCGGTGGAGACCCTGCGCGAGCTCGGAAAGAAGGGCGCCCCCTTCTTTCTCGCCGTCGGCTTCGCCAAGCCGCACCTGCCGTTCGTGGCGCCCAAGAGATACTGGGATCTCTACGATCCCGCGAAGATCACGCTCGCGCCCAACCGCTTCCGCCCCCGCGGCGCGCCCGACTACGCGATTTTGCCCGGCGGGGAACTGCGCTCCTACCACGGGATTCCCGAGGGCCCGATCCCCGATGACCTCGCCCGCCAGCTCAAACACGGCTACTATGCCGCGATCAGCTATATGGACGCCCAAATGGGCCGCGTGCTCGACGAGCTCGAGCGCTCCGGCTTGAGGCAGAACACGATGATCGTCCTCTGGGGCGACCACGGCTGGAAGCTCGGGGAGCACGATGCTTGGTGCAAACACTCGAACTCCGAGAACGACACCAACGCCCCGCTCCTGCTCTCCGCCCCTTGGCTGGGCACGGCCGGGGCCAAGTCGCGGGCGCTGGTGGAGTTCGTCGACATCTATCCGACCCTCGCCGACCTCGCTGGCCTGCCACTGCCGGGCCACCTCGAGGGCCTGAGCTTCAAACCCGTCCTCGAGCAACCCGACCGCCCGTGGAAGACCGCCGCCTTCAGCCAGTATCCGCGCTCGAATGGCGGCCGCAACCTGATGGGCTACTCGATGCGGACCGAGCGCCACCGCTTCACGGTCTGGGTCGAGCGGGGGAACCCCGCGAAGGTGGAGGCCCTCGAGCTCTATGATCACCAGTCCGACCCGCAGGAGAACCAGAACCTCGCGGCCGCGCCCGGGCAGCAGCCGCTCGTTGAACGCCTGATGACGCAGTGGCGGGCCGGCTGGCGCGGCGCGCTCCCCCGCTGAGGACCCTCCTGATGCCCCGCCTCCTGCGCCTGCTTCCGCTCGGCCTGCTCGTCGCCTCCGCCTGGGCGGCGGCACCGGCCCGGCCCAACGTGCTGCTGGTCGTCGTCGACGACCTCAACACCCTGCTCGGCGCGTACGGCCACGGGCACGTGAAGTCCCCGGCGATCGACCGCCTGGCGGCGCGGGGTGCCCGCTTTGAGCGCGCGTACGCCCAGTACACGCTCTGCAACCCGAGCCGCGTGTCGTTCCTGAGCGGCCGCCGGCCGGAGACCAGCGGCGTCTACATCCTGGGCACCCCGGCGCGGACGGCGCTCCCGGACGCGGTGCTGCTGCCGGAGCACTTCCGCCGCCAAGGCTACTACACGGCCGGCGCGGGCAAGGTCTTCCACAACGTGCGCACCAGCGATCCCGCGGCGTGGGATCACTACGAGGACGGCGCGGGCGACGACGCGGAGGAGCAGGCGGCGATCGACGCCCGTTACGGCGGCGGCGACGGCCGGCCCCGCGCGCACGTCCTCAGCTCGGACGGCTCCCGCACGCGCGACGGCCTCAACGCCCGCACCATCCGCCGTCTGCTCGGGGAGCGCGCGGCCGCGGGCGGATCCTTCTTCCTCGCCCTCGGCTTCCACAAGCCGCACCTCCCGTGGACGGCGCCCCGCCGGTTCTTCGACCTCTACCCTCCTGCCAGCATCCCCATCCCCGCGGAGCCACCGCTGCGCGAGGTGCCGCCGATCGCGTTGCAGACGGAGCTAACCGGTTTCGCCCAGCCTGACTCCCGCGCCGCCGCCATCCAGGGCTACCTCGCCTGCGTCTCGTTCATCGATGAGCAACTGGGATTGGTCCTCGATGAGCTGGACCGCCTTAAACTCACGGAGAACACCCTCGTGGTGCTCTTCAGCGATCACGGATTCCACCTCGGGGACCACGGGGGCCTGTGGGCGAAACTCACCGCCTTTGATGCCTCCACCCGCGTGCCGCTCCTCGCCGCCGGCCCCGGCATCCCGCGCGGGACGGTTGTTTCCACCCCGGTCGAACTGCTCGATGTCTACCCCACGCTGGTGGACCTCGCCGGCCTGCCGAAGCCAGCGGGCCTCGAGGGCCGCTCCCTGCGACCGCTCCTCGCCAATCCCGGCGCCGCGGGAAACGCCCACAGCCTCGTCTATCACTACGACGTCGGACGCCGGCTCGATGTGGCGGGTCGCACCGTGATCGGGCCCCGGTGGCGCTACACCGAATGGGGCGGCGGCGAATTCGGTCGGGAGCTCTACTGGCGACCCGATGACCCGGAGGAATACCACAACCGGATCGCCGATCCCGCCCTCGCCCCCACGCTGGCGGAGGCCCGTGCCCAACTGGCGAAGTTGCCCGCGCCCAAACCCGTCCCCGCCAACCGCCCCCGCGCGATCGATCCCGACGCCAAGCGGGCGAAGCAGAAGCGGAATTGAGAGTCGCTCAGGGCCGGGCGCCGACGACGGGCTGCACCCAGGCCGTCTCCCATTCACCAGGCACGCTCCCGTCGGCCTTGGGCTTGGAGGAGATCACTTTCGCGCGGACGTAGAGTTCGTCCCCCTTCAGGCGATACTCGGCGCGCGGGCCGGTGCTCTCCGCGAGCACGGTCCCGACCTCCGGGCTGTACCGGCGGTGATTGAGGGTCCGGCGGGCCGGTTTCTCATCGGCGGGTGCGATCATCTCCTCACTGCGGCGGTCGAAACCGCGCCGGGTGCCGATGAACTGGATGCGGTACGACACGCCCGCCTCCGGCTCCACCTCGACGGCGAGCCGCCCCGGCTCACGCACCACCTCCCGCAGGGTCACCCCGGACGTGCCGTAGAAATCACCCGCCTCCAGCGCGCGGATCAGCGACTCCGCGGTCAGGTGGCGGGCCCGGACCATCACCCAGCCGCGCCCCGAACTGCTCCGGCCGGGACCAACCTTGTGGTAGTGGTGCGAATCATCCGTGGCCACGCCGTAGACCACGCCGAAATTGAGCTCGGAGAGACGGAACGCGAGGATCGCGTCCCACATCGCGTCCATACTGAGCCGGGTGGCGTCGCCCGCGTTCTCGACTCCGGGATGGCCGTTGTAGACCTCGAAGAACCGGAGCCGCTCGACGCGCATCATTTCCTCGGCGGTCACGCCCCAGCGGAAGTTCGGGTGATTGAGGTGGGCGAACATCGGCTGGCCGGTCCGCTCGCGCTGGGCATCCACCGCCTCGAGGGTGCGCTGCATCACGGTGACCGCGTCCGCGGCGTTCACCGCGGGCACGAGATCGCGGGGATTGGTCACATTGATGTGCACGGGGCCGGTGAGCGCGGGAGCCGTTTCCGACTTTGGCCGGGTCCAGGCGCCGGTGATCTCCTCCGCGGGGATGAGCAGAAACTTGCCCGGCTCGTTCAGCAGCGGGGCAAATTCCACCAGCGGTTTCAGCCGCACCTCGCGGCGCCCGGAGTTCTCCCGCAGCTCCACCCAATCCGGGCCGAAGCGCCGCAGGTACTTCTGCAAAACCTCGCCGCCGCCGCGCTGCACCACCTCACCCTTCAGGGACACCGGGGCCTTCAACTCGAACCAGCGAGTGCCCTCGGAGAGGATGTTGTGGTCCGACAGCGCGAGGAAGTGATAGCCGCCGCGCTTGTACCAGTCGGCGATCATCTCCGGGTAGTCGTCCCCGTCGCTCCACAGCGAGTGGGTGTGGGTGTTTCCCTTGTACCAGCGGGGCGCCTCGCCCGCGGGGGCGGCGGCGAACAGGGACGGGAGCAGGAGGGGAAGCAGGTGCAGGGGGATGCGCATCGGTCGCGGGGGTTAGCGCGAGCGTGGCGCGCCCGGCCGCAGCGTCCACGCCAAAGGTTTCCGTGACCCCGTTTTTACCGTGGCGCAGCGGCCCCGGTGGCACCAGCAACGAGGTATGCCGTCCGATCCGCCCACCTTGCGTGCCCTGCGCTGGTGCGCCCGGCTGCTGGGTGCGTCCCTGGTCGGCCTGATGCTGCTGATCGCCGCCGGCGAGGGCCTCCCGCGCGCGGACCAGTTGGGCACCCGCGAGTGGATCCTGTTCGCCGCGTTGACCGCGATCGCGGCCGGACATCTGCGACTATGGCTCCGCGAGGGCGCGGGCGCGATGCTGGGCCTCGCCGGCTACGCGCTCTTCCTGGGGGTGCAGGGCAACCCCCTTTCCCCGCGGCTCGCCTTCGTCCACCTGCTGGCGGTGCCTTCGGTACTTGCGCTGGCCGCGGCGCGCTGGGCCCGGATCAGGCGAACCGCCGCATCCGGTCCCGCACGTCCGTCTGCAGCCGCTCCAGGTAACCCAGCGTGTACGCCTCCGGGGACAACGCGGGATCCTGGATCAACGGGGTCAGGTCCATCGCCCACGTGATGCCGGCCATCCGGTCCGTCGCGTGGGAGGTGTGGAACGTGGCGTGCGCCTGCCGGCGGCCGACGGTGGCGAGGTCGTAGCGCTTGCCGCCGGCGACCTGGGAATCGAAGACCTTGAGCAGGTCGAGGGCGAGGTCGGGATGGCGGCCCGCATCCAAGGCGACCTTGTCGGCATCGACCAGCCAGTCGAGGTCGCGCCAGACCTCGCAGCCGAGCACGCGGCGGGGCCGGCGTGCGGCCGGCAGGCGGCGGAGGGCCTCGAGGCAGCGCAGGAAGACCGCCACGTGGGTGTCGTGTTTGTCGGCCGGGTTGTGCAGGTAAACCACCTGCGCAGCGCAGCCCCCGAAGATCAGATCGAGGTCGGCCGCGACGCCCGGGTGCCCGGGTGACTTCACCACGCTGCTGGGATGCGCGAGCTGGAGCTGGATCGCGTACCGCCCCAGCCGCGCGGCGGCGCGCTGCTCCTCGCGGCGCACCCCCTGCATCTGCGCGTCATCGAGGTGCGCATAGGGCCCGGTGCGCGGGGAACCGGCGCCGTTGGTGACCACGACGCCGCCGAACGCGAGCCCGGGTTGATCGAGGCAATCGCTGATGCCCGCGTGCGCCATAATCTCAATGTCATCCTGGTGCGCGCCGAGGCAGAGGTGCGTGACCCGGCCGAGCGCCGCCTCGGCGCTCGGGTCGGTGGCGGAAAACAGGATGTCAGCCTGAGGTTGGGTGAGTTTCATCGATGGAATCAGACCGGGCGGAGGGCGGGCAGGCTGGCGGCGGCGATCGCTTGGCCGTGGCGTTTGTCCTTCTCGTCCGGGGTGTGCAAGCGGACCCGGGCGGCAAGTTCCGGAAAATCGGCGCGGAGGACCTCGCGGGCCCGCTGCAGCAACCGGTCGCCGCCGGCGCCGGAGGTCACGCGGCCCAGCACGAGGAGGTGGCGCAGGGCGTAAAAGTCGGCGTAGTGGGCGATCGCGTAGCCGAAGGAGGTGCCGATCGACTCGTAGATCCGGGCGGCGCGCTCGTCCCCGGCCGCCATCGCCTCCTGCACGCGGATCAGCTGTTCCGGCAGGGGCAGGCCGGCGGGAAACTCCAGCCCGGCGACGGGGGCGAGCCGACCGACCGCCTGCTGCGAGAAGTATTGCACCCCGCAACCGGCGTCGCCGGACCACTCGTCCCGCGGGGCCTCCGGGTGGTAGTCGACCGGCGCGAAGGCCAACTCGTTCAGCCACGGGGTGATGCCGCCGGAAGGCGTCACGTAGCCCGCGGCGAGGCTGGTGCCCATCGCGATGCCGAGCACGGCGCCGTCGCCGAGGCTCATCGAACCCGCGAGCGCGGTGACCTCGCCGTCGTTGGCGACCTCGAAGGGCACGCCGCCCCAGCGCTCCTGGAGGGTGAAGAACATCCGGCGCACGTGCGCTTCGAACGCCGCGGCCGGCACCCCTCGGAACAGGGAGGCGACCCGCACCTCGTTGTTCACGTAAATGCCCGCGGCGCTGCCGCCGATCGCATCCACCCGCGGCAGGTGGCGGGCCGCCCGGACGAGGGAGTCGTGGATCCCCTCGAGGTGGTAGTCCGGGTCCTGCTGGAAGTAGGGATCCCAGGCGATCTCCTCCGAGTAGACCACCTTGCCGTCGATGACCGCGGCGGCCTTGCGGTCGCTGCCGCCCAGGTCGAACCCGATCCGGCACCCGTCGAGGTGGCGGCCCACCGGCAAGGCGGCGACGGCCTCCGCGGGCAGTTCCGCGAGCGGCTGCGCCTCGATCCGGAACGCAGCCCGGAAGGTGCGTTCGCCCATAAAGGCGTGGTCGAAGGCGCGCGCGCCGCCGGGGGCGTACACCGCCGCGAGATGACGGGCGACCTCGTCGGCCCCGCCCACGGAGACGTGGCAGCCGCCCCGTTGCCAGAGGAGGAACTTGAGCAGGCGCTCGGCGTAAACCAGCGTCAGCGCCGCCTGCGGATGACCCGCGCCCAGCACGCGACTGTCGTGCCGCGAGACCGCGCCGCCCGGGGAGCGGAGCACGAGCACGAAGGGCCGCGCCCCGGGATCCGCGGCGACCAGCGCCCCGTAGGCGCGGTTCCAGATGGCGGCCGGGACGAAGTGTCGCTCGAGGGACGGCCGCAGGGAGGGGGCCAGAGCGAGCATCGGAGTGGCGATCAATCGAGGTGCGCGCGGGAGAAGCCCTCGAGGGCCTCGTAGTCGGCCAAACCCAGCTTGTCGTAATTGGCCGCCAAGGCGCGGTTCTGCTGCTCCGCCTGCTGCCAGGGTTCGCGGAGACCGGCGGCCACCGGCGTCTGGCTGCGCTGGGACTTGTGGTGGAACACGGCTTGGATCTTCTGTGCCAGCTCACGCGGGCTGAGCGGCACCGCCATTTCGATTTCCGCCGCCTCCCACGGCTGCTCGACCCCGCGGTACGCCCAGATCCGGCAGTCCTTGGCCCATGCCTCGCCGGCCACCTGCCGCCACACCTGCCGGACCAATTGGTAGCCGACCGCGGTGATCGAAGAAGGGTCGTCCCGCTCGCCCGTGAGGAAAATCTGGTTTGGCGTCAGGTCGCGCAGCAGCTTGGCCACCGCCGCCAAGTCCTCCGCGCCGGGCGCGAACTGGCGGTAGCGCCCGCGCTCGTAGAACCCGAGGTCGAGGAAGCGGGCCTGGCCCGGACCGTAGCCGCAATCTCGCAGCGAGGCGCGCGCCTCCCCGCGGCGCAGGAGGCCTTTCAGCCGGCGGATCGAGGTCGAGTCCGCGGCAAAGGCCGCCTTTTCCAGGAGTTCCTTGCGGGTCGTCCGCGCAAACTCCGCCACCGGACCCTCCGCCCGCGCAAGGGTCTCCGCGATGTCGCCCACGAGGTCCGCCGCCATCACCGCCTCCTCATCCGGCACGGCGAGATTGCCGGAGGTCAGGTAGACGACCGTGACGGCGTGCCCCTGGTCCTTGAGCCGGCGCAGCGTGCCTCCCATCCCGAGCACGTCGTGGGAGGGCTCCGGGCTAAAGACCACCACCCGCTTCGGGAACGGCAGGGCCCGCTCGGGGCGAGAGCTGTCGTCCGCGTTGGGCTTGCCGCCGGGCCAACCGGTGATCGTGCGCTGGATCTCGTTGAAGATCCTGATGTTCAACCCGTAGCTCGGGCCCTGCTCGGTCAGGAGATCCGCCATCCCGTGCTCGCTGTAATCCTCGTCCAGCAGCTTCAGCACCGGTTTCCCAACGGTCTGCGAGAGCCACATCACCGCGCGGCGGGCGAGCACCGGGCTCCATTCGACCGGAGTGACCAACCACGGGTGGCGGACCCGGGTGAGCGAAGACGCCGCGGCCGCGTCGAGCAGGAAGCGGACCTGCGGGTGTCCCTGCAGGAAACTGGCCGGCAGGGCATCGGAAGGCGGGGCCTCGACGGCGGCGGCGACGACGGCGGCCTTGGACTCGCCCCACGCGAGCAGCACGATGCGGCGCGCGTCGAGGATGGAGCCGACGCCCAGCGTGATGGCGTGACGGGGCACATTGGCCTCGCCGAGGAAGTCGCGGGCCGCATCGCGCCGGGTGAGACCATCGAGGGTCACGAGGCGGGTGCGGGACTCCCGGCTGGAGCCGGGCTCGTTGAAGCCGATGTGGCCGGTGCGGCCAATGCCGAGCACCTGCAGGTCGAGGCCGCCCGCGGCGCGGATCCGCTCCTCGTAGCGCCGGCACCACGCGAACACCTCGCCGCGCGGGACCGTGCCATCCGGGACGTTCACGTTGGCCGCCGGGATGTCGAGGTGGTTGAAGAGCTGCTCGTGCATGAAGCGCCAGTAGCTCTCTGGGTGCTCGCGCGGGAGCCCGTAGTACTCGTCGAGGTTGAAGGTGATGACGTTGCGGAAGCTCAGGCCCTCCTCGCGATGCAGCCGGATCAGCTGCCGGTACAACCGGACCGGGGTGGAACCGGTGGCGAGGCCGAGCACCGTCGGCTTGCCGGCGCGGTCGTGGGCGCGAATCAGTTCGGCGATTTCGCCCGCCAGCCGGGCGCAGGCGTCATCAGCCGCCGGGAAGATCTCGGTCGCGATGCGCTCGCGCTGCTGGGACTCGCTGGAGGTGGGGATCATAGGGGCGGAAGCGGTGGCGGTTGAAGTGCGGCGAGTGCGGGCGGCAAGGCGGCGGACGACCGCCTCCATCGCCTCGCGCTGGTCCTCCAGGCTCCGCACCAGCGCGAACTGGCTGCGGGCCCGGTCGAGGTTGTGGCCTTCGCGATGGATGCGGAAATAGGCGTCGCCCTCGAGGTGATCGGTCAGGAAGCGCATCCCGATCTCGAGGGCGATCAGGCGGCCCGCGAACGCGAGTTGACCGATCTCGGCCTCGTTCAGCAATCCACCCGTGCCCGCCAGGTAGCCCTCGACCAGCGCCTCGAAGATTTCCGGCCGCGCGCGCACCTTGGCCAGGTCACGCTCGTCCTCGGGCGCAGCGTTCGTCGCGGAACGCACTAGGTCCCCGAAGTCGTAGAGCGCCAGCCCTGGCATCACGGTGTCGAGGTCGATGACGCAGAGCCCGGCCCCGGTGCGATCGTCGATCAGGACGTTGTTCAGCTTGGTATCGTTGTGGGTGACGCGTTCGGGCAACTCCCCCCGCGCGTGCAGGTCGAGCAGCCGGTCGACCATCGGCTGGCGCTCGCGGACGAAGGCCAATTCGGCGGCGACCCCCGCCGCCCGGCCCCGCCGGTCCTCGGATGCGACGCGGACCAGGGCGTCAAAACGGTGCCGCGTGTGGTGGAAATCCGGAATCGTCTCCCGGAGGCGCTCCCCGGGCAGGTCGCCCAGCATACGTTGGAACTCCCCGAACGCGCGCGCCGCCTCCCGCGCCATCGCGGGGCCCCGGATCACGTCGTGCGAGGTCGCGTCCCCGATGAACACATAGCAGCGCCAAGCGCCGGTCGCGTCCCGCAGCAGGTTTTCCCCGCCCCGGGTCGGGATCAGCGTGAGGACACGCCGTTGCGGGTCCGGCACCCCGGCGGCGAGCGCCCGCCGCCCGGCGTGGGCCGTGACCCGCGCCACGTTCTCCATCACGGCGTCCACGTCGCGGAAGACGTGCTCGTTGATCCGCTGGAGAATGTAGCGGGTGGCGACGCCGGCCTGCTCGAAGGTGACCGCGAAGGTGTCGTTGATGTGCCCGTTGCCGTGGGGCGCCCCGCCGCAGTAGGTGCCGCCGAGCCGGAAGGCGGCGGCGACCGAGCGGAGGACGGCGGCGTCGATGGTCGCGGAGGGCATCCCAACCATCCAAGGACCCGCCGCGACCGGCGCAACACGTGTTTTCGGATCAGGCGGCGAGGGCGTGGCAAGCGAGGAACAGCTCCTCGTCGTCGAGCGCCGGCACGCGGGCGAGCTGCGAGCGGACCGCCGGTTCCCAGAGGGACGCCCGGAGGGGGGCGAGCAGCCGCGGCGGCAGATCCGGCTCGGCCACCCGGCGCAGGATCGCGAGCGCCTGGCGGCTGGCCGGCAGGCCGAGCCACTGCAGCAGCCCGAACGCGCCCTCCCGACCGTGCACCGCCGAGATCTCCGCCCACGCGGCGGCACCGCCGCCCCGCAGCTCGGGATGCGCCGCGAGGAAGCAGGCGAGCACCGGCGTCTGTTGCAGCTCCGGGATGAGGTCCGGGCACCGCAGGGCCACCAGCAGCGCCGCCATCCGGCCGTGCGAGTAACGGTGGAGCAATCCCCGCACCTCCGGCGGAACGTACTCCAGGAACCGCCGCCACGCCGCCCCACCCACCCCGAGGGCCGCCGAGGCCAGCGCTCCCGGGGACGGATCCTCCGCCTCCCAGCGGCCCGGGATCACCTCGCGGTGAAACGCCGCCTCGGGCCAGGCGGTGACGCGGTGGCGGTAACCATCGTGGATCCAGTGCAGGGAACCGGGGGCAGTGTCGGGGCCGGAAGCGCGGCGAGGGGAGTTCATACCTGCAGCTTAGCACCCGGGTGGGACATAGCTTGTCCCAGCCGGCAAAAGCTGTCCGGCTGTCCGCGTGCCCGCCCCCTACCACACCTCCCGGCCCCCGATGGAACGGATGCTGCGGATCCACGACGAGCTGCGCCGCGGCGCCTTCACGAACTGCACCAAGCTGGCCGCCGCCCTCGAGGTCTCCCGCAAGACGATCGTGCGCGACATCGCCTTTATGCGCGACCGGCTCGACCTCCCGGTCGAGTTCGACCCCCTGATCAACGCGTACCGCTACACCCACCCGGTCGCCGCCTTCCCCACCGTCAACGTCACCGAGGGCGAGCTGCTCGCCCTGCTCGTCGCGCGCAAGGCCCTCGAGCAGTACCGAGGCACCCCTTTCCACCGGCAGCTGGAGGCCTCGTTCGACAAGCTGACCGGCGGGCTCAAGGACCGGATCTCCTTCTCGCCCGCCGACGAGCTACAGTCCGTGTCCTTCCGCAACACGGGCCTCGGCCGGGCGGACCTTGCGGTGTTCAACGCGCTGAGCACCGCCGTCCTCCGCCAGCGGGCGGTGGAGTTCGAGTACCGCAAGCCGGGGGAATCCCGGGCCGCGCGCCGCCGGGTCGACCCCTACCACCTCGCGCACCGCGAGAACCTCTGGTACCTCGTCGCCCACGACCCGGAGCGCGGCGCCCTCCGCACCTTCGCCCTGCCGCGGATCGGGCAGGTGAAGGTCCTCCACGCCCGCTTCACCCGGCCGGCCGACTTCTCGCCGGAACGCTTCTTCGCCTCCGCCCTCGGGGTGCTCGGCGGCGCCGGCAATTTCCGGGTCGTGGTACGCTTTTCCGCCGCCGTGGCCGACCGGGTACGCGAGCGGGAATGGCACGAGTCCCAGGAACTGAGCCCGCTCCCGGATGGAGGCGTGGAACTCACCCTCCGGCTGGGGGCCCTGGCCGAGGTCGCCGGCTGGATCCTTTCCTGGGGGCCCGATGCCGAGGTGGTGCGCCCGCCGGAACTGCGGCGCCGCCTCGCCGCCGCCGCCACCGCCCTCTCCGCGCGTTATTCCGCGGATTCCGCGTGACCTTTCCTCGCTCCGCTCGTCAGGGCCCTCCGCCGACACTCTGGTGTTGCAGCCCGCGCTCCGGTCGGCGTCCTTCCTCCCACCGTTCGCCCCCTTCCCCATGGCCAAATCCAAAAGTTACACCGGTCTCGTGCTCATCCTCCTCCTGCTCGCCGCGGGCGGCGGAGGCGCCTGGTATTTCCTCGGCGCGAGGACCGAGAAAAAGACCGAGTTCCAGACCGTGAAGGTGGCCCGGGGCGACATCGTCCAGTCGGTCACCGCCACCGGCGACCTGCAGCCCGTGGTGACCGTCGACGTCGGCGCTCAGGTCTCCGGCCAGATCAAGGAGGTGCTGGTCGACTACAATTCCAAGGTGAAGGCCGGCGATGTGCTGGCCAAGATCGACGAATCAACCTTCATCCAGCGCCTGCGCCAGGCCGAGGCCGACCTCGAGTCCACCAAGGCGAACAACCAGCTGCTGAAGCTCAACGTGGACCGCACCACCGGGCTGCACCGCCAGAACCTCGTCTCGCAGGCGGAACTCGACAACGTCCTTGCCCAACTGGCCCAGTCCAACGCCCAGCTCCTCACCCGCGGTGCGGCCGTGGAGAACGCCAAGGTGGACCTTTCCCGCTGCGTCATCACCGCCCCGATCGACGGGATGATCCTCGACCGCCGCACCGACAAGGGGCGCACGGTCAACGCGAATATGAACGCGCCCGTGCTCTTCATCTTGGTGAACGACCTTACGAGGATGCAGATCAACGCCGCGGTCGCCGAGGCGGACATCGGCACGATCGCCGAGGGCCAGGAGGTGAAGTTCACCGTGGACGCGTTCCCCAACCGCACCTTCCCCGGCAAGGTCCGGATGGTCCGCAACGCCGCCAGCGTCCAGCAAAGCGTGGTCTCCTACGCCACCATCATCGACGTGGCCAATGAGGACCTCCGGCTCAAGCCCGGGATGACGGCCAATGTCTCCATCATCGTGCAGCAGCGGCCCAACGTCCTCCGGGTGGCCAACGGCGCCCTGCGCGTGCGCGTGCCCCAAGAACTCCTCGCCCCGGCGCCACCCGGCGAGACCAAGGCCGGGGGCAAGACCGGCGGCGCCCCCCAGACGATGACGGACGAGGAGCAGATGACGGCGATCTTCGGCATCATCCGCGCCGTGGGCTGGGAGCGCGGCTCCCCTCCCTCCCCCGAGCAGATCGAGAAGGCGAAAGCCCTCGCCAAGGAGAAGGGCCTCGACCCCGACCTCGTCGCCGCGCGGATGGCGATGGGCGCCGGGCGCAAGGGCGGCTCGGGTGGCGGTCCCGGCGGTCCCGGAGGCGGCAGCCGTGGCGGTGGCCCCTCGCGCGGGCCCTCCAGCGGCGGCGGCGCCGGCGAGCGCGGCTTCAACAACACGGTGGTCACCCGGACCCTCTACGTCTTCGCCGACCCGGAGGCGGTCGAGAAGAAGCTGCGGCCCGTCACCGCCCGGCTGGGCGTCTCCGACGGATTCTTCACCGAGGTGCTCGAGGGCCTGAAGGACGGCGACACCGTGATCACCGGCGTGATCCTCCCCGGCGCCGCGCCGGTGCCGCAGGGCCCGCCCGGCGGCTCCTCCAACCCCTTCAGCGGACGCAGCAGCTTCGGTGGCAGCAGCCGCGGCGGCCCCCCGCGCTGAGCAACCCGCGCGCCGGCCCAATGTCGCCCGTCGTCAAAATCCAGGACCTGCACAAGATCTACGAGTCCGGCGAGGTGCCGGTCCACGCCGTGCGCGGCGTGAGCCTCGAGATCCAGCGCGGGGAATTCATCGCCCTGATGGGCGCCAGCGGTTCCGGGAAATCCACCCTGATGAACATGCTCGGCTGCCTCGACCGCCCCACCCGCGGCACCTATGAGCTCGATGGCATCAACATCGACGACCTCGACCGCAACGAGCTCGCGGACCTCCGCAACCAGAAGCTCGGGTTCGTGTTCCAGGGCTTCAACCTGCTCGCCCGTACCACCGCGCTCGAGAACGTGGAGCTGCCGATGCTCTACGGCCGGCACCGCAAGTTCTCGATGGATAAGATCCGCGAACGGGCGATGCATTGCCTCGAGATCGTCGGCCTCGCCAACCGCTTCGACCACTTCCCCAACCAGCTCTCCGGCGGCCAGCAGCAGCGCGTGGCCATCGCGCGCGGCCTCGTCAACGAGCCCCAGGTCCTGCTCGCCGACGAACCCACCGGCAACCTCGACTCCAAAACCTCCGTGGAGGTGATGGGGGTGTTCCAGAAGCTCAACGACCAGGGCATCACGATCGTGATGGTCACCCACGAGCTCGACATCGCCAAGTACTGCCGCCGCAACCTCATCCTGCGCGACGGCGTGGTGGTGCGCGACGAGCTGGTCGCCGACGGCACCATCGCCGAGGAGGAAATGCAGCGCATCAAGGCCGCCGAGGCCGCCGCCAAACTCACCCTCCAGGCCAAGTCCGAGGCCTGACGCCACCATGCACTTCGCCAACACCCTCCGCGTCGCGCTCCGCGCCCTCCGGCGCAACACCCTCCGCTCCCTCCTGACCGCCCTCGGGATGATCATCGGCGTCGCCGCCGTGATCACGATGGTCAGCATCGGCAGCGGCGCCAAGGCCCAGGTCGAGGCGCAGGTCGCCTCGCTCGGCCAGAACCTCATCACCGTGATGCCCGGCAGCTTCAGCTCCGGCGGGATGCGCGGGGGGTTCGGCAGCTCCGTCTCCCTCACGCCGGAGGACGCCGACGCCATCGCCGCCGAGGTCGCCAACATCGACGGCCTCAGCGCCGAGGTCCGCGACCGCAACCAGGTCCTCGCCAACGGCCTCAACTGGAACACCAACGTCAACGGCGTCGGCCCCGACTACCCCTACGTGCGCAACTGGCCGATGGAGTCCGGCGCGATGTTCACCGAGCAGGACGTGAAGTCCCTCGGCAAGGTGTGCGTCATCGGCAAGACGGTCGCCGACCAGATGTTCCCCAACGAGGATCCCGTCGGGCAGACGCTGCGCATCCGCAACCTCCCCTTCCGCATCCTCGGCGTCCTCTCGCCCAAGGGCTTCAGCATCTTCGGCTCCGATGAGGACGATGTCGTCCTCATCCCCTACACCTCGCATATGCGCCGGGTCTCCCGCCGCACCTCCATCAGCATGATCCGCATCCAGGCGGCCGACGCCGACAAGGTGGCCCAGGTGAAGCAGTCGGTGGAGGACCTGCTCACCCAGCGCCGCCGCGGCCGCGAACCCGACTTCACCGTCCGCACCCAGGAGGAACTGGCGAGCGCCGCCACCGCGACCGCCAAGACGATGACCGGCCTCCTCGCGGGCATCGCCGGGGTCTCGCTCATCGTCGGCGGCATCGGGATTATGAACATTATGCTCGTCTCCGTCACCGAGCGCACCCGCGAGATCGGCATCCGCCTCGCCATCGGGGCGCACGGCAGGGACGTGCTGACGCAATTCCTGATCGAGGCCATTTTACTCAGCTCCCTCGGCGGCCTCGTCGGGGTCGCCGTGGGCGTCGGCGGCTCGCAGGCGCTCTCCTCCTACAACGGTTGGCCCGTGCTCGTGCCCACCACCTGGATCTTCATCTCGGTGGCCGGCAGCGCCCTCGTCGGCATCATCTCGGGCTTCTACCCGGCCTACAAGGCCGCGCAGCTCGACCCGATCGACGCGCTCCGCTACGAGTGACGCGGGCCTTTCCCGCTCGACACCGCCCGCGGGCCTTTGCCTCCTCGGCCCGATGTCCCTTTGCCCCGTGGTCGAACTGCAGGCGGTCGCCAAACGCTTCGGCGACGGCCCGCCCGTCCTCGAGGACATCTCCCTCCGGGCGCATCCCGGGGAAATGGTCTCGCTCCTCGGCCCCAGCGGCTGCGGCAAGTCCACCCTGCTGCGGCTGATCGCCGGATTGACGCCGCCCACCGCGGGCAGCCTCCGCGTGGAAGGCCGGCCGCCCGGCGACCCGGCCGCCTCGGTCGCTTTCGTCTTCCAGGAAGCCACCCTGCTCCCCTGGCTCAGCGTCCGCGCCAACGTCGAGGTGCCGCTCCGGCTGGGTGGCGCCGCCGCCGCGGACCGCGCCGCCACCTCCTCCCGCCTGCTGGAACTGGTGGGGCTCGGCCACCGCGGCGACGCCTACCCGCGGCAGCTCTCCGGCGGGCAGCGGATGCGGGTCTCGCTCGCCCGCGCCCTCTCGCTTTCCCCGCGCCTGCTGCTGCTCGACGAGCCGTTCGGGGCGCTCGATGAGATGACGCGCGAGCGCCTCAACGAGGAACTCCTCGCGCTTCAGGGTGCGGGCAGCTGGACGGGCTTCTTCGTGACCCACTCCGTCGCCGAGGCGGTATTCCTCTCCCACCGCATCCTCATCCTTTCCGCGCATCCGGGGCGCCTGCACGCGGAGGTCCCCGTGCCCCTCCCGCATCCGCGCACCGCGGAGACCCGCCTGCAGCCGGACTACCTTCGTCTGGTCGCGCAGGTTTCCCGGCAGCTCCGCGCGGTTTCGCCTGCCGGTTGAACGTGATCCGCCGATGCCCCGCCTGAACCGCCGCCTCCTCCTGCCCGTCGCCACGGGGCTCCTTTTTCTCGGGGTCTGGCAGGGGGTGCACCTGTACCTCTCGGACGATCTCCGGTTCCTGCTGCCCTCGCCGGGGATGGTCTGGAGCGCGTGGGGCGAGCACGGCGACCTGCTGCGGCGCGCCACCGCGAACACCGCGCAGGGGGCGCTGCTCGGCTTCTCCCTCGCGGTCGCGGTGAGCGCCGGGCTCTCCCTCCTCCTTTCGCTGTCCGCCTCGATCCGCTCCAGCCTCTACCCGTACCTGATGGCGTTGCAAATGACGCCCCTGCCGATCCTCGCCCCGATCTGCGTCATCTGGGTCGGAGCGGGCCTGCGCAGCGTCGCCCTGCTGACCTTCGTCATCGCCTTCTTCCCGTTGGTGGTGAACACGACGCAGGGCCTGATCGCCACCGACCGCAATCTCGTGGAGCTCTTCCAACTCTACCGGGCGCGCCGCTGGCAGCAGCTGTTCCTCCTGCGCATCCCGGCCGCGCTGCCGTACTTCTTCACCGGTCTCCGCATCGCCGCGACCATCTCGCCGATCGGGGCCGTGGTCGCCGAGATGAACGCGGGCTCCTCCGCAGGCGACGGGGGCGGGCTTGGCTTCCAGGCGGTCATCTTCGCCAGCCAGGCGAAGTACGCGGCCCTCTTCGCCACCGCGGCCACCACCTGCCTGCTCGGCTTCGCCCTCAACGCCGCCGTCCTCGCCCTTTCCTGGACCGCGCTCCACGCGTGGCACGACTCCTACGAGCGGACCGACCGCTGACGCCTCCTTGCCTTTCAACCTTCCCCGGATGCCTTCTCCCTCGATGAAAACCCTCCTTTGGCTCCCGCTTTTGCTCGGCGCCGTCCTCGCCGCCGATCAGCCCGCCCGCATCACGGTCCAGCTCGATTGGGTGCCGGAGCCAGAGCACGGTGGCTTCTACCAGGCGCAAGCCAAGGGCTACTTCCGGGAGGAGGGGTTGGAGGTTATCCTGCTGCCCGGGGGTCCCGGGGCGCAGGTGGTGCCTTCCGTGGCGACCGGCAAGGCCGACGTGGGTCAGGCGGACGACATCAGCACCCTTCTCCAGCAGGCCGAGGGGCTCCCGCTGGTGCAGTTCGCGGCCGTTTTCCAGGACGATCCCTCGGGCATCCTCGTGCACGCCGACAGCCCCGTCCGGCGCTTCGAGGACCTGCAAGGCAAGACGATCATCGCGCGGCCCGGCTGGCCCTTCCTTGAGTTCCTGAAGCGGAAGTACGGCCTGACCGTGAACGTCGTGGCGCAGAACTTCTCCAGCGCCGCCTTCCTCGGCAACAAGGAGGCCCTCCAGCAGGGCTACTACATCGCGGAGCCCTTCCACATCACGCAGGCCGGGGGCAAGATGCCCCGTTTCCTTTCCACCTGGGACGCCGGATTCCGCGGCTACGCGGTCCTGATCACCAACCGGCGTTTCGCCCGCGAGCGCCCCGCCGACCTGCGCGCCTTCACCCGCGCGTACATCCGCGGCTGGCGCGACTACCTCGAGGGTGATCCCAGCCCCGCCCACGCCGCCCTGAAGCAGGCTAACGCCCAGAACACCGACGCATTTATGGATTTTTCCCGCCGGATGATCCTCGAGGAGAAGCTCGTCACCGGCCGCGATGCCGACGGCGGCCCGGCCAAGGTCGGCCGCCTCGACCCCGCGCGCTACACCGCGCAGATCGCCAAGCTGGAGGAGCTCGGGCTGCTCAAGCCGGGCAAGGTCACCGCGGCAACCGCCCTCACCACCGAGTTCCTTCCCTGAGCCGGCCCGCCCGATGCCCGTATCCCCGCCGCGTGAACGTTTTCTCGGGCTGCTGCGCGCGGCCGTGACGGAGGGCACACTCGCCAAGTTGACCCTCGGCAAGCCCGGCGGCCCCGATCCCACCCTGCGCAACCTCTTCGCCCGGCCCGTCCAGCTCCGCGACGGCGCGCGCGTCAGCCTGACCTGGCGGCACGCCACGCGCGAAGTGACCCGCAACCTGCCACCCTCGGATGCCGCGGACCTGCTCGCCGGCCTGCTCGGCACGGAATTCCTCGACGCGCACCTCTTCACCGCCACCGGGCACCACCAGTTCGAGACGAATCCCGGCGGCCGGCCGCGCCTTCGCTCCCTCCCGCCCCCGCCCGGCCTCAACCCGCCGGCGCAGGGACCGCACGACCGGCCCAAGGATCACGTCCTGCCCGGGTCGACCCCGTGGCTGCAGGACCTCGGCGTGACCAATCCGGACGGCCGCCCGCGCGCGGGAATGGCGGGCAAGCTGAGCCAGATCCAGCATTTCGCCGCGCTGCTGCAGCCGCTGCTGCGGACGGCCTTCCCGCCCGAAAACGCGAGGGAGCGTGAAGGCGCGACCCTCGAGGTGATCGACGCGGGCTCCGGCAAGGGTTATCTCACGTTCACCCTCGCCACCCTGCTGGGCCCCGGGTTCCGCGTGCGGGGGCTCGAGGCCCGCCCCGAGCTGGTGGCGTTCTGCAACCAGGTCGCCGCGCGCCACGGCCTGCGCGAGCGGCTCACCTTCGTCGCCGGCCGCCTGGATCCCGCCCGCGCCGAGACGTGCGACGTGCTGATCGCCCTGCACGCGTGCGACACCGCCACCGATGACGCCCTTGCCCTCGGCATCCGCGCCGGCGCGCGCCTCCTCGTCGTGGCGCCCTGCTGCCAGCACGAGCTGCGGCCCGCGCTGGAGGCCCCGCCGGGGCTGGGGCCCGTCTGGCGCCACGGCATCTTTCGCGAGCGCCACGCCGAGTTTGCCACGGATGCCCTGCGGACCCTCCTGCTGGAATGGGCCGGCTATGCCACCCAGGTCGCGGAGTTCACCGGGGCGGAACACACCGCGAAAAACCTCCTGCTCTCCGGCCTGCGGCAGCGGCGACCGGGGGATGCGGGGAAGGCCGAAGCCGTCCGTGAGTTCGCGGCCGCCTACGGGATCCGCACCCAGGCGCTCGCGCGGCACCTGGGTTTCGACCTCACCGCCATTCCCGCGGCGCCCCGATGAGCTGGGACGAATTGGATTGGCCCGCGCTCGACCGCCTGCGCGCACGATTCCTCGCCGGCCCCGGCTCCGAGCCCTACTGGCGGTCACGCTCCGACCTCGCGAGCTATGACCTGACGTTCGGTGAGCGCATCGGCTGGAAGTGGGACCAGGTCCTGCGCGAACTCCGCGGCCGCGGGTGGTCTCCCCGGGGACGCGCGGTGCTCGACTGGGGCTGCGGGAGCGGCGTCGCCGGCCGCCGGTTGCTGCGCGCCTGGGGGGCGGAGGCCTTCGGTCCCCTGAGGGTCTGGGACCACTCCCCGCTCGCGATCGACTTCGCCGCGGCATCGGCCCTCCGGGATTTTCCGGGTTTGGACGTCCGGCCGGCCACCGCGGCCTTCCTGGCCGGGGACGAGCCAATCGGCATCCTGCTGCTGAGCCACGTGCTCAACGAGCTGGCCCCCGCCGCGTGGGCCGAGTTGGGCCGGCTGATCGCGCGGGCGGACGCGGTCCTCTGGGTTGAGCCGGGGACCCGTGACGTGAGCCGCCGGCTCGGGGCGGAGCGGGAGCGCTGGCGGGAACGATTCTCGCTCGTGGCGCCGTGCACGATCGCGGGAGCGTGCCCGATGTTCGCCGCCGGCCAGGATCGGCACTGGTGCCACTTCTTCGCGCCGCCGCCCGCCGAGATCTTCGCGGACTCCCGCTGGGTCCGCTTCGGCCAGCGCGCGGGCATCGACCTCCGGAGCCTTCCCTACTGTTTCCTCGCCCTCGATCGGACGGCGGCGGCGGATCCCGCGGGGACATCCCGGGTCATCGGACGCGTCGAGCATTTCAAACCCTACGCCCGGCTGCTGAGCTGCGGTCCCGAGGGCCTGGCCGAGCTCCAGGTTCCCCGCCGCGGGGCACCCGCTCTCTACAAGGAACTGGAGCGCCAGCGCGGACCGCTCGTCTACCGCTGGCGGCGCGACGGGAACCAGGTGATCGCCGGCGAGATGCCCCGGAACCCCTGATCGTCCTTCCGCTCAGCGGGCCACCGGAGCGAAAACCGGACCCTCGGGCAGCCCGGCACCTTCCGCGTGCAACAGGAAGTCGTCGAAGTTGAGATGCCCCCAGGCGCCCCCCGCCTGCTCGTCCACCAGCCGGATCGCGACGTCCCGGCCCCGCAGTGAGGTAAGGTCCAGAATCACCGGCTGCATCGTTTCCGTGTTTCCCGGCACCTTCCGGCGCAGTTCGGCACCCGTGACGCGCAGGAGCACCTCGCCGGAGCCCGCCGCGATCAGCTCGAGCCGCAGCGACTCATAGGCGCCCGCCGCCAACAGGCAGCTCGCCCGCGGGTGGCTGATGCGGAAGGGCTGGCTGGTCAGGGTGCCCGTCGCGCCATCTCCCCGGCCATCCTCGTAGGAACCCACCCAATGACGCCCCACGTGCCCGCTCCGCATCGGCGGCCGGCGGGCGAAGACGGCGTCCCCGCTCACGGGCTGCCGTTCGAACGCGGTCCCCACCGCGGTCCAGCCGCGCAGGTCGCCGCGCTCGAAACCGGTGTCCAGCGGCTCCCCTCGCCCATCGCGCGGCGCCTCGCCCGCGCCCGGACGGGCCGGATTCTCCACCGCCGCGCTCCGGGCCTGCGCGACCTCGGCCGAGCGGCGCGTGTGGACCACAAGGTCCGCGGCCCGCAACTCGTGGCGCACCGCGCCCGGGTACAGGACCGCGGGCTGCGCGCGTTCCCAGGTGGCGCGATCCACCGGCCGCGGCTGGCTCCGGAACAGGAACGTGCCCTTCTTGTTGCCGATCGCGACGTCGGGATGGCCGTCACCATTGACGTCCCCGAGGGCGATCTGCCGGCCCACGCCGGAGTCGGCATCGATCCGTTGCGGCACCCAGTCCACCTGCCCGCCCGGACCGCGGTGCAGCCGGAACCAGTAAAGCACCGCGGGCGCGTCGCCGTCCGGGGAGCCCGAGGGGCCGTGCGCCCAGAAGCATTTGCCGGTGATGATGTCCTTCAGGCCGTCGCCATCCACATCGGCCAGCTCCACCGCGTGCAGCTCGGAGAAGGTCACGCCGTGGCGGTTCTCGTCGGGCCGCTGGTTCATAAAGATGTGCGGGCGGAAGAGCGGCGAGCCCTGGACGTCCCGCTCCGCCAGCTGCTCGTGCCAGGCGAGGCCGAACCCGTGGGCGGCCAGGGCCGTGATGACGTCCGCGCGTCCATCCCCGTTGACGTCATAGGCGAACAATTGGGCCGCGGCCGGGGCGAACGGGACGCGGTGCCAGCGCCACTCCGGATCAGCCGCGAGATCGGCGGGCTGCTCCAGCCAGCCGTCCTTGAAGAGCACATCCAGCCGGCCGTCGCCGTTGACGTCGCCGACGCCCAGCCCGTGCGTGAACCGCTGCCAGTTTCCGGCGCGGGTGATCGGTCGGAACGGCCACGGCCGGGTCGGATCGCGCGGATCCGGGCGCGCGTAGCCGAAGTTTCCCCCGTTGACGCAAACGATCTCGGGACGCCCGTCGCCGTCGAGGTCGGCGAGCGTCGGCGATTCGTTGTCGACCTCGCTGAGCACGGTGTGGCGGGGCCAGTGGCCGCCCCGGTCCCGCGGGTTGAGGTAAAGATACGCGGGAGTGTGCGGGAGACCGTAAGTCAGGACATCGTTCCAGCCGTCCCCATCGAAGTCGTGGATGAACGAGAAGAAATTATCCGTCGAGTAGGCGTTCTTAAGTCCCATCGCTCCCTCGTAGCCGGGAAACGTGCGGGACCGCCCATCCGGATCCTTCACCGTCGTGGTGCGCGCGGGTGGGTAAAGTTCGCGGCGTTCCCGGAAGTCCGGTCCCGCCCACCAGTGCGGGCCGGACACGACATCCGGCCGGCCGTCGCGGTTCAGGTCACCGATCGCCGCGCCCTCGCTCCAGTAGTGCGGGTCGAGCTGAATCCGGGTGTAATCCACCAGCAGGGGATCACGGGCGAGCAGCCCGACGGTCAACAGCGGCAGGGCCCACGGGGTCTTGACGGCCATCCCGAACGGTCAGCCGGGGCGCGGCGCCGGGTCAAGCGTGGCGCCGCCGGAACCTTTCGCCGCGCCGGCGCGTCATCCCCCGCGTGACGATGACGACCGCGGAAAGGGAGGAGTTCCGGGAGGAGGCGACCGAGGTCGCCGCCGCGGCGCGCGCCCGCGGCGAGAACCCGGACGCCGCGCTGGCGCCGCGCTTCGACGTGGCGCGCCGGCGGCACCCGGAGGACGCCGGATGGCTGCTCACTCTCCGCGACCGCCTCGGCCGGCGGCTGGTGCTCTGAGCTCCGCGCGTGGCGCTTGACTCGGCTGGCCGGCATCTGAATCTTCCGCCTCCACCTGAAACCACCATGGGCCAACAACTCAACAAGCACATCAAACGCAAACGCCGTGCCGCCTATCTGAAGCGCCGCAAAGAGCGGGCCAAGGCCGCCGGCAAGAAGAAGTAAGTCAAGGCCCACTTCCCAGGATCCCCGGCTCCGCGCCCGCGGGGCCTTTTCTTTTTCCCGGATGGTTAAGGTCAGCCTAATTTCCCTCGGTTGCGCCAAGAACCTGGTCGACTCCGAGATCATGGTCGGCCACCTGCAGCAGGCCGGAATGGCGGTCGTGCCTGGCGCCGACGACGCGGATGTGGTCATCGTCAACACCTGCTCGTTCATCGACTCCTCCAAGGAGGAATCGATCGGGCACATCCTCGAGGTGCACCGGCAGCGCGGGATGCGGCGCCGCCGGCGCCAGCAGAAGCTGATCGTCGCCGGTTGCATGGCGCAGCGTTTCGCGGGCGACCTGCGCACGGAGCTGCAAGACGAGGTGGACGCCTTCATCGGCCTCGATCAGGTGACCACCGTCGCCCCAATCATTGAGGGTCTGCTGGCCCAGGAGCGGGCCGCGGACGGTCCGCCAGTCTTCATCCAGGGGAGATCCACCTTTATCCCCGATTACGACACCCCGCGCTTCCGGCTCACGCCGCGGCACTTCGCTTACCTCAAGATCGCGGAGGGCTGCAACCATCCCTGCACCTTCTGCATCATCCCCCAGATCCGCGGCCGCCACCGCAGCCGCACGATCGAGAGCGTTGTCGCCGAGGCCCGTCAGCTCGTCCGCGAGGGCGTGCGCGAGATTAACCTCATCTCGCAGGACACGACTTACTTCGGGATGGACACCTGGGAGCAGCGGCCGGGCCCGCGCACCCCGGTCGACTCGAGCCGTGGCGCCGCCCTCACCAGTCTGTTGCGCCAGTTGAACGCCATCGAGGGCGACTTCTGGATCCGCCTGCTCTACACCCATCCCGCGCACTGGAGCGACGAGCTGATCGCCACGATCGCCGCCTGCCCGAAGGTCGCCCGCTACGTCGATATGCCGCTGCAGCACATCAGCGACGCGATGCTCGGCCGGATGCAGCGTGAGACCTCCGGGGACTACATCCGCGACCTCATCCGGCGGATCCGCGCGGGCGTGCCCGGCATCGCCCTGCGCACCACCTTCATCACGGGCTTTCCCGGGGAGACCGAGGCCGACGTCGATGAACTCTGCGCCTTTATCCGGGAGACCCGCTTCGAGCGCCTGGGCGTCTTCCGCTATTCCCCCGAGGAAGGCACCCGCGCCGTCAAGCTGGAGGCGCAGGTCCCGGCCAAGGTAAAGGAGGCGCGCTGGCACCGGCTGATGGCGCTGCAACGCACGATCGCGGCGGAACTCAACGCGTCCGCCGTGGGCCAGCGCCGCCGCGTGCTGGTGGATGAGCCCGGCGTCGCCCGCGCCGAGGGCGACGCGCCCGACATCGACGGTCGCGTCTACGTGCCCCTCACCCTCCCCGTCGGCGAGTTTGCCGAGGTGCGGATCACCGGCGCCGAGGAATACGATCTGCTCGCGCTGCCCGCGGGCGAGGCGCCCGCCGTCCGCCGGACCGCCCGCCGGGCGCAGTAAGCGGAGCCCGCCTCCCCCTACGTAGGATCACGTAGCTCGCGGGCCGCTGTGGTCAAAAATGCGTAAAAGCGCAGTTTGTCGCCGCCGGGCGGAAAAACTGAATCTCGGGGCGTCCCTTCGCATGCCCCTGAAGTCCGAGCTCTCCCGCTGGTTCGTGGACTGGCGCCTCGACGCGCTGGGCGAGGCCGTGCCTGCGGCACGGAGCGAGCTGCCTCCGCCCGTGGTGGCGACCAGGCCGGCCTCCCGCAGCCCGCGCGTGCTGGTCGTCGACGACCTCGAGACCAATCGCCTGCTGGTCGAGCTGGCCCTGCAACGCCACGGTTTCCAGACCGAGGTCGCAGAAGGCGGCGAGGCCGCCGTCCGCCGGGCCGCCCGCGGCGGGCTCGATGTCATTCTAATGGACCTGCATATGCCGGAGACGGACGGGCTCGCGGCCACCCGGCGCATCCGGGAGGCGGAGCCCCCGGGCCTTCGGGTGCCCATTTTCGCGCTCACTGCCTCGCTCGACTGTGGCACGCGGGAGCGATCCCTCGCGGCCGGAATGGATGACCACCTGACCAAGCCGCTCGACGTCGAGCGCTTCCGCACCCTCGTCGTGCGGTTCCTCCCAGACCCGCGGCGCTGAATGAACCCTCCGGCCCCGGGGCGCTTGCCTCCCCGCGACCGGTCTGGTTGCGTCTGGCGCGTGATCGACGCCTCCCCGCTGCTCGACAGCCTGAAGCCCAACTGGCGTCTCCTTCTGCCCCGGCTGGGCGGCGAGTTGCGGGGATACAGCCGCGAAGAGTTGCGCCGCGATCTGCAGGCCGCGCTGACCGTCACCCTCGTCTCCATCCCCCAGGTGCTCGGGTTCGCGCTCGTCTTGGGACTGCCGCCCACCACGGTGCTGATGTGCGCGATCGTCGGCGCCTTCGTCTCCGCGCTCTACTTCTCCTCGCGGGTAATCATCTTCGGCGCGACCAATTCGGTCACGCTGCTCGTCGCCTCCGCGATCCACTATGGCCGCGCCACCGCGCTCACGCCCCTCGAGCTGGCGGTCGTCCTCGCCGGCCTCATCGGGATTTTGCAGATCCTCGCCGCGCTGCTCCGGCTCGGCCAGGTGACCCAGTTCATCTCGCGCTCGGTGGTGATCGCGTACTCGGCGGCCACGGGGGTGCTGCTGGTGATCACCCAGCTCCACGGGCTCTTCGGGATTCCCCGCGACCGCAGCCAGCCGATGCTCATCCAATTCTGGACGGGGCTGCAGCAGATCGCCCGGCTGGATTTCAATTACGCCGTGCCGCTGACCGGAGGGGCCGCCCTGGCACTTTACCTGTTGCTCCGGGCCGTGCGGCCGAAGTGGCCCGGGCTGCTGCTCGGCCTGGTGGTGATCACCCTGCTCAGCTGGCACGTGCCGCAGTTGCGGGGGCTGGGCATCCCGACCCTCGCGGATCAGGGGGCCCTGGACGCCGTGTTGCCCGAGTACGCCGGGGTGCCATTCGGGCCGGAGGACCTGCCGCTCCTGCGCACCATCCTGAGCACCGCGCTCGCGATCGCGCTCCTGGGGATGATCGAGGCCGTGTCGCTCGCCAAGGGATACGCGCCGCGGCACGGCGACACCATCGACCCGAACCGGGAGGTGATGGGCCTGGGCGCCGGCAACCTCGCGAACGCCTTCTTCGGCACGATCCCGGGCTCCGTCTCGTTCGTACGCTCCGCGGTCAACGTCCAGAGCGGGGCGGCCACCCGGGTGGCCGGCCTGGCCGCGGCCCTGCTGCTGCTGGTCGCGCTGCTGCTGTCTTCCCGTTTCCTCAACCACATCCCCATCCCTGCCCTTGCAGCCTCGCTGGTCCTCGTGGGCCTGCGGATGATTGATTGGTCGCACATCCGGATCGCCGCCCGCGCGACGCGCTCCGACGCGGTCGTCCTCGCCCTGACCTTCGCCGCCGCGCTGCTGCTCCCGCTGGACACCGCGATCTACCTCGGGATCGGCGCCTCCCTCGCCTTCGCGCTGCGCAAGGCCTCCACCCCCAAGCTCGTGGAATACACCTTCGACGCGGACGACCGGCTGGCCCAGCTCCCCGCGCAGGGAGTGCGGGCGCACCCGCAGATCGCGATCATCCACGTCGAGGGGGAGCTTTTCTTCGGCGCCGCGGACCTCTTCCAGGAGCAGGTCCGACAACGCCTCGAGCAGGAGGACCTGCGGGTCGTGGTCCTGCGCCTCCGGAGCGCCCGCCACCTCGACGCGACCACGGTCTTCGCCCTGCACGCGCTCGACGACTGGCTGCGCCAGACGGGGCGCCACCTCCTGATCAGCGGCGTGCAGGAGGACGTGCTGCGCGTTCTGCGCAACAGCGGGCTGCTCGCGAAGCTCGGCGCCGAGAACGTCTTCCCCTCCGCGGAGAACCCCAACCTCGCCACTAAGCGGGCCTTGCAGCGCGCGCAGCAGCTCCTGCAGGCTCCCCAAGCCGAGGTGCGGCTATACTTTGATCGCGACCCCTCCACCCCCAACCCCGGTTGAATAATGCTCCGCCGCCACTTCCTGCACGCCGCCGCTTCCGCCGCCGCCCTGGCACCCCGCGCCACCGCCGGCCAATTCACCGGCCGGATCCGCAAGTCGCTGAAGTGGGGGATGGTCACCGGGGCCAAGGGCCAGCCCCTCGAGGCCGCCTTCCGGCGGCTGCGTGAATGCGGGTTCGACGGGGTCGAGCCCAGCCTCAGCCACGTGAAGGACGAGGCCGCCTGGCTCGCCGCCAGCCGGGCGAGCGGGCTTTTGATCGACGGCACGGTCGCCGCCCGCACGGAGGCGCTCGGCGACGGCATCGAGCTCACGCGCCGCCTCGGCGGGGACTCGATGCTCGTGGTCGCCCGTTACGACCAGAAGACTTCGCTCCTGCGCAACTGGGAGCGCTGCCGGGACCAGCTGCGCGAGGCGGCTCCCCTCGCCGAACGCGCGCGCATCCGGCTGCTGGTGGAGAACGTCTGGGCCACGTTCCTCGTCAGCCCCTTCGACCTCGCCCGCTTCATCGACGAGGTCGGCAGCCCGTGGGTCCAGGTGCATTTCGACGTCGGCAACCTGATGCGCTGGGGCGTCGCCGAACACTGGGCCGAGGTCCTCGGCCGGCGGATCCTCAAGCTCGACGTGAAGGAGTACGACCTCGGCCGGGCGATGCGCGAGGGGATGCAGAAGGGTTTCGATGTCCCGCTGGGCGAGGGCAGCATCAACTGGCCCGCCGTGCGCGCGGAACTGGCCCGGATCGGCTACACGGGATGGGCCGCCGCCGAGGTCAAGGGCGGCGACTGGGCCTACCTCGCCGACGTGGCCAGGCGGATGGACCGCGTCCTGGACCTTTGATCCCACCCCGATGAATGCCCCCGTTCCGCTCCTGACCCGACGCCAGTTCACCCGTCGCGCCGCCGCCGCGCTGGCCGCGCCGGCCTTCCTCCGCGGCCAGAATCTCAACAGCCGGCTGCGGCTCGCGGTGATCGGCACCGGCGGTCGCGGCGGCGGCAACCTGAAGGGGGTCGCCTCCGAGGACATCGTCGCCCTGTGCGATGTCTCGGCCCGCAGTCTCGCGGCCGCGGCGGCCGCGCATCCGGGCGCCCGGCAGGAACGCGACTTCCGCCGGCTGTTCGAGCGGGAGCGCGACTTCGACGCCGTGGTCGTCAGCACCGCCGAACATACCCACGCGCTCGCGACCCTCCTGGCGCTCAAGGCCCGCAAGCACGTCTATTGCGAGAAGCCGCTCACGCACAATGTCCACGAGGCGCGCCTCGTGCGCACTGCGGCCCGCGCGGCGGGCGTCGTCACACAGATGGGCATCCAGATCCACGCCAGCGAGAACTTCCGCCGAGTCGTGGAGCTGATCCGCGGCGGCGTGATCGGGCCCGTCACCGAGGTGCACGTCTGGGTGTCCCGCGCTTGGGGGCTGCAGGGCGCGGAGGCGGCGAAGGCCAACCAGGACCGCGTCCACGTCACGGCGCGCCCGCCCGCGATGCCGGTGCCCCCGGACCTCGACTGGGACCTGTGGCTCGGCCCCGCGCCGGAGCGGCCCTTCAACGAGGTCTACGTGCCCGGGCCGAAATGGTACCGCTGGTGGGACTTCGGCAACGGGACGATGAGCGACCTCGGGTCCCATTGGAATGACCTCCCCTTCTGGGCGCTAGACCTGCGGGCGCCCCTGACCGTCGAGGCTTTCGGCCCGGAGCCGCATCCGGAGATCGCGCCGGCCTCAATGCGCGCGGTCTACGAGTTCCCTGCCCGTGGCACCCTGCCGCCGGTCCGGATGACCTGGCACCAGGGCGAGGAGCGCCCGGTCCTGTGGCGCGAAGAACGGATCCCACGCTGGCCCAACGGCGTGCTCTTCATCGGTGCGAAGGGGCACTTGCTCTCGGATTACGGGAAGCACGTTCTCCTGCCCGAGGCCGACTTCGCCACCTCATCCCGCCCTGCGCCCTCCCTACCCCGGACGTCCTCCCACCACCGGGAGTGGCTCGACGCCATCCGCGGCTCGGGCAAGGCCCTGGCGGATTTCGAGTACGGCGGCTGGCTCACCGAGTCGAACCACCTCGGGAACGTGGCCTTCAGAGCCGGCCGGAAGCTGGTCTGGGACGCAGAGGCGATGCGCGTCACCAACACGCGCGCCGCCGACCCTTTCCTGCGCCGCACGCCCCGCCGCGGCTGGGAACTGCCGGCCTGAGGCGGCGGCGCCCGTCCTAACGGCGACTCAATCCGCCTGCTGGAAGGCCCTCACCGGGCCGAAAAGTCCGCCGACCGCGCGCCCGAGCCCGTCCTGCAGCCGCTGCAGTTCCGCATAGCGCCGGACCCGCGCTCGGTCCGGCGTGTGCCGCGTCGCCTCCGCGACCTTGACGACGCGATCCGTGTAATGGCGAAGGGGGTGCGCCTTGCCCGCGCGGTGCCCTTCGCACCAGGCGGCTTGAAGGGCGGCCCCGAGCGCAGCCCCCTCATCCTCCCGCATCCCGACCACCGGGACGCCGAAGATGTCGGCCATCATCTGGCGCCAGACGGCGGACCGCGCGCCACCTCCGGTCACGCGGATCTCCCGGGGGCGCACCCCGAGTTCGCCGAGGCGCCGCAGCCCGTAATTCATCCCCAGCGTCACCCCCTCCATCGCTGCGCGGGCCAGCGTGCCGCGATCCAGATTCGCGCGGTTGAGGCCCAGCAGGACACCGGAGCCCAACGGGACGTTGGGGGTGCGTTCCCCGGCGAGGTAGGGCAGCAGGAGCAGTCCCCCGGCCCCCGCGGGAGTCGCGGCGACGACCCGCTCGAAGGCCGGCCGGTCCAAACCGAGCAGCGCACGCACGCCCTCCGTGACGGACGTCACGTTCATCGTGCACAGCAGGGGCAGCCAGCCTCCCGTGGACGAGCAGAAGCCCGCGATCTCCCCCGCCGGATCGATGACCGGGGCATCGGAATGGGCATAAATGGTGCCGCTGGTCCCAAAGCTCGCGGAGACGACTCCCGGCACCACATTACCGGTGCCGATCGCCCCCATCATGTTGTCGCCGCCCCCCGCGCTGACGAGGACCTCGGGGGACACGCCGTACCGTCGCGCGAGATCCGGGCGGATGGTGCCTGCGGAGTGGTGGGCTTCGATCAGCAGCGGCAGCCAGTCGCCGAGGTTCCGGTCGATGGCGGCGAGCGCCGGGGCGGACCACCGCCGGCGGCGGACGTCGAGCAGCGCAGTGCCCGAGGCGTCGCCTGCCTCCATCGTGTAATTCCCTGTGAGGTGGAAGTTCAGGTAATCGTGCGGCAGGAGCACGTGGCGCAGACGGCGGAAATTTGCCGGTTCGTGCCGCCGCAACCAGAGGATCTTGGGGGCGGTGAAACCGGGCAGGAACCGGTTGCCCGTCGCCCGCAACGCGCCCCGCGCCCCGCCTAGCCGCCGGGTCAGCAGTTCGCACTCCTCCGTGGTGCTGGTGTCGCACCAGAGCTTCGCCGGCCGGATGACGGATCCCCGCGCGTCCAGCGGGACAAAGCCGTGCTGCTGGCCCGAGACCCCAATACCGCGGATCCGCCCGCGCTCGACCCCGGCGAGGGCGGCACGAATGGCCCGGTCCATCGCCCGGACCCAGTCCTCGGGATGCTGCTCCAGGTGCCCGACGGGCAGGCCGGGAATTAGCCGATGCGGGGCGCGCCCCTCCGCCACCACCCGACCGCGGTCTAGATCGAGGACAACTGCTTTGACGCTCTGCGTGCCGGAATCGATGCCGAGGAAGAGGGACATAGGATCATCCGATACGGGCGCCTCGCCGAGCCCGGGGCAAGCTGGACTTGGCGGCAGGCTTGCCTCCCCCTCCCGTCACGCCTGAATCCAGGCACCCCATGGATCCCCTCTACCTGCTGCTGCTGGGCGTTGTCGTCGTGATCGGGGGCATCGTCGGGCTGCGCCTGCATCCCTTCGTGGCGCTGCTGGCGGCCGCGCTGGCCGTGGCGGTGCTGACCCCGGCCGCCACGCTGGAGCGCAACCTGCTGGCGCAGCAGAAGTCCCCCGCGGAGGCGCGGGCGCGGGCCGAGGACCCGGTGGGCACGCGGCTGGCGGCAAAGTTTGGTTCCGCCTGCGGCAACCTCGGCCTGCTCATCGCGCTCGCGTCCGTGGTCGGTGCCTGCCTCCTGCACAGCGGCGGCGCGGAGCGCATCGTGCGTTCGGCACTGCGGACCTTCGGGGAGAGGCGGGCCCCGGCGGTGCTGGCCTTCAGCGGGCTGATTCTGGGGGTACCGGTCTTCTTCGACACGGTGTTCCTGCTGCTGATTCCCATCGCACGGGCGCTCGCCGCGCGGACGGGGCGCGATTACCTGCTGTACGTGTTGGCGATCGCCGTGGGCACGACGATGACGCATTCCCTGGTGCCCCCGACCCCGGGCCCCCTGTTCGCGGCGACCACCCTGAAGGTGGACGTGGGGCTGATGATGCTGGCGGGGCTGGCGCTGAGCGCGCTGACCGCCAGCTGCGGCCTCGCCTACGCGGCGTGGGCGAACCGCCGGTGGCCGACACCGCTGCGCGCCGTCTCGGGCGACGCGGCCAACCTGGCGTCGCCGACCGCGGCCTTTCGCGATGAGGACCTGCCGCCGCTCGCGTTGGCGCTCGCGCCGATCGTGCTGCCCGTGCTGCTCATTTCGGGTGAGACCTTCAGCGACCTCGGCCTCCTGCCGGCGAGTCTCGTCCCGGCGGCCAGCCTGCTCGGGCACCCCAACATCGCCCTCGCCCTGGCGGCCGGCATCTCGCTTTTCACCTTGGCCACGCGACCCGGGCTAGGGGCGGATCAAGTCCGCCGGCACGTGCAGTCGGCGCTCGCGGACGGCGGCACCATCCTCCTCATCACCGCGGCCGGTGGGGTATTTGGCGGCTGTCTCCAGGACACCGGCGTGGGCGAGCGCCTGAAAGAGGTGGCGCAGGCCTATTCGGTCGGCGTCCTGCCCCTCGCCTTCATCGTGACCGCGCTGGTGCGCGTGGCCCAAGGCTCGGCCACGGTGGCCATGGTGACCAGCGTCGGAATCGTGGGCCCGCTCGCCGCGCCCGAGACGCTCGGCTGCCACCCGGTCTACCTTGCCCTGACGATCGGGTGCGCGTCCAAGCTCGTGCCCTGGATGAACGACAGCGGGTTCTGGGTGCTGTCGCGGGCGGCGGGCCTGTCTGAAAAGGAGACGTTGCGGACGATGTCGGTGATGTTCGCCCTGATGGGCGTGGTCGGCTTCCTGATCATCCTCGCCGCCGCGCGGCTGCTGCCGCTCATCTGAGCGACCGTTCAGGCGGCGTCCTGCGTCGGCTCTGTGCGCCCCGCTCGGCGGAGCGCCGGACGCCGCCGGCCCGCCACCACGGCGGCATCGATCACTACCTCGGAGACATCATCGCGGGAAGGGAGCTCGTACATCACCTCGAGCATCAGGGACTCCAGGATGGAGCGGAGCGCACGGGCGCCGGTTTTGAGCTCCATGGCCCGCAGGGCGATGGCGTGGACCGCGTCCGGCGTGAAGCGAAGGCGGACCCCGTCCATGGCGAGCAGCTTGGCGTACTGCTTGACCATCGCGTTCTTGGTGCGCAGGAGGATGCGCTCAAGGTCGGGCACGTCGAGCCGATCAAGGACCGAGACCACCGGGAGGCGTCCGATGAATTCCGGGATCATCCCGAAGCGGATGAGGTCCTCCGGCGCGAGCGCCTTCATCAGCTTCTCTGGGGTGGAGGCCTCCAGCGTGGCGGCCGAGCCGGCGCCGAACCCGAGGCTGCGGGCGCTGAGGCGGCGCTGGACGATGCCCTCCAGCCCGACGAACGCCCCGCCGCAGATGAAGAGGATGTTCGCCGTGTTGATCTGCACGTACTCCTGGTTCGGGTGCTTCCGGCCGCCCTGGGGTGGCACGTTGCAGGTCGTGCCCTCAAGGATCTTCAGCAGCGCCTGCTGGACCCCCTCGCCGGAGACGTCACGGGTGATGGAGACGTTCTCGGTCTTGCGGCCGATCTTGTCGATCTCGTCGATGTAAATGATGCCGCACTCCGCCTTCTTGACGTCGTAATTCGCCGCCTGGAGCAGCCGCAGCACGACATTCTCGACGTCCTCCCCGACGTAGCCCGCCTCCGTCAGCGTGGTGGCGTCGGAGATGGCGAAGGGAACCTCGAGGATACGGGCGAGGGTCCGGGCGAGGAACGTCTTGCCCGAGCCCGTCGGGCCCGCGAGCAGGATGTTGCTCTTCTCCACCTCGACGTCGCTGAACTCCGCCGCGGCTGTGCCCCCGCGGCCGGCATCGGCGTGGAAGCTCAGGCGCTTGTAATGATTGTAGACGGCGACCGACAGGACCTTCTTCGCGTGCTCCTGCCCCACCACGTGCTCGTCGAGCGCCCGCTTCAGCTCCGCGGGCTTGACCAACCGGAACGCGGGGCGCGCCTCGCTCGCGGCCGGCTTCAGCTCCCGGTCCATAATCGTCTTGCAGACGTTGACGCAGGAATCGCAGATGTAGACGCCCGGTCCGGCGATGATCTTGCGCACCTCCGTCTGCGACTTGCCGCAGAAGGAGCAGAGGGTCAATCGAGCGGACTTCGCCATCCGGCCAGACTGAACGGGCGGGCGGGTGAGTCGAGGCCGGACTTGGGCCGGCCGCGCGGGCTCAGGCGGCCGACTGGACGGCGGCCTGGGCTTCCCGGGTCGAGACGACGACGTGGTCCACGATCCCGTAATCCTTGGCCTCTGGGGCGCTCATATAGTAATCACGGTCCGAGTCGCGGCCGATCTGGTCGGCGGACTTGCCGGTGTGGCGCGCGAGGGCCTCGTTGAGGGTCTTGCGCCAGCGCAGGATCTCGCGGGCGGCGATCGCGATGTCCGCGGTCTGCCCCCCGGCCCCGCCGCTCGGCTGGTGGATCATCACCCGGCTGTTCGGCAGGGCGAAGCGCTTGCCCTTCGTGCCGGCGGCGAGCAGCACGGTGCCCATACTGGCGGCCATCCCGACGCAGTAGGTCACGATGTCACACTGCAGGAAGTTCATCGTGTCGTAGATGGCCATCCCGCCCGTCACCACCCCGCCCGGCGAGTTGATGTAGAGGTGGATGTCCTTCTTCGCGTCCTCCATCTGGAGGAACAGCATCTGCGCGATGACGAGGTTGGCCACCTGGTCGTCGATCGGCGTGCCGATGAAGATGATGCGGTCCTTCAGCAGGCGGGAGTAGATGTCCATCGACCGCTCGCCGCGGCCGGTGTTTTCCAGAACGATGGGGACGTAGTAGCTCACGGGAGGTGGCGGGAGCCTCAGGAGGCGGGCGCCGCGACGGTAACCTTGGCCTTGGCGACCACGAAATCAACCGCCTTGTCGAAGATGATGGACTGCTGGACCGAGCGGAGCTGGGCGCGGTCGGCCCCGAGGGCCTGCGCCAGCTTGTCCGGCTTCTGCTGGGTGCGCATCGCCTCGCGGTAGATGAAGTTGTTGAGGTCCTCGTTGGTGACCTCGAGCTTCTCCTGCTCGGCGATGCGCCCGAGGATGAACTGCAGCTTCACCCGGTTGGTGGCCGCCTGCCGGGCACCCTGGAAGAGCTCCTTCTTGTCCTTTTCGAACTGCTCGGCCGCGACCCCGCGGCGCATATTCTCCTCGATGAACTGGCGCAGGAGTCCCTTGGTCTCGGTGTCCACGAGCGACTCCGGCACCGGAAAGTCCACCGCCGCGGCCAACTTCTCCGTGATCTGGCGACGCTGGGCCTGACGGTTCTCGTAGTCCTTCTGGAGCTTCAGGTTGGCGCTGATCTTGGCCTGGAGGCCGACAAGGTCATCCACCTGCTGCGCCTTGAAGAAGGCCTCGTCGAGGGCCGGCAGCACCCGCTCACGGATCTCCTGCACCTCGACGGCATACGCGACCGCCTTGCCCGCCAGGGCGGGAACCGGGGCGAAATCCGCTGGGAACGTAACGTTGACGGTCCGCTTCCCGCCGGCCTCGAGGCCGGCCAGTTGACGGCCGAGGCCCGGGATGACGCCATCGTGCTCGCCCTCAACCT
Source organism: Verrucomicrobiota bacterium (assembly GCA_016871595.1). Classification (GTDB taxonomy): domain Bacteria; phylum Verrucomicrobiota; class Verrucomicrobiia; order Opitutales; family Opitutaceae; genus ER46. The sequence goes on from VHCY01000002.1 coordinate 48,180, forward strand.
CCTCCCAGGTCTGCGGCGCCTGCGCGTAAAGCTGCTTGTCGCCCGCCAGCTCTGTGATCGGCTGGCCGTCGATCGCTCCCGCGTACGAGAGCTTGACGTAGTCACCCTTGGCGGCGGGCCGCGCGGCCGCCTTGAAGTCGGCCCGCTCCGCGCGCAGCCCCTCGATCACCTTGCTGACCTCGGCGTCGGACACGTCCGTGGGCGCGACCTCGGTGGGCAGATCCGTGTAGGCGGGCAGCGTGAACTCGGGGCGCACGTCGAGGGTCAGCGTGATGGTCGCGGCGGCGCCGGCCTTGATCTCACCCTCCTCGACCTTGACCACGTTCACGACCTCCAGCTTCTGCTGCTCCTGCGCGGCCTCGTAGGCCTTGCTGACGACCTTCTGCTTGAGCTCGGCGGCCACTTCCTTGCCGAAGCGCTTGAGCACCATCGCCGCGGGCGCCTTGCCCGGCCGGAATCCCGGGATCCGCGCCAGCTGGGAAATCTCCCGCGCCACCCCGGCAAGCTCGGCGTCAACCTCGGCCGCGTCGAGCGCGACGACGACGGATTTGCGGGTGGCGGTCAGGTGATTGAGTTGGACGTTCACGGCAAGGGCGGGCGTTGAAGGAAGGTAAAGGGTCGCACCGTAGGCCGGCGTTTCCCTCGGTCAATGCCGATTCTCGCCGCCATCCGCCGACGCGCAATCGCGCCCGCGCCGGGAGCCGCGGTCAGCGGGCGGCCCGGACGAGCAGCGTGTTGACGTTCCGCTCCCCTTCCCGCGCGTACCGGACCTCCTCCGTGCGGCCGCGGATCAGGCGAATGGCGAGGTCATCCGCCCCGCTCCCCGGGGCCAGCACCTCGGCCGGTTCCCCGCGGGCGGAGCAGACCAGCTCGACCCGGCCGTCGCGCTCGGCGTAGGCCAACTCGAGCCGGACGTCGGCGCGGGAGGGTTGCAGGGCGAGCAACTCCTCGACCAACGAGAGCAGGTCCTCCGTGGTGCGCGGCGGCAAGACGTGGCGCGCGCCGAAGCGCTCGATCTCCGCGTTCAGGGCGTAAAGGTCGTAGGCGTCGTCCGTGATCTGCAGCGTCAGGCGCCGGATTCGCCGGATGAAGGCCTGCGTGAGCGGGCGGCGTGGCTCGCCGAAGATGACCGCCGGGGGCCCCTCCTCGTGGATCTCCCCACCGTCCATATAGAAAACGCGGGTGGAGATGGCCTCGGCGAAGGCCATCTCGTGCGTGACGATGACCATCGTCATCCCGTCGCGCGCGAGGTTGCGGATGACGGCGAGCACCTCGCTGACCATCGTGGGGTCGAGCGCGGACGTGGGTTCGTCGAAGAGGATGATCTCCGGGTCCATCGCGAGGCAGCGCGCGATCGCCACGCGCTGCTTCTGCCCGCCGGAAAGCTGGTCGGGATAGGCCTCGGCCTTGTGGGCGAGGCCCACCAGCGCCAGCAACTCGCGCGCGCGCGCGGTGGCGGCCGCGGGTTCGCGGCCGAGCAACCGCACGGGGCCGAGCGTGATGTTCCCGAGGACGGTCAGGTGCGCGTAGAGGTTGAAGTGCTGGAACACCATCCCCATCCGGCGGCGGAGGGCCGGCACGTCCGTGGCGGGGTCCAGCAGCGGTTGGTCGCCGATGAGGATCTCGCCGGCGGTGGGGCGCTCGAGCAGGTTGAGGCACCGCAGGAACACGCTCTTGCCGGTCCCGGAGGGGCCGATCAGCGAGATGACCTCGCCCTTGCGGATCTCGCAATTGACCCCCTTGAGGACCTCAAGGTCCCCGAAGCGCTTCCGCAGCCCGCGCACGGTGATCACGGGGCCACCCCCGTTCCCTGCCGCTGATGCGGCGGCGTCACCTGGAGCTCGACCCGCTCCAGCGCCCACGCGATCAGCCAGGCGAGCACCAGATAGATGGCGGCGGTGACCAGCAGCGGGATGAAGGCGTCGAAGGTCCGGGAGCGGATGATGTCACCCGCCTTGGTGATGTCCTGCACGGCGATGTAGCCGACCACGGAGGTCATCTTGAAGAGCGAGATCACCTCGCCCTTGTAGACCGGCAGGACCTGACGCAGCGCCTGCGGCAGCACGATCAGCCGGAACGCCTGCGCGCGGGTGAAGCCACCCGCCACCCCCGCCTCCAGTTGGCCGCGGTCGACGCTCTGGATCGCCGAACGGAGCATCTCCGCGATGTAGGCGGCCGCGTTGAGGCCGAACGCGACGGCCGCGACCAGAATCGGGCTCACGTGGAAAGACGCGAACACGACGTAATAAATGATCATCAGCACCACCAGCACCGGCACGCCGCGGAGGCACCAGATGTAGACCGCCGCCGCCTGCCGCAGCAGCGGCCGCGGGGACATCCGGCCCGCGCACACCACCCCGCCGAAGACCGTGCCGAAGAGCGTCGCGAGCACCGAGATCACGCACGTCACGAACAGCCCCTCCAAAATCAGCCGGTAACGCCCCTCGTCGACCAGGTTGGCACGGATCCGCAGCCCCAGCGGGAGCCCGGCCTCGGGGGGCGGCGTGGCCGTGGCGGCCGGCGCGGCGCCCGCGATGCGGTCCTGTCGGGTGACGACGCAGGCCACGAAGGCGATCAATTCGTCGGAAAACGCGACCCGCTTGCGGCGTTCCTCCGTCATCACCAGCAGGCAGGCGATGGCCTCGATCCGGCCGCTGGCCAGCGCGGCGATCTGACCCGACACGTCCAGATCCCTCCAATTCCAGCGGCCGGCCGAGGCTGGCCGCAAAGCGCTCCGCGAGTTCCACCTCGAAGCCCGTGAAGGCGCCGTTGCGCACTCCCGTCCACGGCAGGCCCTTGGAGGCGGTGATGCCCAGCCGGAGCACCGGCCCCTGTCCCCGCGGCGGCAGCGGGGGCAGGTCCCGCGCGGCCTCCTTGAACCAGCGTTGCTGCATCGCCTCGTACACGCCGCTTTCCCGGAGACCGCGCACGAACGCGTTGTACGCCGGTCGCAGCGTGGTGTCGTCCGGGCGGAAGGCGGCCCCCATCGGGCTGCGGTAGGCCTCCGGCACCAGGATCGCGAGGTTCGGCGTCGTGCGGAAGATCTCGCGCACCGATTCCAGGGCGAGGAAGGCCACGTCGGCCTTGCCGGTGGAGACCGCCAGCACGACGTCGGGCGTGGCCTTGAACTGGAGGACCTGCGCCTGCGGGTAGCGCCGCGCGACGTGCTCATCGTGCGAGGACCCCGCCACGAGGGCGATGCGGGCGCGGGTGAGGTCGTCGAGCCCGCGCAAAGTCCCGGGTTCCGCGGCGCCCACCCCGGCCACGAGCAGCAGCGCGGCCAGCAGCAGGTGGACGGCGGGTCGGAGGGGAGACGACAGCACGCGTCCTTGTCGCGGCGGGCCTTTCGCGGGTCAAGTCCGGCGGAATAGCCTTGGGGTCGGGCGCGCGCCGGCTTTCGCTTTCGCGTCCCCTGATGAACCCCGCCGAACGCCGCCCGCCTGACGCGCTGCTGATTCTGTTCTCCGTCCTCGCGTTGGCCGTGGCACTAACGTGGCTGGTGCCCGCCGGGGAATTCCGGCGGGAGCGCGCGAACGGCCGGCAGGTCGTGGTCGCGGGCTCCTATCAGGAGGTCGCGGCGGCCCCGGCTCCGTGGCACCGCCTGTTCACCGCCCCGGTGGCGGGGTTCGCCGACCGAGACACCGCGCGGATCATCGCCTTTGTGCTGCTGATCGGCGGGGCCTTCGGCGTGGTCGAGGCCACCGGCGCCGTCGCGGCGGGGATCGGCGCGCTCGCCCGGGGCGCGGTCCGGCATCCGGCCCGTCGCTGCTGGCTGGTCGCCGCGCTGATGCTCGCCTTCTCGATCGGGGGGAACACCTTCGGGATGAGCGAGGAGGTGCTCGTGTTCGTCCTGCTCACGCTCGGGCTGGCGCGGCGGATGGGCTGGGATCCGCTGACTGGGGTCGCGATCCCCTTCATCGGCGCCGGCGTGGGGTTCGCGGCCGCGGCGTTCAACCCGTTCACGGTCGGCATCGCGCAGGGGATCAGCGGACTGCCGTTGTTCAGCGGCTGGGCGTTCCGGCTCGCGATGTGGGCCGCCCTCACCGCGATCGCCATCGGGTTCGTGCTGCGCCACATCGCCCGCCTCGAGGCGGCACGGGACGCGGGGACCTGGAACGCACCGGACCCCGGGGCGGAGCCGCCGGCGCTGGACGGTTCGCGGCGGGCCGTGCTCGCGCTGTTCGCGCTGGGGATCGTGACGCTGGTGGTGGGGGTGGCGCGGTGGGACTGGTACATCGACGAGTTGGCCGGGTTGTTCCTCGGGCTCGCGGCGGGTGCCGCCCTCCTGGGGCGGATCCGCCCGAACCGGGCCGCGGGAGCCTTCGCCGATGGCGCGCGCGCGATGGTGATCCCCGCCCTTTTCGTGGCCCTGAGCAAGGCGGTGCTCGTCGTCCTCCAGGAGGGGCGTGTCATCGACACCCTGCTCCAGCACGCGAGTTCGAGCCTCGGCGGCCTGCCGCCCGCGGTTTCCGCCCAGGGGATGTTCGCGGTGCAGTTCGGGATCAACTTCCTCGTGCCAAGCGGCAGCGGCCAGGCGGCGCTCACGATGCCGATTATGGCACCGCTCGCGGACCTGCTGGGCATCCCGCGCCAGGCGGCGGTGATCGCCTTCCAACTCGGAGACGGGCTGTGCAACTTCGTGATCCCGACGAGCGGCGTGACGATGGGCATCCTCGCGATCGCGGGCATCCCGTTCGGCACGTGGCTGCGTTGGGTGGCCGCGCTGATGCTGTGGCTGGTGGGCGCGGGGGCGTTCTTCCTCTTCCTCGCCACCACCGTGGTCCGCTGGTAGGCGACCGCGGGCGGACTCAGGGGTCCAGAGGCGGCAGGGCCGCGACGATCGCCGACCGCGCCGCCTCGTACGCCGGGGGCAGCATCAGGCCCGAGCCGAGCGTCTCCATCGTCTCGTCCACGAGGAAACCGGGGCCGTCGGTCGCGATCTCGAGCAAAATGCCGCCGGGTTCACGGAAGTACACCGAGCGGAAGTAGGTCCGGTCGATGAGCGGCGAGGGCGCGGCCCCGGCGGACGCTAGGCGTGCGCGAAGCCGCTCGGAAACGCCCGCATCCGCCGCGCGCAGGGCGAGGTGATGCACGGTCCCGGTCCCCGGCCGGCCCGGCTCCGCGCCCGCGTCCCCGACAAGATCCAGCCAGTGTCCGGGCTGCGCCGGCCCGGCGACCAGGCGGTGGCGGCCATTCTCGGCGCGCTCTTCCCGCCATCCCAGCAGTTCGCGCAGCACCCGTAAGGTCCGGCCCGGCTCGCGCACGCGCAGTTCAGCGCCGGCCATCCCGCGGAGCTGGTGCGGCGAAGGAATATCGGCGCCCGACCAACCCGGGCGAGGATCCTGACCGCAAGCGAGGATTTCCACCGTCATCCCGTCGGGGTCGGCCGTGCGCACCAGCGGCTCGCCGAACCGCCGGTCCGCCTCGGCCGGGAATCCGGCCGTCCGCAGCCGGTCGGCCCAATGGTCGAGACTGCCCTCGGCGGTTGATAACTGGATGCCCGCCACCTGGCCCGTCCCCACCCTGCCCCGCGGCGCCCCGGGCCAATGGAAAAAAGTCAGGAGCGTGCCCGGCGTGCCGGCCGTGTCGCCGTAGTACAGGTGATAGGCGGACGGATCGTCGAAGTTCACGGTGCGCTTGATCGGGCGAAGGCCGAGCACGCGCGCGTAGAAACCGACATTGGCCCGCGGATCCGCGGTCACGGCGGTCAGGTGGTGCAGGCCGGGCGCGGCGACTTCCATCCCGCGCAGCGTGCGGCGGCCGCCCTTGGGCGCAACACCCCAGGCGGCGACGGCTGACATTTGCTTCGACATCCATCCGTCGCACTTCGCAACCTCGGACCCACCTGACGCCACCCAGACCAATGAAGCTGCCCTTCCTTCCCCTCCTCGCGCTCGCCGCGCTGTCGATCCACCCGCGCCTCGCGGCCCAGGCCGCGCCCGCCGCCCCGCCCGCGAAGCCGGCGGATGGCACCGTCAAGCTGGAGGCGTTCACCGTGACGGGCTCCAATTTCAAGCGGCTCGACCAGGAGAAGGTGCTGCCCGTCACGGTCTTCAACCTCGAGGCGATGGAGGCCCGCAACGCGCTCACGCCGGTCGAGATGCTCACGGCGCTGCCGCAGATCACCAACCTGCCGCTTAACGAGAGCCAGAACGGCGGCGCCAACGCGCGCGGCGACAACGCGAACGTCAACCTCCGCGGCATCGGCGCGGGCAGCACCCTCGTCCTGCTCAACGGCCGGCGCATCGCCCCGCATCCGATCACCTCCAACGACGGTGGCGTGCCCGCCTTCTACGCGAACGTCAACCAGCTGCCCACCCAGGGCATCGAGCGGATCGACGTCCTGCGCGACGGCGCCTCCTCGATCTACGGGTCGGACGCGGTTGCCGGCGTGATCAACTACATCACGCGGCGGGACTTCCGCGGCACCGAATTCCGGCTGCGCCTCGGGGCGCCGGAGCGCGGAGGCGGGGAGAGCGTGCAGGCCACGCTGACCCACGGGCGCGACTTCGCCGGGGGCCGCGGCCGGCTCCTCGCCACCTTCGATCACTTCCAGCGGGAGGAGATCGGCTATTCCGAGCGCAGCTACACCCGCGAGGCAAACCACACCGCGCAGGCGCCGGCGGGCTTCAACGCGATCGGCGGCTCCTTCGACGGGCGTTCGGCGGTGAGCGTCTACCCTTCCTTCCGCATCGGCACGGCCACGGCCGCGAACTTCTTCCGGCCGATCAACGGCGCCCTCACCCTGACGACGTCCTCGCCCACCGCGAGCGTGGCGGCCCGCGCCGCGAGCCCGGAATTCTTCACCAACATCAACCAGTACCAGAACACCGGCCACAACCGCTCCAACCGGCAGAACTTCTTCACCGGCCTCGAGTACGACCTGAACGACCGCGTGACGGCCTTCGCCGACTTCTCCTTCTACCACGCCCAGGCGAAGATCCGCCGGCAGCCCGTCCAGCTCAACGCCCCCGGCTCCGACCAGTTCGCGCCGATGAGCGTCGACAACCCCTTCAACCCGTACGGTAGCCGCTTCTACCACCCGGCGGGCGCGCCCAACGCGGACGGCACGGCCCGGCTCACCGGCAACCCGCAGCAGATCGTGATGGTGTCGGTGCTGCTGAAGGACATCGGTCCGGAGCTAATCGAGGTCAATTCCGGCGTCTACCGCGGGGTTGCCGGCCTGCGCGGCCGCTTCCTCGACGGCTGGACCTGGGAAGCCGCCTTCCTCCACACGCGGGCCTACACGGCGGACGTGTCCAACAACGCCGCGCGCGAGTCCCTGTTCCAGCGTGCCCTGATGCGGACCGACGCCTCCGCGTTCAACCCCTTCGGCGCGACGTTCCGCGTCGCCGGCAACGCCGTCGTCTATGACCGGCCCTACGTCAACCCGGCGCCGGTTCTCGACACCTTCGTGCAGAAGTGGCGGCACGACGGCTTCAGCGCCCTGACCAGCGGGGACGTGCGCGTGGGCGGGCCGGTGTTCCGCTTCTGGGGTAACACCGTCTCCGTCGCCGCCGGCGCCGAGTACCGCCGCGAGCAGTTCCTCGACCTGCGCCCGCCGTACGTGAGCAGCAACCCGCCCGGCTCGGGCCTGAACGAGAATGACAACGATTACCTCGTGGCCTCGTACGCGCCTGACTCGACCGGCAACCGCGGCGTCTCCAGCGCCTACGCCGAGGCCGTCCTGCCGCTCGTCTCCCCACGGCACAAGGTGCCGCTGCTGCACTCCCTCGAGCTGACCGGCTCGGCCCGCCACGAGCGTTACAGCGATTTCGGCAACACCACCCGCCCCAAGCTGGGCGTCAACTGGAAGCCCTCCGCCGGCGTGATGGTGCGCGCCTCCTACAACGAGGGTTTCGCCGCGCCGAACCTGCCCACCCTTTACGCGCCCACCCGCTTCATCGTCGACAGCGCGCCGGGGCAGACGGACGTCTACCGCAATCAGACCGTGGGCAACGCCACCTACGTGATGCGCCGTTACTCCACCGGCAACCTCGCCCTGCAGCCCGTGGAGTCCGAGGGCAAGAGCGCCGGGCTGGTGGTCGAGGTCCCGGGGGTGAAGGGGCTCACGCTCACCGCCGACTACTGGCAGATCGACCAGACGAACATCATCGGCAGCTACACCGACGCGCAGCTGTTCAACAGCGATGCTTCCAAGCTGAACGCCTACACGCAGTCCCAGCTCGCGGCCGGCCGCACCGTCGCGCAGATCGACCTCGGCTCCGGCACCGCCGCCTACAAGGGCGACCCGGCGATCGTCCGCACGGCCCCGACCGCCGCGGACGTGGCCGCGTTCGCCGCCTACAACGCGGGCAAGCCGCCGGCCCAGCAGGCCGCGGTCGTGGGCAACATCCTCTCCCGCAGCATCCAGTTCCAGAACCTCGCGCAGTCGTACGCCAGCGGCGTCGACCTGAGCCTGGCCTACCAGATCCCGTGGGACCGCCTCGGGAAGTTCACCCTCGCGGCCGACTGGTCCTACCTCGCCCGCAACTACCAGCGGCGCGAGGTTCCGGGCGGCGCGCCTCAGTTCATTGAGCGGATGGAGAACGACGGCAACACGCGCTGGCGCGGCACCACGGGGGTGACTTGGCGCCAGGGCGCCTGGACCGGCGGCCTGAGCGGCTACTACATCGGCCGCTTCGCCGACTCCGCCACGACGACCGCGGCCACCTACACCAGCCTCGGGGAGCCCCGCTACATCGCCAAGCAGTTCGACAGCGGCCGCTTCCTCTACCGGTACGTCGTGGGCGAGGTCATCACCTACAACGCCTTCGCCGGATACCGCTTCGGCCGCGAGGCCAACGCCCTCGTGCGCAACACCAATGTCCGCCTCGGCGTCGTGAACCTCCTCGACCGCGACCCGCCCCTCACCTCCGGCGCCCTCGGCTACTCGCCCTCCGTCCACGGCACGATGTTCCCAGGCCGCACCTGGACCCTCGAGTTGTCGCGTCGGTTCTGACCTCCGACCGTTGCAGGGGCGGACCACTCGGTCCGCCCCTGTCTGTTTATTGCGGGCTTGGCGGCGGGAGAGGCGTCGGCCCATCCTTGGACTCTACCCCCCTATGCCCCGCACCCGCGCCTCCGCCCTGTTGCTGCTGCTTGGCCTGCTCGCGCCGTTCGCCGCGGCCCAGACCGCCGGCACCATCACCGGCCGCATCCTCAACCCCGCCTCCGGCGAATACGTCCGCCACGCGCGGATCAGCGTGGAGGGCACCTCCCTGCAGGCGGTCTCGGAGGACGCCGGCGCCTACACGCTCACCGGCGTGCCCGCGGGCACCGTGCGCCTGAGCGTGACCTTCACCGGCTACCGCACCGAGACCGCCGCCGTCACGGTCGCGCCGGGCGCGATCGTCACCCGGGATTTCGAGCTGATCAGCGCCCTCCAGGCCGCGGCGACCGATGGCACGGTCCGCCTTGAGCGCTTCGTGATCAGCTCAGAGCGCGAGGGCAACGCCAAGGCGATTATGGAGCAGCGCAACTCGATGAACATCACCAACAGCGTCGCCTCGGACGTCTTCGGGGACGTGGCGGAGGGCAACGTCGGCGAGTTCCTCAAGCATATGCCCGGGGTCGAGCTCGACCTGGTGCAGGGCGAGATCCGCACCATCCGCCTCCGCGGCCTCGACTCGGAGTACACCCAGGTGACGCTCGACGGCGTGTCGCTGGCCAGCGCGGACGCCAACCAGGGCGCCTCGGGCAACGCGCGCGCCTTCAGCTTCGAGCAGGTCTCCCTCGCCAGCATGGAGTCGATCGAGGTCTCCAAGACCATCAGCGCGGACGTGGACGCGAACGCCCCGGCGGGCACGATCAACCTGAAGACCAAGCGGGCCTTCGACCGCGCCGGCCGCCGCGTGTCGGTGCAGGCGAACCTCACCGCGTTCTCGACCCGGTTCAACTTGGACGAGTCCCGGGGCCCCGACGACCGCCTCTCGCGGAAGATCCACCCCGGCGGGATCATCGACTACTCGGACGTGTTCCTGAACCGGCGGCTCGGCGTGAACCTGAACATCAGCGAGTCGATGGCCTATTCCGCGAACGCGCGCACGACCATCACCTACAATTACACGCCGACCGCGGCCGACCCCCGGCCGGTGGTGCCGACGTCCCTCGCCTTCCTGCACGCGCCGCGCACCAACCGGCGCTCGACCGTGAACCTGACGTCGGACTTCCGCGCCACCCCGGAACTGGTCCTCTCGCTCGGCCTGCTCTACAATTACGCGGACCTGAACAACCCGCAGCGCGCCCTGACCTTCGGCACCGGCGCGCGCAACACGGTGCTCGGCGGGAATCCGTTGCTCGAGTTCCTCACCAGCGCGCCCAACGCGACCGTGACCGCCAACCCCGCCGCGATCGTGAAGCAGGGCCAGACCATCACGGCGGTGCCCCGCTTCGAGTTCCGCCGCGGCGCCTTCACCCTCGAGGGCAAGTTCTCGGGCTCCAACTCGATCAGCTGGTACGACCCCCGCGGCCGGCGGGGCTCGATCCGCGATGCCGGCGGTCCCGTCGCGACCGGGGTGACCTTCTCCGCCCGCCGGACCGACCACAAGTCGGCCGACTGGAAGCTGATCCAGGTGGCGGGGCCGGACTGGGACCGAGGGGCCAGCTTCTCGAATCCCACCATCACGATCGACGACGGGCGCTACGCCCTCACTGATGTCTACGGCGGTGAGCTGATCGCCTCGCTGCGCACGACCCGGGGGTTGCCGGTCAACTGGAAGGCGGGGCTCAAGCGCCGGCTGGAGATCCGGGACTTCCGCCTCGATACGGAGTCCCTGCGTTACAACCTGAACGGCGCGCCGGCGCTGGGCGCGTGGGCCGACTTCAAGTCGCCCTTCGACTTCGATATGGGCGCCACGAACACCGACTCCTCCGTGCGCTCGCTCAACTGGGGCACCGTGTGGATGCCCGACCTGGTGCGGATGGGCGCCTTCTACCGGGATAATCCGGCCCGCTTTAGCCAGACGATCACCGCGGCCAACTTCTACAACGCCTTCATCGGCAACCGCCGGAACTACGAGGAGACCATCGACGCGGCGTTCCTGATGGGCACGGCCACCCTCGGCCGCTTCATTTTGCGCGCGGGCCTCCGGCGCGAGGAGACGCGCACAGACTCCCTCGAGTTCAACCCCCGCTCGGTGCGCGAGCTGGCCGCGGCGGGCTTCGCCGAGACCAACGGCCGCGCGACCACCATCGACGGGCTCAAGTACCAGTTCTTCAGCCAGCCCAAGATCCACCGCACGGGCGCGTACGACAACCTGTTCCCCAGCGCCTCCCTCAAGTTCAAGGCCGGGCCCAACCTCGACGCGCAGCTCGGCTTCAGCTCCACCATCCGCCGCCCGACCTTCCGCGACGTCGCCGGCGTGTGGGTGATCAACGATGACAACCTCACCGTCAGCGCGCCCAACACCGGGCTGCAGCCGGAGACCTCGCGCAACCTCGCGGCGCGGCTGGCCTACTATTTCGAGCCGGTGGGCATCCTCGCGGCCAACGTCTACCAGAACAACGTGAAGGGCCTCTTCATCACCAGCCGCCTGACCGCGGCGGAGTTCGGGTACCAGGGGGACCTCGACCTCTCCAACTACGAGTTCATCACCACCACCCCCAGCGCGAACGACGTCACCGTCCGCGGGATGGAGCTGGAGTACTCGCAGAGCCTCTCGTTCCTGCCCGGCGTCTGGCGCGGGCTGAACGTGCGCGCCAGCTACACCCGCAGCTACGCGAGCCTGCGCCGCGCGAACCTGATCCCCCACTCGGTCAACGGCGGCCTCAGCTACGCCCACCGCGGCTTCAACGTGTACGCCTCCGCGACCTGGCGGGACAACTACCCGACCACCGTGACCGGCAACCCCCGCTTCTACCGGCACCGCGCGAACGTCGACCTCGGCGGCGGCTACCGGCTGACGCCCCGCTACAGTCTCTTCTTCTCGGCGCGCAACCTGTTCAACGAGCCCTACCGGATAATGGAACAGGTCGGCGCCAACGCCCCGGTGGTGCAGTTCTACGAGGTGAACGGCACCAACTGGACGTTCGGCATCAAGGGCACCTACTGAGACGCGCCCGCGGCCCGGGCCGGCTCAACCGAGGATCAGGTTGCGCCCGGTCATCTCCGGCGGCTGGGGCAGTCCCAGCAGCGCGAGCACGGTGGGGGCGATGTCCGCCAGACGGCCGCCCTCGAGCAGGCGCGTCCGGCCCGCCGCGAACTCCTCGCCCACCACGAACGCCTCGACCAGGTTCAGCGTGTGCGCGGTGTGCGGTCCGTTGACCGACGGATCCCACATCTGCTCCGCGTTGCCGTGGTCGGCGACCACCAGCGCCTTGCCCCCGCGCGTGGCGAGCGCGCCGAGGAGTTCCCCCACCCCGGCGTCCGTCGCCTCGACGGCGCGGATCGTCGCGGGCAGGGAACCCGTGTGCCCGACCATATCCGGGTTGGCGTAATTGACCACGATGAGCCCGTGCCGGCCGCCGAGGATCGCCTCGCGGGCGAGCCGGGTGACCTCCGCCGCCGCCATCTCCGGCTGCAGGTCGTAGGTGGCGACCTTGGGGCTGGCGGGACAGGCGCGCGCCTCGCCGGGGAAGGGATCGCCCCGGTAATTGTTGAAGAAGAAGGTCACGTGCGGGTTCTTCTCCGTCTCCGCGCAGCGGAACTGGGCGATGCCCGCGCGGCTCACGACCTCGCCGAGGATGTTGCGCAGGGCGGGCGGCTTGCCCGAGATGACCTGCACGGGAAGGCCCTTCTCGTACTCGGTCATCGTCGCGAAATGCAGGTCGAGCAACGGGCCCCGGTCGAAGGCCGCGAAATCCGGCTGCACGAACGCGCGCGTGATCTCGCGCGGCCGGTCGCCCCGGTAGTTGTAGAACACGACCGCGTCCCCGTCCCGGATGAAGCCGCGCGGGGCGCCGTCCGCCCCGAGGACCGCGGTCGCCGGGACGAACTCGTCCCCCTTCTGGGTCTCGCTCAGGGGGGCGTCGTAGTAGGCCTGCACGGCGGCCTCCGCGCTGGGCGCGGTGGCGCGGACCACGCGGCCGGTGAGCACCTCGTAGGCCTGCCGCACGCGCTCCCAGCGGTGGTCGCGGTCCATCGCCCAGAAGCGCCCGCACACGGTCGCGATCGCGCCGATCCCCAGTTCGCGGCAGCGGGCCTCCACCTGGCGGATGTAACCGAGGCCGCTCATCGGGGGCGTGTCCCGCCCGTCGGTGAACGCGTGGATCAGCACCTGCTCCGGCCGCAACCCGTCCGCCTTGGCCTGGGCGAGGATGCCATAGAGGTGCTCCAGCATCCCGTGCACCCCGGCGTCGCTGACGATGCCCATCAGGTGGAGCCGCGCGGTGGCGCTGCCCCGGACCCGCGCGATCGCCCCGCGCCACGCGGGGTTGCCGGCCAGCAGGCCCTCCTCGAACAGCTTGTTGAGGCGGACCAGCTCCTGGTCGACGATCCGGCCCGCGCCGATGTTCTCGTGGCCGACCTCGCTGTTGCCCATCACGCCGTCGGGCAGGCCGACGTCCCGGCCCGAGGCCCGCAGGAGGGCGTGGGGGTAGCGCGACCGCAGCAGGTCATCGCAGGGCTTGCGCGCGAGGGCCACGGCGTTGGTGGCGTCCTGGGCGCGGTCGGGGTTGCGGCCCCAGCCATCGCGGATGACCAGCAGCACGGGGGGACGGGAGCAGGACATAAGGAATGCAGCGGGGACCGTGGCGCGCGGGCGACGGCGGTCAAAGGCAATTCTCCATCGCCGCCTTGCGCCGCGGGGACCTCCCCGTTTCCCTCCCCGCCATCGCATGCCCAAACGCGCCGTCCTGCTGGTCAACCTCGGTTCCCCCGAATCCACGTCCGTGCCGGACGTCCGCCGCTACCTGCGCGAGTTCCTGGGCGACGAGCGCGTGCTGGATCTGCCGGCCCCGCTGCGCTGGCTGCTGCTGGAGGGCATCATCCTGCGGACGCGGCCGAGGAAGTCCGCGCACGCCTACGAGGAGATCTGGACGCCCGAGGGCTCGCCGCTGATCCTAACCTCGCGGAAGGTGCAGGAGAAGCTGGCGGCCGACCTCGGGGCGGACACGCCGGTGTATCTCGCGATGCGTTACGGCCGGCCCGCGATCAAGGACATCGTCGCCCGGATGGCGGCCGACGGGGTGACCGAGGTGCTGCTGTTCCCGCAGTACCCGCATTACGCGATGTCCTCGTGGGAGACGGTCGTCGTGAAGGTGTACGCGGAGGCCGCGCGGCTCGCCCCGGGGATGCGGATCGCGTGCGTGCAGCCATTTTACCAGGACGCCGACTACATCGAGGCGCTGCACACCGTGTCGGCCCCGTACTTGGCGCAGCCGCACGATTACGTCCTTTTCAGCTACCACGGCATCCCCGTGCGTCACCTGCGCAAGGGCGACTCGTCCCAGGCCCACTGCACCCTGGTGCCCGACTGCTGCGCGACCTGCTCGCCGCTCCACGCCACCTGCTACAAGGCGCAGTGCCTCGCCACCACGCGGGCCCTCGTCGCCCGGGCGAAGCTCGCGCCGGAAAAGTACAGCGTCTCGTTCCAATCACGGCTGGCCGGGGAGCCGTGGCTCTCGCCGTTCACCGACCACGAGCTGGAGCGGCTCCCCAAAGAGGGCCGCAAGCGGCTGCTGATCCTCTGTCCCGCGTTCGTCGCGGACTGCCTCGAGACGATCGAGGAAATCAGCGGCGAGGGGAAGGAGACGTTCCTCGAGGCGGGGGGCGAATCCTTCACCCAGATCCCCTGCCTGAACGATCATCCCGCCTACATCGGATTCCTCGCGGGCCGGGTCCGCCGCTGGCTGGAGCACGGGACGGTCTAAGCCCCCCGTCCGTGGCCTCCCCTCGTTCCTCCGCCACCCCGGCCGCGCTGCTGGTTGCGGCCGATGGCCGCGTCCTCACCGCCGCCGGTGCGACCGCCGCGTTCTGGCCGGGTGCGGCCTTGGCTGGCCGGCCGGTCGCCGAGCTATTCCGCTTTGAGCTGGAGGCGGATGATCCTGCCTTCCAGGCCGCGCAATGGGAGGCGCTGCAGACCGCCGCGCGGGCGGGCTCGGTCCGGTTGGCGACGCGCGGCGGTGACCGTTCCGGCGGGGAGGTCGACTTTTCTCTCGCGGCCGGGCCCGCCGCAGGCACGTGGCTGGCGCTCCTCCTGCCGGCTGGCGCGACTGACGCCCCCAGTCCCGCCGCGGAGCCGATCGGAGCAGACCGCAGCCTAGGAGCGGAGCCATTCGCCGCGGCGCCCGACCTAGGTTTTTTCGAGCTGGATCCGCGCCGGGCACAAGCTCGCTTCTCCGCCGGCTGGAAGGCGATGCTCGGTTACGGGCCGGACGAGCTCGCAGATTCCCTCGAGACGTGGCGCAGCCTGCTCCATCCGGATGACAGCGGCGCCGCGCCGGATGTGGCGGCCGGTCCCACCGGGGCCGGAACCCGCGCCGCGACCGCCGAGTATCGCCTGCGTCACCGCGATGGCACCTGGCGGTGGGTGCAGGGTATCACCGTGCGGCAGACGGGCGGGGATGGGACTTTGGAGCGCATCGTCGGCCTGCACCTCGACCTGACGGAGCGCAAGGAGCTGGAGGAGTCGCTACTCGCTGCGGAGGAGCGCCTCGGGGCGATCGCGGGTGCCGAGGAGGTGGCGTTGTTCGACCTAGACGCGTGGAGCGGCGTCGCCTGGGTCTCCCGCGGCTGGCACCGGCTCCTCGGGCGCGACGACGACGCCGGACCGCTCCCCTCCGGTTCCTTCGCGGGCGACCTGCCCACCGGGGCGGAGGATGAGGGCGCCGCCGTCTGGCTGGATGCCCTGAGTGGTGAATCTCCTGGTTTCCTCGTGGCCGCGGAACTGCGGGCCGCGGGGGGATCCCCCGTCCCGGTGTGGCTCGGGGGCACCCGTCGGCGACACCGCCGCGGGGGCCTGCGGCGGGCCACCGGGTTCGCGATGCCCCGCCCGGAAACCGCGCCCGCCCCCGCGGCGCGGGCCGACGAGACGATCGAGGCGGTGAGCGAGGGCGTGCTCGTCCTGGATGCGCGCGAGCGGGTGGAGCGCGCCAATCGCCGCGCCGCCCAACTGCTCGGGACCACCCCGGAGGCGCTGACCGGACGGACCGCGACCGAGGTGTTCCCGCTGGTGCGCCGGCACGACGGCGGGCGCGTGCCGGCGCCGTTCGCCCCGTTCCTCCTCGGTGATCGCCCGCCCCCGCTGGTGGCGACCGACGCCCTGCAGCGGCGCGAGGCCGAACCCCTGCCCATCGTCTGGCGCGCGGAACCCCGCCGCAACGAGGCGGGCCGTGTCACCGGCCTGATTTTGGTCTTCCGGAATCCCGACGAGATGCGGCTGACCCCGGAGGAACTCGTGCGGGCCAACCGGTTCGAGGCCCTCGGCCTGCTCGCGGGCGGCATCGCGCACGATTTCAACAATCTGCTGACGACCATTCTGGGCGCGGTCTCCCTCGCCAAGGACCAGCGGGACCCTTCCGCGCTGGCGGATGCGGAACGCGCCTGCCTCGTGGCCAAGGGGCTCACGCGCCAGCTCCTCACCACCGCCAAGGGGGGCGCGGGGGAAAAGACCCCCTTCGGGGCGCGCGACCTGCTCGCGGATGCGGTGCGGATCGCCGCCGCCGCCTCGCCCGCGACGGTCACCGTCGAGGTCGCCGAAGGCACCCCGGACCTGCACGGCGAGCGTCCGCGCCTGCTGCAGGTGTTCCAGAACCTCGTGGTGAACGCGCTCCAGGCGATGCCGCCCGCCCCGCACCGTCCACAGGTGCAACTGCGGGGCGCGAAGGTCACGCTGGCCGAGGGCCAGATCGACGGCCTGCCGGCCGGGGAATGGGTCGAGCTCGAGGTGCGCGACAACGGCAGCGGCATCCCCCCGCACGTGGCGGCGAGGATCTTCGACGCGTTCTTCACCACCAAGAAGCACGGCACCGGACTCGGGCTCGCGACCGTCCTTTCCATCGTGCGCCAGCACGGGGGCCAGCTCGCGCTCGCGACCGAACCGGGGGTCGGCTCCGCCTTCACCGTCTACCTGCCGCCCGCCCCCGCCCCGGCCGCCGCGCCGGTGCGCCCCGCCCCGACCTACCGCTTCGGCACGGGCCGGATCCTCCTGCTCGACGACGATCCCGCCGTCGCCGCGCTCACGGTTTCGATGCTCCAGAGCCTCGAGTACAAGGTGGACCACGCCCGGACCGGCGAGGAGGCCGTGACGCTTTACCAGCGCTACCTGAGCCTCGGCCGGCCGCACGACGCCGCGATCCTCGACCTCACCATCGTGGGCGGGATGGGCGGCGAGGAGTGCCTCGAGCAGTTACGCCGGATCGACCCGGACGTGCGGGCGATCATCGCGAGCGGTTACGACGACGACGACCTCGCGCGGCGGTTCCTCGAGGCCGGAGCCTGCGGTTACCTCGCCAAGCCCTACCGTACGGTCGAACTGGGCAAGATGCTCCGCTCCGTGCTCGGCCAATAACGGCTCAGCCGCGCCAGGTGAACGCGTGGCACAGGGCCACCGCGGCCGCGTCGGCCTCGTCGAAGGCCAGCGCGCGCCCGTGGCCGAGGATGGCCATCACCGTGCGCGCCATCTGCTCCTTGCTGGCGCGACCGGCGCCCACGACGGCCTGCTTCACCCGCAGCGGCGCGTACTCGAAGACCGGCAGGTCCCGGATCGCGGCCGCGGCGATCGCGGCCCCCCGGGCCGCCCCGAGGATCTGCGCGGTCTGGAAGTTCTGCACGTAGATCGTCTGCTCGAGCGCGACGTGGCGCACGCCGGCGCCCTCGAGGAACTCGCTCACGTGCCGGTGGATCTCGCCCAGCGCGAAGGCGAGCGGTTGGCGCGCGGGCACGGTCACGGTGCGGCAACGCAGCAGCAGTGGCGGGCGTCCGGGGGCCAGTTCCAGGAGCGCAAGGCCGGTGCCGCGCAGCGAGGGATCGATGCCCAAGATCCGCCCCGTGAACGGTTGGCGCGGCGGCGCGACGGCACCGGCGGCACCCGTGCCGGCAAGGAGGGCCGCCGGCCCCCGCGGGGCCGGCAGCGGGCGGCCCGCGAGCTTGGCCGCCCAGAGCTGGCGGGTGTTCATTCGGGGCATCGGCGAGGCGGGATTGATCCTTGACGGGACATTCAGGTCAGGAGCCGGATGGCTGCGACGACGCTGAGGGCGAGGGCGACATTCTCGAACGCGCGCTGATCGATCCGCGCGACGATGGCCCGCCCGCCCCAGGCCCCGGCCAGCACCGCGGGGGCCAGCAGGAGGTTCACCTTCAGGCTCTCCTGGGTGATCAGCCCGAGCCCGCCCATAAACGGCAGCTTGAACAGGTTCAGCACGAGGAAGAAGACGGCGGCCGTGCCCACGAAGTCGAGTTTCGGCAGGCGCATCGCCAGGAAATAGATCGCCATCAGGGACCCCGCCGCGTTGGCCACCAGCGTCGTGATCCCGGCGAGGATTCCCACCGCCGGGGCGAACCAGGCCCCGAACGACTCCTCCGCCCTTTCCCGGCGCCGCCGGCTGAGGTGCAGCGCCACCATCCCCAGCACGATGCCGCCCACGAGCCGGCGGGCCTCCAGATCCGTCAGGCGCTCCAGCAGGAAGTAACCCGCCACCACTCCGACCGCGGTCCACGGGAAGAGGCGGCCAAGATGGCCCCAATCCGCGTGCCGGCGGTAGAGCGCGGCGCCGACCAGATCCCCGAGGCACAGCAGCGGCAGCAGGGCGCCGGAGGCCGTCTTCGCCGGGAGGATCTGCGTGAACAGCACTGCCGCGAGCAGGCCCAGGCCGCCGATGCCGGCCTTCGCCACCCCCACGATCAGCGCGGCCGCGACCGCGATCACCCAGTCCCAGGTTTCCAGATTCACCCGGCAACCTCCCCCGCGTTGAAGCCGCCCGCCCGGACGGTCAGAACTTGCCAGCGGACGCCATCCCCGCCCGCGCCGGGCAATTGGGTGCCCGTGGCGATCACCTGGCTTTCCTCCGGCAGGGCCGACCAGAAGCGGGCGCGGCGCCCGGGATCCAGCTCCCCCAGCACATCGTCCGCGAGGATGATGGGCGCGACCCCGCTCCGCTCCCGGAACCACGCCGCCTGCGCGAGGCGCAACGCCAGCACCGCCGACCGCTGCTGGCCCTCCGAGGCGAAATCCCGCGCGACGCCACCCCCGATCCGCAACTCCAGGTCGTCGCGGTGCGGTCCGGTCAGCGTGGCCCGGAACGCCAGATCGCGCGCGCGCCCCTCGGCAAGGCGCTGCCGCCAGGCCGCCGGATCGGTCTCCGCCCAGTCGGGCCGGTAGGTCAGCTCAGCCGTCTCCTCCCCGCCCCCGACGCGCCCGTAGGCCGCGCCGCAGGGCACCGCCAGCGCCGCCACCCCGGCGACGCGCCGCCGGACCAAATCCGCGGCCGCGGGGGCGAGCGCCGCCTCGAAGGCATCCAGTTCCGCGGCCGCCGCCCGCCCGGACTTGAGCAGCGCGTTGCGGGCCGCCACCGCCCGGACAAAGGACTGCAGCGAGGCGAGGTAACCGCTGTCCATCGCCGCCAAGGTGAGGTCGAGCCAGCGCCGCCGGAGCGCCGGGGCGCCGCGCAGCAACTGCAGGTCCTGGGCCGAAAACACCACGGTGGGGAAGCGCCCCAGGTAATCCGCCAGCCGCGTGATCTTCTCCCCGTCGCAATGGAGCTCGCGGCCCTCGGGGCGCAGGATGATGCGCACCCGCGTTTCCCCCTGCCGCTCGTGCTCGAGGACGAACGCGAGGCTGGCGGCGGGCTGCCCCCGGGCCACCAGCAGCCGGACGTCGCTGGTGCGGAAGGAGCGGAGCGCGGTGAGGAAGCCGACCGCCTCCAGCAGGTTGGTCTTACCCTGCGCGTTGGGCCCGAGCAAAAACGACTGCCGGCCGACGAAGTCCACCGTGGCGTCCGCGACGTTGCGGAAGTGCCGGAGGGTGATTTGGCGCAGACGCATCGCGGGGGGCATAGCCGAGCCGGGCCGGGGCCGGCAAGCCACGCCTCCGCAAAACGGGCCTTTTCCCGCGGGCGATTTCCCTCCACGGTGCCGGGCGTGATCCCGTTCCCGACCTCCCTCGCCACGACCTTGCGCACCTTCGAGGCCCTGGCGGCGCTCGAGCCCGCCATCACCCGCGCCGGCGACCTGATCCTCGAGACCCTGCGGGGCGGCGGCAAGCTGCTGGTCGCCGGGAACGGCGGCAGCGCGGCGGAGGCGGGGCACTTCGCGACGGAGCTCACCGGGCGGTACCAGCGCAACCGGCGGGCGCTCCCCGCGCTCGCACTCTCGGCGGACGGCTCGCTGCTGACGTGCGTGGGCAACGATTTCGGCTTCGAACAGGTGTTCGCCCGGCAAGTCGCCGGCCTCGGCCGGCCGGGCGACCTGCTGATCGTGCTCAGTTCCAGCGGCAACTCCGCGAATTTGCTCGCGGCCCTCGCGGAGGCCCGTCGCGGCGGGCTGCGGAGCCTGGCGCTCCTCGGACGGGGTGGCGGCCGCGCCCGCGGCGTGGCGGACTGCGAGCTGATCGTGCCCGGGGAAAGCGGCGCCGCCGCGCAGGAAGCGCACCTGTTCCTGATCCATCATTTCTGCGAGCGCATCGACGCCGCGTTCCCGGAGTAAGCGCCCGGGACTCGCGGCAGAAACCCCTTGCGCCGCGCGCGGCGCCGCCTTGGCTCACGACCCCAATGAGCAACACCGCACCCGCCGAAGAGCACGCCATCCTGAAGACCAGCTACGGAGAGATCACCCTCGCCTTCTGGTCCGACGTCGCCCCGAAGACCGTGGAGAACTTCAAGAAGCTCGCCCGCGAGGGCTTCTACGACGGCACCGCCTTCCACCGCATCATCAAGGGCTTTATGATCCAGGGCGGCTGCCCGAACACGAAGGCAGGGGCCCGCGGGACGCCCGGCACCGGCGGTCCCGGCTACACCATCAAGGCCGAGTTCAACGCGAAACCGCACGTCCGCGGCGTCATCTCGATGGCCCGCTCCCAGCACCCCGACTCCGCGGGCTGCCAGTTCTTCATCTGCCACGGCGACGCGCGCTTCCTGGACCGCCAGTACACCGCCTTCGGTCAGGTGGTGAAGGGCGACGACGTCCTCGAGCGTCTCGCCACCGTCCCGACCGGATTCGGCGGGGGCGGCGGTGAGAAGAGCACCCCGGCCGAGCGCATCGCGATCGAGAGCATCCGGCTGGTCCCCGCGGCCTGAGCCGGCGCGCCCCGGCAAACCGGGGCGCTTTCAGCGGCCGAAAATCGCGTCGGTCACCTCCGACGCGGCGAACATCTCCGCCGCGTCGTGCCCGATCCCGGGGGTCTCGACCTTGCGCCAGCCGAAGGTCCAGCCCCGGCTCCGGGCCAGCTCCGCGGCGAACGCGAAGCAGGCCCGTCCTCGCTCCAGCCGGTTCCCGCCCTGCAGCATCGCCGCCGGGCTTTGGTCCAGGTTGGATTCCACCAGGGTGTCCCCGGTCCCGAGGTAAAGCGTGAGCGGGGCGGCCAGGTAGCGGCGCAGGACATCGTCGGAACCCAGCTCCGGCGGCAAAGCGCCGAAACCGTAACCGAAATCCCGCTCGCGGGTCGGGAACAGGTGCGAGCCGGGGTTGGCCGCGACGATCCGGCCCGCCTCCGTCGGCAGGAAGGCCGCCAGCCGCACGAGGAACTGGCCGCCCGCGGAATGGCCGATCAGGTAGTAGGGCAGCTGCGGCCGGCCCTCGTCGGCGCGGATGCGCGCGACCAGCCGCGGCACCGCCGCGTACGTCCAGCGTTCCGGCGGCTGCACCTTCCCCGCCTTGTCCACCAATCCGCCCCGCTGGTAGCGCTCCAGCGGGAAGCGTTCCTTGTCGAAGCGCGGCGCCACCACCAGCGCCCGGAAGCGCTCCGCAAGGGTGATCGCGAAGTTGCGGTAGTCCTCGGCGTTGCGGGCGACCCCGTGGAAAATGATGAACAGCGGCCCATCCCGGTAGGTCGGCGGCCGGTACGTGAACACCTCGATGACCTCCCCCTCGTGCGTGAATTCCAGGCGGTGCGCTCCGACCTTGAGCGGGGCCGCATCCAACCGGAAAACCGCGAGCAGGCCGAGCAGTAGGGTAACGCGGAAAGAATTCATCGCCGAAGCGGATAACGACCGCTGACGAGGGGCAAGCCCCCGCGTGCGAGGCACAAGGCATCCTAGAAGCCGGCCGAGAGCCTGGCGCACTGCTTGAGTCGCATCCTCGCACCGCGGGTACCGCAGCCGCGGCGAGGGCCGGGGGCAGTGCGACGCGCGTCACGCGCGACTTGATTTCAACCGAGGATCCGATGGCGATTGGAGGAGCTAGCCAGGAGCGCGCAAAAGTACACGCTACCTCGCCGTGCAACGGATTCTCCACCTCGTCGTCGCCACTACCCCAGGCCGGGTGCTCGGACGGGACGGCGCGCTGCCTTGGCGGCACCCGGAGGACCTGGCCCGCCTGGACGCGCTCACGGCAGGCGGGGTGTGTATTCTCGGCCGCCGCACCCACGAAGCTTGGCGGTCCGTGGACCGACACGGCCGGCAGACGATCGTGATTTCCGGTTCGAGCCTCCCGCTACGCGCCGCGGTGCTTCGGGCCGCCACCTTCCCCGCGGCCATCGCCGCGGCCGAACAACTGCCCGGGGAAATCTTCATCTGCGGGGGACAACGGCCTTACGCCGAAGCCCTGGCGCTCGCCGGCCGGCGGCATCTCCGCCTGCACCTCACACTGGTTGCGTCAGAGCACTCCGGAGACGTGTTCTTCCCGCCGTGGGACCACCTCCCTTGGCGTCCGCTGCCAACTCCGGGGGCCCTCCCGCCCGGCCTCACTTTCCTTACGCTGGACCTGCCGGCGTCGCCGGGGTCCGTCCGCTGAGCCGCGCGGCGTGCGCAGCGGCGACGACGAGATACTTCTCCGCCCATCCGCGCAGGGCGTCCTGTTCGGCGGAGCTGAGGGCCCGGACCACCCGCGCCGGGGAACCGATCACGAGCGAGCCGGGCGGGCAGCGGAAGCGCTGGGGCACCAATGAATTCGCCCCGACGATGCTCCGGGCGCCGATCACCGCCCCGTCCAGCAGGGTCGAGCCCATTCCGACGAGGCACTCGTCCTCCACCGTGCAGGCGTGCACGATCGCACCGTGCCCGACGGTGCACCAGTCGCCGATGAGGGCGTCGCGGTCGTCCGCGAGGTGCACCACCACGTTGTCCTGAAGGTTGGTGCCGGCGCCGACGCGGATCCGGGCGATGTCCCCGCGGAGGACCGCACCGTAGAAGACGCTCGCGCGCGCGCCGAGCTCGACGTCGCCGATCACCGTGGCGTTGGGCGCCACGAAGAGCGCGGCCCCGACCTGCGGCGCCCGGGCGAGGTGACGTTCCAGCCTTTCCTGCGTGGTCATCGCAGGAAGTTCTCGCCGGCGCGGCCCCGGGGCGCAAGCTCCCGGCCAACCCCGCCCACGCGCCTATGGACGTCCTCCTCAACCTCCTCCGCGGCCTCTTCGGGATGGCCGTGCTGCTCCTCGTGATCTACCTCCTGAGCGAGAACCGGCGGGCCATCAGCTGGCGCACGGTCGGGATGGCGATCGTCCTGCAGTTCACGTTCGCCGCGCTGGTGCTGTACTTCAGCCCGGCCCGCGCCGCGATCGAATGGGTCGGCGCCCGCTTCATCGACCTGCTGGCGTTCACCAACGCCGGCGTGTCCCTCCTCTTCGGCTCCCTCGCCGACAAGTCCCGCCACGGGGTCGTCTTCGCCGTGATGATCCTCCCCTCGATCATCTTCTTCTCCGCCCTCTCCTCGCTCCTCTACTACCTCGGGATCCTGCAGCGCGTGGTCTACGCCTTCGCGTGGGTGATGTCGAAGACGCTCCGCCTCTCGGGCGCTGAGACCCTCAGCGCCTCCGCCAACATCTTCCTCGGGCAGACGGAGGCCCCGTTCCTGGTGAAACCCTACCTCGCCGGGATGACCCGCTCCGAGCTCCTCACGATCATGGTCGGCGGGATGGCGACCATCGCCGGCGCGGTGATGATGGCCTACATCGCCTTCCTCGGCGGCGACGACCCGAAGCAGCAGATGATGTTCGCGACCCACCTGATCACCGCCTCGGTCATCAACGCCCCCGCGGGGCTGATGATCGCGAAGATGCTCGTGCCGCAGACGCAGCCCGTGGACCACAAGCTGACGATCTCCAAGGAGAAGCTGGGCTGCAACGCCGTCGACGCCGTCTGCCTGGGAACCTCCGAGGGACTCAAGCTCGCGGTGAACGTCGGCGCGATGCTCATCGCCTTCACCGCCCTGGTGACGATGGTCAACGCGATGCTCGGCTGGCTCGGCACCCCGGGCACCCTCCTCCTCGGCGAGACGCGGTTCTCGTACCCCGGCCTCAACGCGTGGGTCAGCAGCGTCACCGGCGGCGCCTTCCCCGGACTCTCCCTCGAGTTCCTGTTCGGGGTGCTTTACGCGCCGGTGGCCTGGCTGATCGGCATCGACCACG
>VHCY01000003.1 GCA_016871595.1 Verrucomicrobiota bacterium
AGGACGAGCCCTATTGGCAGAGCCACATCGTCTTCATCGTGCGGGACGACCGCCCGGCGGACATTCTCTTCCAGTGCTCGGACAACACTTGGCAGGCGTACAATCGGTGGCCTAACCGGTTCTCCGTTTACACCCACCCCAAGGGCAACCAGGGCCCGTGGGCGGACGTGAGTTTCGACCGCCCCTACGGCCGCGAGGCCCAGTGGAGCGGCGTCGTCAACGACCCGCGCACCGTCGGCTCCGGCGAGTGGCTCTGCTTCGAGTTCCCGCTGGCCTATTGGTTGGAACAGCACGGCTACGACGTCACCTATTGCTCCAACAGTGACCTGCTGACCCCCGACCGGGCGCTCCGCTGCCGTGCCTTCCTCAGCGTGGGGCACGATGAGTATTGGGACATCCGGCAGTACCGGAGCGTGGAGCGGTTGCGCGACTCCGGGGTGAGCCTGCTCTTCCTGTGCGGCAACTCGGTGTGCTGGGTCACGCCCTTCCGCCCCGCGCACGACGGCCGGCCGAACCGCATCATTTTCCGCGGCGGCCCCTTCGGCGGGGAACAACCCTACGCCCGGGAACGGCACGAACGCCACGGGCCCTTTCCCCACCGCGGTCCCGACGAGGGCCTGCTGATGGGGGCGCGCAACGTGGAGCCGATCAATGGTGGCGGCGACTGGACCTGCCGCCTGCCGGGGCACTGGCTCTTCGCGGGCACCGGGATGCAGGCCGGCGAGAGCATCCCCGGCCTTATCGGCTGGGAGTACCACGGGCAGCCGGCGACCGAGATCCCCGGGCTCGAGGTGGTGGCGGCCGGCACGGCCTGGGTCAGCGGGGTACGGCCCCAGCAGTGGGCGGCCACCCTTTATCCCGGGCCGAAGGGCAACTTCGTGTTCAACGCCTCCACCATCTGGTGGGCGCAGGCCCTGTCGTCGCCGCCCGGACACGTCCTGCCTTGGTCGCACTGGAGCCGCCCGCACGGCCCGGACGAGCGGGTGCAGCGGATGACGCGCAACCTGCTCGCGCGCGCCCTCGGACGCGAGGGGTAGGTCGCGGGCTCAGACGGTGCAGAGGCGCACCGCCGCGCGGAGCGAGGCCAGCGGGTCGCGGGTGGGCAGGAACTCCTGGCCGACGAAGCCCCGGTAGCCCGTCGCCTGGATGGCGCGCATAATGGCCGGGTAGTTCAGCTCCTGGGCGTCCTGCGGCTCGAACTCGTGGCGCCCGGGGTTGCCCGCCGTGTGATAGTGGGCGATCCAAGCGGCGTTCGTCTGGATGGTGCGGATGACGTCCCCCTCCATAATCTGCATATGGTAGATGTCGTACAGCAGCTTGAAGCGCTCCGAGCCGACGCGGCGGCACAGCTCCACGCCCCACGCGGTGCGGTCGCACATATAGTCGGGGTGGTTCACCCTCGAGTTCAGCAATTCCATCACGAGGGTCACGCGGTGCTTCTCGGCGGTGGCCACCAGGCGGCGCAGGCCGGCCGCGCAGTGCTCCAGCCCCTGTTGGTCGTCGAGGCCGTCGCGGTTGCCCGAGAAGCAGATGAGGTTCTCGAAGCCGGCCGCCGCGACCTCGGGGATCCGGCGTTCGTAGAGCCCGACCAGGGTGTCGTGGTGCTCGGGGCGGTTGAACGCCTTGGTGATGCCTCCCACGGTGACGCCCGCGGCCGTCTTGCCGGTCGGATTGCTCACCATCGCGCAATGGAGCCCGTGGCGGGCGAGGGTAGGGAAGTCCGCCGGATTGAGGAGTTCCACCGACTCGAGGCCGATCTCGCGGGCGGCCGTGCAGAAGGCGTCCAGGGAGATGTCCTTGTAGCACCATTTGCAGGCGGAATGGCGGATGCGGCCCGGCGTGGGGGCGGGCGTGGCGGCACGGGTGCGGAGGGCGGAGAGGCCGGCGGCGCCGGCGAGGGAGCGCAGGGCGTCACGGCGGGAGAGGCGGGGTTTCATCGGTGAAGGGACGCTGCGGCGGCGGGCGTGGCTTTGGCAAGGGTGGAGCCGGGCTTGCGGCCGCCACTTGCGCCGCGCCGTGCCGATGCTACGGTCGCGCGATGGATTCCCCTGTTACCCTCTCCCGCCGCACCTTGGTCAAGACGCTCGGGGCCGGCCTCGCGGTCCTTCCGGGCGCCTCCCGGCTCGCCGCCGCGGCCTCCCCCGGTACGCCCCAGCCTTTTACGCTGCCCGCCCTGCCTTACGCCTACACCGCGTTGGAGCCGCACTTTGACGCCCGGACGATGGAGATCCACCACTCCAAGCATCACCAAGCCTACATCACGAGCGCCAACACGGCGCTGGCCTCCCACCCGGCGCTGCGAAACCGGAGCGCCGAGGAACTGGTGAAGGATCTGGCGGCGGTGCCGGAGGCCATCCGCACCGCGGTCCGCAACCACGTGGGGGGGCACCTCAACCACGCGCTGTTCTGGGACGTGATCGCCCCGCGGGCCGGCGGCGCCCCGTCGGGCCCCTTGGCGGCGGCGCTGCAGGAGCGCTTCGGCTCTCTGGACACCTTCCGCGCCCAGTTCGCGGATGCCGCGATGAAGCGGTTCGGCAGCGGCTGGGCATGGTTGACGATCAAGGGCGGCCGCCTCGAGGTCTCTTCCACCGCCAATCAGGACTCGCCGCTAATGGAAGGCGCGGTCCCGCTGCTCGGGCTCGATGTCTGGGAGCACGCCTACTACCTGCAGTACCAGAATCGCCGGGCGGATTTCGTCGCCGCGTTCTGGAACGTGGTGGCGTGGGACCGCGTCGCCGCCCGTTACGCCGCCGCCCGCTGACGGCGGTCTTGGGCTCCCTGGGCGGTCACCGCGGGGCCGCCGGGGGCGCGACGCCGGAAAACTCCAGCATATGGGCGACCTCCCGGTAGCCCTTTACGCGCAATTCCTCGCGTGCCTTGGCCACCGCTTTCTGCAGTTCGCCGGAAACCTCCGGGGAGAGCTCCGCCAGCGTGCCGGAGGAGCGGCAAACCACGTGATAGGTCTCCGGCTGGCCGAAGGCCACCTGGTAGAGTGACGTGCCCTGATGGATCACCGCGCGACGCACTAGCCCGCCGCGCTCAAAGGCCGCCATACACCGGTAAACCGTCACGAGATCGCAGGCCCCGGCCGGCAGGCCGGCGTGGAGGTATTCGATCGAGACCGGGCTGGTCTGCCGGCAGAGGGCCTCGAGGATTGTCATCCTGGGCTGGGTGACCCGCAACCCAGCTGTCTTCAGGCGTGCCGTGGCGAGGATCAGACGCGGGTCGGTCTCCGGGAGAGACGAGGCGTTTTCAGGCGAGGGGTTCTCGGCGGTGGGCAGGGTGGGGGGCATTGGCGATCGCGTAAGGCCAGACGGTTCAAAACGACAGGGGTTTCACGCCCGAAATTCGCGCGGTGCGGGATTGCACCGCACCGTCCCGTGTGCCAATCCGGGCGGGAAGCATGGAAACTCCGGATTTCAGCGAGGTGGTTGCGCTCATCTGCAAGGAGGACGCGCGCTTCGACCGAAAGGCTTACGAATTCGTGCGGCTCGGCCTGGATCACACCGTGAAAGAGCTCCAGAAGCGGGACGCCACGCGCGTGGGACGCTCCCGGCACGTTTCCGGTCCGGAATTGCTCCACGGGCTCCGCGTCTACGCCCTCGACCAGTTTGGTCCCCTGACGAAGACGGTCCTCAATGCCTGGGGCATCCACCGCTGTGCCGACTTTGGCGAGATCGTCTTCAACCTGATTGAGTACAATATGTTCTCGAAGACCGATCAGGACCGCCGCGAGGACTTCGAGGAGGTCTTTGAGTTCGAGGAAGCCTTCGTGAGCCCCTTCCTGCCCTCCCGCCGCCCCCGCGGAGCCTCCGGTCCCCGGGCCCGGGGAGCGACATGAGGCCCCGCCGCTCTCCGACGCGGAAGTCGGCGCGCGCCACGCCGGACACCGCCCTGCTGGAGGCCTTCTGGCGCGAGCCAGTGCAGCGGGTCGTGCTGCCCAACGGCGTGACCGTCGTCCTCAAGCCGGATGCCGCCGCGGCGCTGGCCTCCGTGCAGGTCTGGGTCCGCTCCGGCAGCGTCCACGAGGGGACCCAGCTGGGCGCGGGCCTGTCCCACTTCCTGGAACATATGCTTTTCAAGGGCACGGCGCGGCGCGCCGGGCGCGAGATCAGCGCCACGATCCAGGCCCACGGCGGGTACCTCAACGCCTACACGACCTACGACCGGACCGTGTATTACGTCGATTTGCCCAGCGAGCACACGGCCGTGGCGGTGGACGTCCTCGCCGACGCCGTGCTCCATTCCACCCTCCCGGAGGACGAGGTGGCGAAGGAGCGAGACGTGATCCTGCGGGAGATCGCGATGACGCGCGACGATCCCGACAACCGTTTGTGGGACGCGCTGTTCGCGACGGCCTTCCGCGAGCATCCCTACCGGCATCCCATCATCGGGCACCGGGATGTCTTTGCCGCGGTCTCGCGGGAGGAACTGCTGGCCTACTACCGCGAGCGCTACGTCCCGGAGAACCTGGTGGTGGTCGTGGTCGGGGATGTGGATGCGCCCGCGATCCTCGGGGAGATCGGGCAGCATTTCGGTGCGGTGCCACGGCGCCGGTCGGTCCCGGTGCTGGTTCCGGCCGAGCCGCGGCAACTTGCCCCCCGCCGGGAGCATCGCGTCGAGGAGGTCGAGGTTTGCCGGTCGATCCTAGCTTGGCCCATTCCTGGTCTCAGCCACGCCGACGCCCCGGCCCTGGACCTGCTGGCCGCCGTCGTCGGTCAGGGCGAGAGCTCGCTGCTGTGGCGGGAGGTGCGGGACCGTGCCGGCTTGGTCCATCAGATCGACGCGGGCGCCTGGAACCCCGGTTCGAGCGGGCTGTTCTGTGTCTCCTACACCTGCGATCCGGACAAGCGGGCCGAGGCCGAAGTGGCCATCCACCGGGCGCTCCGCGGTTATCTGGACCGCCCGGTCCCGGCGGCCGACCTCCGCAAGGCGCGGCGCCAGCTCGTGGTGGGCGAGGTCAATTCCCGCAAGACGATGAGCGGCCAGGCCTCGCGGCTGGGCGCCGCCGAGGTCGTGGTGGGCGATCTGGATCACGGCCGCACCTATTTTGGCGCGTTGTCCCGGGTGACCGGCCGCACGCTGCAGGCGGTGGCGGCGCGCCACCTGACGGACTCTAGCCTCATCGCGGTTTCGACCGGGCCGGCTGCGGCCGGGGCCGGTTCCGCGGCGGTCGTGAGGCGGGCCGCGCCGCCGGATTTCACCGAGACAAGGCTCGCCAACGGCGCCCGGCTCCTGCTGCAGCCCGATCCGCGCCTGCCCAACCTGCACCTGCGCCTGTTGCTGCCCGGTGGGCCCCTTGCTGAGGCCCCGGACCGGCGCGGGGCCTCGGCGCTGCTGTCCACCCTGCTCACCAAGGACACCCGGCGCCGGACGGCCGCCGAGGTGGCGCGGGCGATCGAGTCCGTCGGGGGCGCCCTCTATCCCTTCTGCGGCAACAACAGCCTTGGGATTGCCGTCGAGGTGCTGCCCAACGAGGCGGCGCTGGCGGTCGAACTGCTGGCCGACGCGGTGCTGCATCCCGCCTTCCGCGAGGGGGCTTTCCAACTGGAACGCGACGCCCAAGTGGCGGCTCTCCGCCAGGATGACGACGACGTGGTGACCTGGGCCCGCAAGCGGCTGCGGCGACGTTTCTTCGGTGCCGACCCGCTTGGATTGGATGCTTCCGGGGATATCCCCGGGGTCCAGGCGCTGACGCCCGCGGACCTGGCGGCGCTGCACCGGCGGTTGGCGGTGGCGGGCAACACCGTGCTGGCGGTCGCGGGCGACTTTGATCCGGCCTCGCTCCGGCGTCCCCTCGAGCGCCTGCTGGCCCGCTTGCCGGCCGGCGGCGGCGCGGATGCCGCGGTGGCGCCGGTGCCGTTACCGGCGGAGCGAGGGGCCTTCGTGGAGTTCCAGCCCCGCGAACAGGCGGTCGTCCTGCGGGCCTACCCCGGTCCGGCGCTGCACGCGGTGGATTTTTACACCGGCGAGGTGTTGGACGAGTGCCTCAGCGGGATGGCGTCACGGCTGTTCGAACGCGTCCGGGAGGACAAGGGGCTCGCCTATTTCGTGCGGTCCGCCCGCGTGACCGGGCTGCGGTCGGGAATGTTCTCCTTTCTCGCGGGCACCCAGCCGGGCAAGGAGACGGAGGTGCTGGCGGAGATCGACGCGGAGATCGCCCGGGTCGCCGCCGGCGGGGTGGAACCCGAGGAGCTGGCCCGCTGCCAGGCGCGGCTCAAGGCCGCGCGGCGACAGAGTCTGCAGACGCCTTCGGCCCGGGCCCTCCAGGCTGGTCTCAATGCCTTGCAGGGATTCGACCTCAACGACTGGCGCCAGTACGATGCCAGGGTCGAGGGGGTGAGCCCCGCGATGCTGGCGGCCTTCGCGCGGGAACGGCTCCGGCCGGAACTCGCCCTGCAGTTGGTGGTGCGGCCCGAGACGGTCTGAAGCGGCGGGGCCCGGCCGCGCCGGTGAGGTTCCCTGCCGGCAAAAAAAAAGAGGCGACCCCGGAGGGTCGCCTCAAGTTTTCCGAAAGGAAGGATTACTTGTTCTTCTTCTTCTGGCCCGCGGCCATCTCGGCCTGGGTCAGGAAGCCGTCCTTGTTGGTGTCCAGCTGGGCGAAGCGGGACTCCGCCTTGGCGGCGTCCTTCTGAGCGGCGACGTACTCCTTCTTGGAGACCTTGCCGTCCTTGTCGGTATCCATGGCGGCGAAAGCGCCACCCTTCTTTTTCTCTTCGGCGCCGACGAGGGCGACCGGGAGGCTGAGAACGGCGGCGAGGACCGCGACGGTGAGATTACGATGGTTCATTGTGTTTTTTGTTGGAGTAACTCCATTCTGCAGGAGCGGAAGACGCGCGGGTTTTGTCAAGGTTACGCTCGTTTTTGTCCTGCGCGATTCAGCGCTTCGCGGAGAAGCCGCCGCTCCACTGCAGTTTCTGTCGCACCACATTAAAGTGCGAATAATCAGGGACCTGGGCAAGTGGCAGGCGCCGCCGGGCGAGGGCGATCGTCACCGGCGAATGGCCGCTGACCCGCAGGTTCCGCTGGCCGTCCATCGCCACCAGCAGCCGGGAACCCGGGGAACGGTTATGGACCCTGATGCGGACATCGTCCCGGAAAATGATCGCGCGGTTGCTCAGCGTGTGCGGGCAAATCGGCGTCATCACAATGACCCCCGAGCCGGGGTGCAGGATCGGTCCGCCGGCCGAAAGGTTGTAGGCCGTCGACCCGGTCGGGGTGGAGAAAATCAGGCCGTCGCAGAGGTAGTCCGTGACGAGCTCGTCGTCCGCGAACACCTCGAGGCGCACGAGGCGCGAGTTCACCTCGTCCTTGATGAGCACGTCGTTGAGGGCGAGATCGCTGCTGCCGGGTCCGGTCGCGCAGTCGAGCATCGTGCGGTGGTCGACCTGGAAGCGGCCGGCGAGGAGGTCGGGGAAGCGGCCGCGGGCCTCCTCGGCGGAGAGCGTGGTGAGGAAGCCGAGGCTGCCGCGGTTGACGCCGATGAGCGGGACCTGCTGGCGCGCGGACTCCCGGGCGGCGCCGAGAAGCGTGCCGTCACCGCCGATGACGCAGCAGGCGTCCATCCCCTTGAGGTAACCGGAGGGGAGGGGGAAACGGCTGGTCTGCTTCAATCGCACCCCGGCGGTGCGCGCGACGGTGGCCAGCTCGCGGGCGAGCCCCGGCGCGCCGGCCTTGTTGCGGTTCACCACGAACGCGAGATGGCGGATGGGTTTCATCGGGCGTCTTCAGGATGCCCGGCGGCGGAGGCACAGCAAGAACTCGCGGTTGCCGTCCGCTCCCCGCAGCGGGGAGTCGATGGCCCCGCGGTCCTCGACCCCGGGCAGCTGGGCGGCGGCGGTGCGCACGCGCGCCAGCGCCGCGTCCTGCACCGCGGGATCCCGGATGACGCCGCGGCCCCGGTCCACTTCCGCCTTGCCGGCCTCGAACTGCGGCTTGACCAGCGCGACCAGGGTTCCACCCGGGCGCAGCAGCGCCCAGACCGCGGGGAGCACGGCGGTGAGGGAGATGAAGGAGAGGTCCATCACGAGCGCGTCATAATCGGGCCGCGGCAGGTCGGCGGGCCGGAGGTGGCGGGCGTTCACCTGCTCGAGGTTGGTCACCCGCGGGTCCGCGCGGAGCCTGGCGTGCAACTGGGCCCGGCCGACATCGACGCAGGTCACCGCGGCGGCGCCGGCCTGCAGGACGCAATCGGTGAAACCCCCGGTGGAGGCCCCGACGTCGAGCACCTGCGCCCCCTGCAGGTCGAGGGCGAAGTGGGCGAGGGCAGCCACGAGTTTCTCCCCGCCCCGGCTGACGAAGCGCGGCGGCTGCGCCACGGTCACCTCAAGGTCCTCCGGCACGGCCTTGCCCGGCTTCTCAAGGCGGGCGGTGCCTTGGCTGACCCGGCCGGCGAGGATCAGGGCCTGGGCCTGGGCGCGGGACTCCGCGAGGCCCCGCTGCAGCAGCAGCTCGTCGAGGCGGACGCGCTTCATTTCCGTCCCTGCCGGGCAGGGCTCCAGCAGG
The DNA here is from genome assembly GCA_016871595.1 of Verrucomicrobiota bacterium. Taxonomy (GTDB): domain Bacteria; phylum Verrucomicrobiota; class Verrucomicrobiia; order Opitutales; family Opitutaceae; genus ER46. The sequence continues at coordinate 8,506 of VHCY01000003.1, forward strand.
TGGTCCGGCCGCCGATGGTGGCGCGCGCGAGCGGCTTCCCGGTGCGCGGGCAACGGCCCCCGTCGCGCCAGCGGTGCAGGAACAGCCAGCTGCGGGGGATGCCGACGTTGAGGTCCGCGGGCAGGTGGTCGCCCTTCCCGGCGATCGCCGCGAGGGCCTGGCGGCACACTTGCCGGCACTCGCGCCAGAGCCGGCGCACCTCGACCGGGGTGAGCGCGCCCGCGGGGCGGGCGGGTGGCAACGCGGCGCGCCACAGGATCTCGTCCGCCATCCAGTTGCCCACCCCGGGGAACCGCTCCTGCTGGAGGAGCACCGCCTTCAGGGGGGCACGGCGCCGCCGGTGCAGGAACGCGGCGACGGCCTCGACCGTGAACGCCGCGGAGAGGATCGGCGGGGCGATGCGGCGCCACCATTCCGGGGCGGCGGGGCCCTGGTGGAACAGGATCCGTCCGAACATCCGCGGATCGCGGAAGACGAGGGCGCGTTCGTCCTGGAAGAGCACGAGGTGATCGTGCCGGCCGGGGGAGTGCGTCGCGGGCGCGGTGAACAGTTCCCCCGTCATCCCCAGGTGGATGCCGAGCCAGCCCGAGTCCCCGGCGCGGAACAGCATCTGCTTGGCGGACGTCTCCGAGGCGCCGAGCGGCCGGCCGGTCAGCGCCCGCTGCAGCGCCGCCGCGTCCGTCCCGCGGAAAACCTTCCGGTCCGCGTTCGCGTGCAGCCGGCGGATCACGGACCCGGTGCCGGCGAGCGCCCAGCGTTTCCGGTAAAACTCAACCTCGGCGAGTTCAGGCATCGGGGCGCGCGGCTCCGGCCGCCAGCGCGGCCACCAGCTCCGTCAGGCTCGGCCAGACCGGGGTGCCGGCCGGGAGCAGTTGCCGCCACGCCGCGGCATCGTGTTTGCCGGTGCAGACGGCCGCGGTGCCGATGCCCGCGAGCCGGCCGGACTCGAGGTCGCTCTCGCGGTCGCCCACCATCCAGCAGCGCTCGGGCGCGAGCTGGTGGCGCGCCACGCATTCCCGGATGAAGCGCGGCGAGGGTTTGCGGTAGACCTGGGGGTCATCGGGGCCCTCCGGCGCGACGCAGACCGCGTCGAACACCGGCCGGGGAAGCCCGAGCAGTTCCTCGAGGCGCGCGTTGCAGCGGTCGACGTCGGCGAGCTGGAACAGGCCGCGGGCTATTCCCGACTGGTTGGTGTGGAGGAACAGCCGCAGTCCTAGGGCGCGGGCCGCGCGGAGGGCTCCGGCCACGCCGGGGATCAGCTCGATGCCCGCCGGATCCGAGACGTAATGAAGGTCAAAATTGAGGGTCCCGTCGCGGTCGAGGAACAGCGCTCCGCCCGCGAGCGGGCCGGTGGGCGGGGGCAGGTCGTGGAGGGTGATCATCGCCGGCCCACGTAGGCCGTGAGCTCGGCCGGGGTGACCGTGGCGGTGCCCAGCTTGCCCACCACCACGCCAGCGGCGGCGTTGGCGAAATGGGCCGCCTTTTCGAGGGAGGATCCGGCCGCCAGCGCGAGCACGAGCCCGGCCAGCGCCGTGTCGCCCGCGCCGGAGACGTCGAATACCTCGCGCGCCGCGGTCGGGATCACCTTGCGGACCTTGCCGCCGGTGCTGAGCAGCATCCCCTCCTCGCCGAGTGTCACGACCAGGTGCCGCGTCGCGTGGCGCTCGTGCAGGCGGGCGCAGACCTCGGCCGCGGGAAACGGGGCGTGCGGGGAAGGCGCGAGGCCCGCCAGCTGCAGCGCCTCCCGCTTGTTCGGGGTGATGAGGTCTAGGCCGTCGAAGGCGAGGCCGCGCCGCGGCTTCGGGTCGAGGGCGATCAGCTTGCCCTTGGCCCGGGCGAGGCGCGTGAGTTCGCGGAGCACGGTGTTGTTCAGGATGCCCTTGGCGTAGTCGGAGAGGATCACGGCATCGCAGGCGGCCAGCGCGGGGCCGATCAGCGCGGTCAGCGGTCCGAGGGGAACCTCGTAAGCTGCGGGAGCGGCCTCCCGATCGAGCCGGCAGAGCTGCTGCTGGCGCACGAGCACGCGCGTCTTCACAATCGTGGGTGCCTCCCCGGGGGTGGACACGGACTCGATGCCTCGTTCCCGGAGCAGATCCTCGAGGCGGCGGCCGCTCTCGTCCGCCCCGAAATGGCCGACCACCGTGCACCGGGCGCCCAGCGAGGCCAGGTTCAGGGCGACGTTCGCGGCGCCGCCCGCGGTCCACGAGTCGCGCGCGATGTCGATCACGGGCACGGGCGCCTCGGGGGAAATCCGGGTGGCGTCGCCCCAGATGTAGTGGTCGAGCATCACGTCACCCACCACGAGGATGCGCAGGCGCCGGAGGCGTCGCAGGAGTTGGGGCAGGTCGCGCATCGGGTTAGAATCGCCAGTCGTAGGGGTAGCGGGAGAGCAGGCGCGGGGCGCCCGGCGTGACGAGCGCGACGTCCTCGATGCGGCAGGCGCCAAGGCCGGGATAATAAAGGCCGGGCTCAACGGTCACGACCGAGCCCTCGGGCACGGTGTAATCGACGCTGCCGCTCAGGCGGGGCAACTCGTGCACGGCGAGGCCGAGACCGTGGCCGGTGCCGTGGAAGAAGCCCACGGAGCCCGACTTCAGGTGGCGGGTGGCGAAGCCCGCGCGGGCGAACACGTTCACGCATTCCTGGTGCACGTCCCGCCCGTTGACGCCCGCGTGGAGCCGGCGCAGGGCGGCCCGCTGCGCCTCCCGCACGGCGTGGACCAGCGCCTGCTGGCGCTCATTGGCCCGGCCGCGCAGGAAGGTCCGCGTCATATCCCCGTGGTAGCCGTGGCGGGTCACGCGCGGGAAGATGTCCACGATGATCAGCTCGTCCGGGCGCAGGGGCCCGTGCCCGCGCTCGTGCGGATCGCAGGCCTGGTCGCCGCCCGCGACGATGGTGTGGGCGGAGACGGCCCCGGCCTCCAGCACGGCGACCTCGATGGCCAGCTTGACGGACTCGCTGGTGACCACGCGGCCCCGGTGGAACAGGCGGCGGCCGCGGACCTTGCTGGCGCGCAAAATGCCCTCCGCCGCCGCGAGGCCGATGGCGCTGCAGCGGTTGCCCTCGCGGATCGCGGCGATCTCGGCGGGCGTCTTGATTTCCCGCTCCGGGAACAGGGCGCCCCGCGCGACCTCAAGCTCGAGCCCGAGCGCCGTCAGCTGCGTGTACAGGCCCGTCGGAAAGGTGTCCGGGATGCGGAAGCGGCGCTGACCGAGGTCACGCGCCGCGAGCAGGATGACCTCCGCGGCGCCGGGCCGGCGTTCGGGCCATTCTCGCCGCGCCCGTTCCAGGAAGGCGTCGAGCGGCTGGACGACGTCGAAGCGGGACGTCCGGCGCACGCGGCCGAACTCGAGGGCACTTACGATGGTGTGGCGGCGGCCGCCGTGGCCGAAGCAGATGAATGGGTCGCTCATCTCGACCCCGCCGTAGTAGAGGGCGTCCGGGCAGCTATGGGTGTCCGCGTAAAGGAGCGGCGGGATTTCGGCGGTGGTTCCGGGCACGTCGGGGCGGGGATTGAGTTGCGGCGCCGTGGGGATTAGCCCTCCGCGCGTGAAAAATGCAAATCCGGTTTTGGCGCTCGCGCTGCTGGCGGTCTGGGCCGCGCTCGTGGGCTGCGGGCGGGGCAACTCCGGGGAGACCGCGCCGCCGGTCCCCAAGGGCGCCGCCGAGTTCTTCCCCATCGGCGTGGGCGGGCGCACGGCGCGCCTCCAGCTGGCGGTGCGGCTGCCGGAGATGCAGCGGGGCCTGATGGAGCGCCGCGACCTCGGGCCGGACGACGGGATGATCTTCGTCTACGAGCGGCCCCAGCGCCTCAGCTTCTGGATGCGCAACACCCCCACGCCGCTCGACATCGGGTTCTTCCGCGCGGACGGCACCCTCGCGGAGATCTACCCGCTCCACCCCTTCGACGAGACCCCGGTGGCCTCCCGCGCCGAGGACCTGCAGTTCGCGGTCGAGGTGAAGCAGGGCTGGTTCCGCGAGCACGGGGTGCGGCCCGGCGCCAAGCTGGAGCTGGACGCCCTGCGGGCGGCGCTGCGGGCGCGGGGGTTCGACCCCCGCCGCCACGGGCTCTAACCCTGCTCCTTCGGGATCTCGTTGTCGGTGCGGATCACCAGCACGGGGGTCTTCGTCTTCACCCAGACGTCGGTCTCCTTGAGGAACTTGGCGGGCACGTGCTCGATCGCCTCGCCGACGGTCTTCACCGGCAGCAGGCGGCCCTTCTTGGTCGTGTTGAAGTCGTAGGCGGCCCGGAAGAGGCGGTCCTGCGTCGTCGCCACGCTCTCGTTCTCCGGGATCTGCAGCACCCAGCCCACGAAGTCGTGCTTCGGGAGGTGCTCGTCCGGGTCGCTCACCAAAATCACGAACTGCTTCTTCAGGGGGGGCGGCTTCTCCTCCTCGCCCGGGTCGGGTTGGACGGCGAGGTTCATCTCCTCGACGATGCGGCGGAGGATCGCCGGCGAGATTTCGTTCTTCTTCAGGATCTCGGCGACCTTGTTGACTTCGATCTTCGGCATGGGCGTGACGGCCAGCAAACACCCGCGGCGGGCCCCCGACCAAGCCAAATCTCGCCTCCGCACTGAAGCGCGCCCCGCCGTACAGGGCGGCCGGCGCGGGCTTTACAGCGCGGGCGCGCCGCGCCTTGGTGGCGCGATGAGCGTTTCCGAGGAGTATTTCGACGTGGTCGACGCGCGTGACGCCGTGATTGGCCGCGCGTCCCGGCGCGAGGTGCACGCCCGCGGGCTCTGGCACCGGGCCGTGCACGTGATGGTCTTCGATGCGGCCGGGCGGGTCCTGCTGCAGCGGCGGTCCGCGCTCAAGGACGTCGCGCCGCGGCTCTGGGCCTCCTCCTGTTCCGGGCACGTCGACTCCGGCGAGGAGTACGATCCGGCCGCGCTCCGTGAACTGGGGGAGGAGATCGGCGTGTATCCGCCCGCGGGGGCGGCGCCGGCGCGCTGGTTCCGGGTGGAGGCTTGCGAGGCGACCGGCTGGGAATTCGTCTGGGTCTACCGGCTCCGCCACGACGGCCCGCTGCGCCTCGAACCGCGGGAGATCGAGGAGGCGGGTTGGCACCTCCCCGGGGCCGTCGACGCGTGGCTGGCGCGGGCGCCCGGGGATTTCTGCCCCTCCTTCGGTCTGATCTGGCCGCTGGTCTCGGCGCGGTTGGCGGCGGGCTGAGCCCCGGGTCAACCGCGCGCCCGGCGCAGTCGCCGCAGGTGGGGCGCGGTCGGGCTCCCCTTGCAGCGCAGCAGTCCCTCCGGGTCGCCGCTGTAGAGGATCTCGCCTCCCGCCGGACCCCCTCCAGGGCCCAGTTCGACGACGTGGTCCGCCTCGAGGATCACGTCGAGGTGGTGTTCGATGACCACCACGGTGTGCCCTTGGTCGACCAGCGCGTGGAGGACGCGGATGAGCTTCTCGCAGTCGCTCAGGTGCAGGCCGATCGTGGGCTCCTCGAGCAGGTAAAGGTTCCGCGCGGCCACCCCGCGGGCGCGTTCACGGCGGCCGGGACTGCCCTGCGCCAGCTCGGTCACCAGTTTGAGGCGCTGCGCCTCGCCGCCCGAGAGGGTGTTGGAGCTCTGGCCGAGGGCGAGGTAACCGAGCCCGCAATCGACCATCAGCCGGCAGACCTCGCCGAGTTCGGCGTGGAAGGCGAACTCGCGGGCGGCCTCCTCGAAGGTGAGGTTGAGCACGGCGCCGATGTCGCGGCCCTGCCAAGTGACGTCCTTGAGCTCCGGGCCGTAGCGCGATCCCTGGCAGGTGTCGCAGGGCAGGAAGGCGTCCGGCAGGAAGGCCATCTCCAGCCGGATGCGGCCCGCGCCCTCGCAGGCCGGGCAGCGGCCGCCCGTCGTGTTGAACGAGAAGCGCGAGGCGGTGTAGCCGCGGAGCCGCGCCTCCGGCAACTGGGCGAAGAACGCGCGGATCAGGTCCAGGATTCCCAGGTAGGTGGCGGGGGTGGATCGCGGGGTCTGGCCGATGGGCGCCTGATCAACCTCCACCACCCGGCGGAAACCGGCGGCGCCGGTGAGCGAGGCGAAGGGCGGCCGGCCCTTTTCCCCGGGCGCGCCGCCGCCGCGCGTGAAGTCCCGGCCGGAGAGACGTTCCCGGCGGTCGGCGATGGCGCGGGATGCCGCCGGGTGCAGAAGGTCGCGGATGAGGCTCGACTTGCCCGCCCCGCTCGGCCCGGCGACCACCGTCAGGCGACCGAGCGGCAGCCGCAGGCGCAAGTCCCGCAGGTTGCGGAAGCGCACCCCGTCGAGGCTCAGCCACGCTCCCCGCGCGTTCGGCGCCGGCAGGGGGCGGCGGCTGCCCCGGAGCGGGTGGGGGATGCCTGCCGCGAGGTAGCGGCCGGTGAGCGAGCGCGGGTTCGCGCGGACCTCGGCGGGCGTGCCGCAGGCGAGCAGTTCCCCGCCGTGGATGCCCGCCCCCGGCCCGAGGTCGATGATCCGGTCCGCCCGTTGCATCAACTCGTCGTCGTGCTCGACTACGAGCACCGTGTTGCCCTTGTCCCGCAGGCCCTCGAGGGTCGCGATAAGGCGCTGGTTGTCGCCGGCGTGCAGGCCGATGCTGGGCTCGTCGAGGACGTAGAGCACGCCGGTAAGGTTGGAGCCCAGCTGCGCGGCGAGGCGGATCCGCTGCTGCTCGCCGCCGGAAAGGGTCGCGGTCGGGCGGTCGAGGGTGAGGTAGCCGAGGCCCACGCGTTCGAGGAACCGGAGGCGTTCCGCGATCTCCGGGCGGACCTCCGCGAGCACGGCGCGGCCGCGGGCGTCGAGCTCGAGGGCGCCGAGTAGGCGGAGGAGCTCCGCGGGGGTGCGCCGCAGCAGCTCGGGGAGTGACAGCGCCGGCTGGCTGCCGCGGAACGGCAGGCGCACGGCCCGGCTGATCCGGTTCAACCGCGCGCCGCCGCAATCCGGGCATTCCTGACCGTCCGCCGCGAGCGCCCCGGCGTCCTCGAGCCCCAGCTCCCGCAGCAGGCGCGCCGGGTCCTCCTCGCCCTCCTCCGCCGGCTCCAGCATCCAGGGCAAGATGCGCCCGTGCCCGCGGCACAAGGGACACCAGCCACGTGGCGAGTTGAACGAGAAATGCTTCGGCTCCAGTTCCGGGAAGGACTCGCCGGTGGCGGCGTCGGTGCGGGTGGTCGAGAACCAGGAGAGCACGCCGTCCCGCGGCGTCAGGAGGAAGCAGGCGCCGCGACCCAGCGCCAGCGCGGTGTCGAGCGCGGCGGCCGGCGCGGGCGCACCGGCCGCGCGGAGATCGGCGACCACGACCTCGATGTCGTGCTCGCGGTAGCGGTCCAGCCGCGTGAAGGCCTCCACGGGCAGCAGTTGCCCGTCGGCGCGCATCAGCGGGTAGCCCTGATCCGCGATCCAATCCGCGATCGGCTGGTGGTGGCCCTTCCGCCCGCGGATCAGCGGGGCGCAGAGGTAAAGGTGCCGGGCCCGGCGGGCCGCGGGGTGCGTCGTCATCACCTTGCGCAGGAGTGCGCGCAGGGCCGTCCGCGCCAGGGGACGCACGGGGCGGCCGGACTCCGGATGATGCTGCACGCCGGCGCGGGCATAGAGCAGGCGCAGGTGCTGGGCGACCTCCGTGATCGTGGCCACGGTCGACTTGCGCGAACCACGGGTCATCCGCTGCTCGATCGCCACCGTGGGCGGGATGCCGGCCAGGCCCCCGATCGCGGGCCGGGGCAACTGCTCGACGAACTGCCGCGCGTAGGGCGACATCGACTCCATAAACCGGCGCTGGCCTTCCGCGAACAGGATGTCGAAGGCGAGGGTCGACTTGCCGGAACCGGAGACGCCGGTGACCACGGTTAGCTGCCGGTGGGGCAGCGCGAGCGTGAGATCCTTGAGGTTGTTCTCGCGTGCGCCGGTCAGGGTCAGTTCCGCCGGGCGGACCGCCGCGCGCGGCGCCGGCTCGGCGAGGAGGTCCTCGCCGGGCGCGGGCGCGGCCTCCGGCGCCAGCGCGGCGCGCAGGAACGGAGCCGTCACGGTGGTGCGGCGGGCGACCTCCTCCGGCGTGCCCTCCGCGGTGATCCGCCCGCCCGCCGCACCCGCTTCCGGGCCCACCTCGATGATCCAGTCGGCCGCCCGCAGGACATCGGTGTGGTGCTCGACGATGACCACCGAGTTGCCCTGCTCCACCAGGGTCTGGAGGACCTCGAGCAGCCGGGCCACGTCGTGGCGGTGCAGCCCGGTGGTGGGCTCGTCGAGCAGCAGCAGCGCCGGGGCCTGGGCCTCGCTTCCCCGGAAGGCCGCGAGGTGACGGACCAGCTTCAACCGCTGGGCCTCGCCACCGCTCAGGGTGTTCAGCGGTTGCCCGAGTGGCAGGTAACCGAGCCCGACGGCCTCGAGGCCGGCCAGCTTCCGGTGGATCGCGGGCTGAGCCGCGAAGACCGCGAGCGCCTCCGTCACCGTGAGGTCAAGGAGTTCGGCGATCGACCGGCCCTCCCGGCGCACGGCGAGCACCTCCGGCTTGAAGCGGCGGGTCCCGCAGGCCGGGCAGGGAACGAAGACGTCGGACAGGAACTGCATCTCCACGCGCTCGTGGCCGAGGCCCTGGCACTGGTCGCAGCGGCCCTCGCCCCCGTTGAAGGAAAACGCGGAGGCCCCGAGGCCGGCACCCCGCGCGTCGGGCGTCGCCGCGTACAGCTCCCGCACGAGGTCCCAAGCCTCGACGTACAGCACCGGCGTCGACCGGGGGGTGCGGCTCAACGGGGACTGGTCGACCAGCACGATCTCCCCGATCGGCCGGTCGAGCGTCAGCCGGCGGATGACGGCGGGTTCCTCCGCCGGGAGGCCGCGCTGGCGGAGCAGTCCCTGGTGGAGCGCGGCGTCGAGCAGCGTGGACTTGCCGGAACCGGAGACCCCGCTCAGGCACACGAGGCGGCCGAGGGGCACGCGCACGTCGAGGTCCCGCAGATTGTGCCGCGAGATGCCCTCCAGCCGCAGGCACGGGTGGCCGTCCGGCACGGGCCGGCGTGGCGGCACCGTGGCAACGCCGGCGCGGCCGGACAGGTAGCGGCCCGTGAGGCACTCCGGGTGCGCGAGCATCTCCGGGACGGAGCCCTGGAAGACGATCCGGCCGCCGCGCCGGCCCGGCTCGGGTCCGACCTCGATGACCTGGTCCGCGGCGCGGATCACGGCCTCGTCGTGCTCGACGACCACGACCGTGTTGCCGGCGTCGACCAGCCGGCGGATCACCCCGAGGAGGCGGTGCACATCGCGCGGATGCAGGCCAACGCTGGGCTCATCGAGGACGAACAGGGTGTCGACCAGCGAGGTGCCGAGGCAGGCGGTGAGGTTGACCCGCGCGACCTCGCCCCCGGACAGGGTGCGCGAGGGGCGGTCGAGAGTGAGGTGGCCCAGCCCGACCTCCTCCAGGTAACGCAGCCGGGTCAGCATTGCCGCGCGCGCCACCCCGGCGGCCTCCGCGGGGTTGGGTGCCGCGTCGGGCGCCTCCGCCAGCAGGGCCCGCAGCTCCGTGACGGACATCCGGTAAAGTTCGGGCAGGGGGTGGCCGCGCCAGCGCCAGCAGAGGGCCTCGGGCTGGAGGCGGCCACCGCCGCAATCGGGGCAGGGGAGCGCCGCGCGGTAGCGGGAGAGGAATACCCGCACGTGCATCTTGTAGGTGTTGCGCTCCAGCCAGCGGAAGAAGCCGTGCAGGCCGTACCACGCGTCGGCCCCGCCCGCGTCGTCGGCTCCGGGTTCCCCCTCGAGCACCCAGCGACGCTGCGCCTCGGTGAGACGGGAGAAGGGGACGTCGGTCGGCACCCCCTGCCGGCGGGCGCAGCGGAGCAGGTCGCGCTTCGAGCCCCCGTAGACCTCGCTCTCCCAGCAGCGGATCGCCCCCTGCGCGAGGGACAGCGAGTGGTCGGGGATGGCGAGCGCGGGATCCAGTTCGAGGATGCGGCCGAAGCCGCGGCACCGCGGGCAGGCGCCCAGCGGCGAATTGAAGGAGAAAAGCGACGGTGTGGCCGGTCGGAACACCCGCCCGGTGGCGGGGGAGCGCAGCCCGCGGGAATGCCGGCCCGCGGACTCGAGCCGCCCCTGCTCCTCGGTGAACAGCTCCAGCTCACCGCGGCCGAAATGGTACGCCTTCTCGGCGGCCTCGAGGAACCTCGCGCGCTGGTCATCCGCCAGCGCCAGACGGTCCTGCGCCACCAGCAACTGATCGCCCTCCCCGAACGGGGCGGGATCCGCCGCGAGCTCGGCCAGACGCCGCGCCTCCCACCCGCCACCGGTCAGCGGCAAGAGGACGCGCACGTAGCCCTGGGCCTGCAGGCCGGCGAGGATCTCGGCCCAGGTCAGGGCGGCCGGCCGCACCACCCGGAACGCGACGACGACGGCACGAGGGGCGATCCGGGCGCGCGCGTGCGCCCACACCGCGGGCGGATGATCGTCCTGCACCGGTTCCCCGGTCGCCGGATCAATGCAGCCGGCGACCTGGCTGAACCAGACCTTCGCGTAGTCGGTCAACTCGGTCATCGTCCCCACGGTCGAGCGGGAGGTGCGGACCGTGTTGGTCTGCTCGATCGCGATCGACGGCCGGATGTTCTCGACCCGGTCCACGCGGGGCGCGGGCAACAGTTCGAGGAACTGGCGGGTGTACGCGCTGAAGGTCTCGACGTAGCGGCGCTGGCCCTCCGCGTGCAGGGTGTCGAAGACGAGCGAGGATTTGCCCGCGCCGCTCAGCCCGGTGACCACGACGAAGCGGCCGAGGGGCAGGTCGAGGTCGAAGCCCTGGAGGTTGTGCTGGCGGACGCCGCGCAGCCGGATGCAGTCCGGGACGGGTCGGGAAGTGGGCGCGGAGGCGGGCACGCGCGGAGCAAGCGGGCCGCGCCGCCAAAGGCAACCGCGCCGGAAAGTTAGGCGGGCTCAGCCGCCGGCGAGCGTGAGGCGGGCCCCCGCGTCCGTGATCGCCGCGGCGACCGCGGGGGCGGGCGGCGTGTCGGTCACGATGTTGATCCGCGGGCCGAACGGAGTGGTCAGGCTCAGCGCCTTGCGGCCGAACTTCGAGGCGTCGAGGGCGAACACGGTCCGTTCCGCCGCCGCGATCATCCGCCGCTGGGTGCTGATCAGGAGCGCGTTGTGGTTCCAGACGCCCCGCTCGGTGACCCCCGTGCCGCCGAGGATCGCGAGGTCCGCGTGCACCTGTTCCAGTGCCGCCTCGCAGGCGGGACCGACGAGCATTCCCTGCCGGGGGAGGATGCTGCCGCCCGTGACGATCGTCTCGCCGGCGCCGAACTCCCCGAACAGGGCGGCCACGGGCAGTGAGTTGGTGATCACCTGCACCTGTTTCTCCACCAGCAGGCGGGCCACGGCGAAGGTCGTCGAGCCGCCGTCGAGGATCACGGTGGTGCCGGGGGCGACCTGTCCCGCGATGACGCTGGCGATGCGGAACTTGCGGTCCGCCTGGCGCTGGATGCGGGTGAGGAAGTCGTTCTCGCGCGCGAGCGCGTCCCCCTCGACGAGCGAGGCGCCCCCGTGATGGCGCCGCACCACGCCGCGCTCCTCGAGGACGTCCAGGATGCGCCGCACCGTCGAAAGCGAGCCGCCGAAACGCTGGGCGAGCGAGTGCAGGTCCGCGTACTTGTGCTCGCGCAGGTGGCGTTCGATCAGGTCGGTGCGCTGCTTGTTGGTCATTTTCCGGGGGAGGGGAGCAACCGGGCGAACAGGTCGAGGTAGGCCGCGACCTGGCGGGCGGGGGCGAAGTGTTCCCGCGCGAACGCCCGCGCCGCCCGGGCGCGTCCGGCGCGGACTTCCGGGCCGGCGCCAAGGCACTCGCGGAGCCGTTCCCGGAACGCCGCGTGATCGCCCCGGGGGATCATCCAGCCGGTCTCACCCGGGACAAAGCATTCGCTGATGCCCTGCGCCGCCGCGGCGACCACGGGCAGGCCGTGGGCCTGCGCCTCGATGAGGAAGTTTGAAAGCGCCTCGCTCCGGGAGGCGTGGACCGCGACGTCGGCGGCCGCGTACAGCGACGACGGGTCCGCGAGGAAGCCGGGGAAGCGCACGCGGCCGCCCAGCCCGGCCTCTTCCGCGCGGCGCCGGCAGGCAGCCAGTTCCGGACCCTCCCCGGCGAGCCACAGTTCCCAAGGCGGCGCGACCGGGAATTCCCGCGTGATCTCGATCAGTTCCCGCTGGTTCTTCTCGGGGCGGAACATCGCCACGCAGACCAGCACCCGGGCCCCGGGCGGTGTGCCGAGCCGCGCCCGCCATTCCGCGCGCCGCGCCGCGGTCTGCGCCGCATCCGCCTCCGGCGGGAAAACCAGCGAGTTGGGGATCACGGCGACCCGGTCCCGCGCGAGGCCGTGCCCCTGGACGAGGTGGTCGCGCGCCTCGCGGCTGTTCGCGACCACGTGCCGGCTGGCGCGCAGCGTGCGGCGGAACCAGGCGGGCAGCGGCTTGCCCGTGCGCATCGTCGCCACCACGGGCGCGAGCGGGGTCAGCCGCCAGCCGAGGCAATTCGCCATCCGCCCCATCAGCAGGATCAGATCCGGCCGCCGCGCGCGGACCTGCCGCCGCAGCCCCGGGGCGAACCAGTCGAGGCCCAGGTCCCGGGGCTGGAGCGAGGCGCGCGTCACCGCGGCCGAGACGGTCCCCGCGAGCGCGCCGCCGGGGCGGAAGGTCAGCAGCGTCACCACGTGACCCGCCGCGGCGAAGGCGTTGGCGAGCAGGATGGACTGCCGCTCCGTGCCGCCGCTGCGCAGGCGATCCTGGAGGATGAGCAGCCGCATCAGCCGGACGATGGGGGAGGGGTTGACATTCGGGCGCAGTTTGGGCCGCGCGCCGGCGTGAGGCAACCGCGGCGTCACGCGGCGGAGAATGCGTTTGACGGTTCCTGGGGCCACCGTGACCGTGCGGGATGGCTGAAAGCGTGGACTACGATGTCATCGTCATCGGCGGCGGACCGGCGGGCTACGCCGGCGCGATCCGGGCCGGGCAGCTGGGCAAGAAGGTCGCTTGCATCGAGCAGGAGCGGGCCGGCGGCACCTGCCTCAACTGGGGCTGCATCCCGACGAAGGCGCTGCTGAAGAGCGCCGAGCTCTACCGCACGCTGCGGAAGGCGGACGCCTTCGGGCTGCTCGTGGGCGAGGTCGGATTCGACTTCGCCAAGGTGATGGAGCGCTCCCGCGGGGTAGCCGGCCAGATGGCCAAGGGCATCGAGTTCCTCTTCCGCAAGAACAAGGTCGATTACCTGGTCGGCCGGGCCCAGGTTGCCGCCCCGGGAATGGTCGAGGTCATCGAGGGCGAGCACAAGGGCCGCTTCCTGCGCGCCCGCCAGATCCTCCTCGCCACCGGCTGCAAGCCGCGCCGGCTGCCCGACGTGCCCGTCGACGGCGAGCGCGTGATGACCTCGCGGGAGGCGCTGGTGCCGCGCGCGCGTCCGCCGGCCTCGCTGGTGATCATTGGCGCCGGGGCGATCGGCGTGGAGTTCGCCTATTTTTACAGCGCCTTCGGCACCAAGGTCACGCTGGTCGAACTGCTGCCGCAGCTCGTGCCGGTCGAGGACGAGGAGGTCGGCCGCGGCCTGCAGCGCGCTTTTGAGAAGTCCGGCATCACGGTGCGCGTCGGCACCAAGGTCGAGGGCATCGTCGTCGGGCCGGACCGGGTGACGATGAAGCTGGTCCCGGCCGCGGGCGGGGCGGCGGCGACCCTTGAGGCCGAGAGCCTGCTGGTCGCCGTGGGCGTCGTCCCGAACCTCGATGGCGCCGTCTCCGCCAAGGTGCGGATCGAGCTCGACCGGGGCTACGTGAAGGTCGACGAACGCTACGAGACCAACGTGAAGGGCATTTACGCCGCGGGGGACATCATCGGCCCGCCCTGGCTCGCGCACGTGGCCACCTTCGAGGCGATCCAGGCCGTCAACGCGATGTTCGGTCACGCGCATCAGGGGCGGGTCAAGGTCTTCCCCGGCTGCACGTACTGCCAGCCCCAGATCGCGAGCACGGGCCTCACCGAGAAGGCCTGCCGCGAGAAGGGGCTCGCCTACAAGGTGGGCAAGTTCCCGTTCGCCGCCTCGGGCAAGGCCGTGGCGGCGGGTGACGCCGAGGGCTTCGTGAAGGTCATCACCGATGCCGCCACCGGAGAGATCCTCGGCGCGCACATCCTCGGCCATGAGGCGCCGGAACTCATCGCCGAGTACGTGCTGGCGATGAACCTCGAGGGCACCGTCGAGGAGATCCACCACTCCATCCATGCCCACCCCACGCTGAGCGAGGCGCTCGCGGAGGCCGCCGCCGCCACCAGCGGCGAGGCGATCCACATCTGAGGTCCTCGACCAAGCTCGGACCGGGGTCCTCGACCAAGCCTAGATCGGGGTTCCCGGCCAACCTCGGGCGGGGGCTTCGGCTGGGCTTGGATGCCCAGGCCGGCGGCGCCCGAGCGATCAGTTGTTGAAGCGGAACAGGGCGACGTCGCCGTCCTGGAACACGTACTCCTTGCCCTCCAGGCGGTACTTTCCGGCCTCGCGCGCGGCCGCGACGCTGCCGAGGCTCACGAGGTCCTGGTAAGAGACCACCTCGGCCTTGATGAAGCCCTGCTCGAAATCGGTGTGGATCACGCCCGCCGCCTGCGGGGCCTTCCAGCCCTTTTTGATGGTCCACGCCCGCACTTCCTTCTCGCCGGCGGTGAAATAGGTCTGCAGCCCCAGCAGTTGGTAGCTCGCGCGGATCAGCGCGGAGACCCCTGAGTCCGCCACCCCGAGGTCGCGCAGGAAGGCGCGGGCCTCCTCCGGCTCAAGGTCGATCAGCTCCGACTCGATCTTCGCGCTGATCGGCACGTAAGCGGCATCGTGATGGGTGCGCACGAATTCCGCGACCTGCTGGACAAACGGGTTGCGCTCGGCGTCCGCGAGGTCGCCCTCCGCGACATTGCACGCGAAAAGCACGGGCTTGGCCGTCAGCAGCTGGAACAGCTTTAGCTGCGCCTTCTCGTCCTCGGTCGCCGGCAGCAGGTTCGCGGTCCGACCGGCATTGAGGTGCGGCTCAAGCCGCTGCAGCAGAGCCAGCTCAGCCTGCGCCTCCTTGTCCCCCGACTTGGCCTTCTTCTGCGTCTTCTCGATCCGCTTGGTGACCGCGTCGAGGTCCGCGAGGACCAGCTCGGTGGTGATGACCTCGATGTCCCGCACTGGCTGGATCCCGCCCATGGTGTGGACGATGTCCGGGTCCTCGAAGCAGCGGACGACCTGCACGATGGCGTCGACCTCGCGGATGTTCGCGAGGAATTGGTTGCCGAGGCCTTCCCCCTTGCTCGCGCCGGCGACGAGGCCGGCAATGTCGACGAACTCGATCGCAGCGGGGACGACCACGTTGGTGCGGGCGATCTTCCGGAGCGCGTACGCGCGTTCGTCGGGCACCACCACGACCCCGACGTTGGGGCTGATGGTGCAGAAGGGGTAATTGGCGGCCTCGGCCTTCCGCGAGCGGGTGAGCGCGTTAAACAGCGTGGATTTGCCGACGTTGGGCAGGCCGACGATGCCAGCTTTGAGCATAGGGGGGTCGAGGGAGGGCTTGGAAGCGGGGCTTGACAAGCCGATTGTGGACCGGTGATCTGGCCGGCTTTTCCACGTCAGAACCGCTCCGCAATCTCCCAGACATGGCCCTTAAAATCCGTCTCACCAAGGTCGGCTCCGTCCACCAGCCGCTGTATCGTGTGGTCGTCGCCGAAGCCCGCTCCCGCCGTGATGGCGCCGCGGTCGAGAACCTGGGTACCTACACGCCCAAGGCCAAGGGCTCCCCGGTCAACCTCAACCTCGAGCGCGTCGACTACTGGCTGAGCAAGGGCGCTACGCCGACCGACACGATGCACGCGATGATCAAGAAGGTCCGCCGCGCCTCCGCGGTCGCGACGAGCTGATCCCGCTTCCCCAATCTGGATTCTCCGCCCGGGCCCCGCGCTCGGGCGGCTTCGTTTCCGGCCCCTGCCGATGCCGCTCCTGGTCGATGTCATCACCTTGTTCCCGCGGATGCTGGACGGGTTCCTCGCCGAGAGCATCCTCGGCAAGGGCATCGCGGCGGGCAGCCTCGCGGTGCGGGTCCACGACCTGCGGACTTGGACCACGGACCGGCACCGGACGGCGGACGACCGTCCCTTCGGGGGCGGCGCCGGGATGGTGCTGAAACCCGAGCCGGTCTTCGCCGCGATCGAGCAGCTGCAGACCCCGGGCTGCCGCCGGATCTACCTGACCCCGGACGGCCGGCCTTTCTCGGCCGCGCTCGCGCAGGAGCTCTCCCGTGAGTCCCACCTGATTTTCCTCAGTGGTCATTACGAGGGGATCGACCAGCGCATCCGCGACCGGGTCATCGACCAGGAGATCTCCATCGGCGATTACGTGCTCACCAACGGCACCCTCGCCGCCGCGGTCGTCATCGACGCGCTCGCGCGTTTCATCCCGGGCGTGCTCGGACAGGAAAAGTCATTGACGCACGAATCCTTCAGCCGCAGCTTGCTCGACTTTCCTCAATACACGCGTCCCGCCGAGTTCCGGGGCATGTCCGTTCCCGAGATCCTCCTCTCCGGAAACCATGTCGAGATTGAACGGTGGCGGAACGCGCGTCAGGTGGAAAAAACCCGCCAAGTCCGTCCCGATTTGCTCAAATAACCAACCGTTATGAACCCGATCATCCAGGAAATCACCGCCCATCAGGTGAAGAAAGACGTCACGCCCTTCAAAGTCGGCGACGGCGTGCGCGTCCACACCAAGGTCCGTGAGGGCGACAAGGAGCGGGTCCAGATCTACGCCGGCATCGTGATCGCGCGGAAGGGTCACGGGATTCACGAGACCTTCACGGTGCGCCGCCTCAGCTACGGCGAGGGCGTCGAGCGCGTGTTCCCGGTGAACTCGCCGAACATCGAGAAGATCGAGGTGGAGCGCGAGTCCGAGGCGATGCGCGCGCGCCTGTATTACCTGCGCGGCCGGACCGGCAAGGCCGCCGTCGCGATCAAGGAGAAGGACCGCGCCGCCGAGATCCACGCCCAGCACGAGGCGGAGAAGGCGGCCAAGACCGCCGCGGCCGCACCCAAGGCAGGAGCCTGATCCCCCTCCGCCGGGTGGCCTGTCCCGGCCGCTGACGAAACCGTCGCCCTCCGGCGACGGTTTTTTTGCGCCCCCGCGGCCCAACTTCAGGCTTCCCCGGGCTGAGCACGGACTGTAGCCCTTGCGGGTTTCTCCTTATGACGCTCCAGACCCTCCTCCTCGGCAAAGCCGCCAATCAGGCCCGCGGGCTCGCGATCGACGCCGTGCACGCCTGTTCCTCCGGGCACCTGGGGCTGCCGCTGGGCGCGGCCGAGATCGGGGCCGTCCTTTTCGGACACGCGCTCGTGCACAACCCGGAGCGCCCGCGCTGGATCAACCGCGACCGGTTCGTCCTCTCGGCCGGCCACGGGTCGATGTTCCTCTATTCCTGGCTGCACCTGAGCGGCTACGACGTGCCCCTTGAGCAGGTGCGGAATTTCCGCGTCCTGCACAGCACGACCCCGGGGCACCCGGAGTTCCGCGAGACGCCCGGCGTCGAGTGCACCACGGGCCCCCTCGGGCAGGGCATTGGCAACGCCGTCGGGATGGCGCTCGCCGGACAGATGGCCGCCGCACGCCTCAACACCCCGGAGCACCCGATCCTCGACTACCGCGTGGTCTGCCTTGCCGGCGACGGCTGCATGCAGGAGGGCGTCGCGATGGAGGCCGTGGCCTTCGCGGGGCACCAGCGCCTCGACAACCTGATCCTCATCTATGACGCCAACGCGGTCACGCTCGACGCGATGGCCGACAAGACCCAGAGCGAGGACACGGCGCTCCGCTTCAAGGCCCTGGGTTGGGAGGTGCAGGCGGTCGATGGCCACGCGATGGCCGATTTCCTCCGCGTCTTCAACCGGGCCCGCAAGGCGCGTTCCGGCCGCCCCCAGCTGATCATCGCGCGGACCGAGATTGGCCGCGGCATCCCGGAGGTCGCCGGCACGGCGAAGGGTCACGGCGAGGGTGGGGCGAAGTTCGCCGCCGCGGCGCGCGCCGGCCTCGGCCTGCCGGCGGAGGAGCACTTCCACGTCAGCGAGGACGTCCGGGCCTATTTTCAGGGGCACCGCGAGCGCCTGATCCGCGCGTGCAACAAGTGGTACCGGCAGTTCAAGGCCTGGCGCGAGGCCAACCCGGACCGGGCCGCGCTGCTCGACGGGGCCGCGCCCGAGAAGGCTCTTTCCGCGGAGGAACTCCTGGCGGCGGTGCCCGCGTTCGCCGCCGACGCTAAGCTGGCGACCCGGGCCGCTGGACGCGACGTGCTCCAGCCGTTGGCGGCGCGGCTGCCGCTGCTGATCGGCGGCAGCGCCGACCTTTACGGCTCCACGCTGAACTACATCGCGGCCTCCGGCGACTGCGAGCCGGGCAACCGCGGGGGGCGCAACGTGCGCTTCGGCATCCGCGAGCACGCGATGGCGGCGATCGCCAACGGCATCGCCTACGACGGGCTGTTCCGTCCCAGCATCGCCACCTTCCTGGTGTTCGCCGACTACGCCCGGCCCGCGATGCGGCTGGCGGCGCTCGCCCGGCTGCCGGTGGTCTACATCTACACCCACGACTCGATCGGAGTGGGGGAGGATGGGCCGACCCATCAGCCCGTGGAAACGATCGCCGGCCTTCGGGTCATCCCGGGGCTCGACCTGATCCGCCCCGCCGATCCCGAGGAGACGGCTGGCGCCTATGCGGCCGCGCTTTCCCGGGTCGACGGCCCCACGGTGCTGGCGTTGACGCGCCAAGTGCTGCCGACGCTCGCGGCGATCCCCGCCGAGACCCGGCGCCAGGGGGCGCTGCGGGGCGCCTACGTGGCCGTCCGCGAGCAGGCGCCCCTCGAATGCATCCTTCTCGCGACCGGCAGCGAGGTGCAGCTGGCCCTTGAGGCCGCGCGGCTCCTGGGACCGGGCACCCGCGTGGTCTCGATGCCTAGCACCCAGCGTTTCGACCGCCAGCCGGCGGACTACCGGGAGTCGGTGCTTCCCTCGGCCTGCCGCCGGCGGGTGGCGGTCGAGGCCGGCGTCACGGGCGGCTGGCACCGTTACGTCGGGCTCGACGGCCGCGTGGTGGGCATCGACCGGTTCGGCCTGAGCGCCCCCGCGCCCGTGGCCTTCCGCGAGCTCGGCCTGACCGTTGACGCGGTGGTCGCCGCCGCCCGCGCGGGCTGAGCCCGCCGCGTCCACGAATGCGGGTTGCACCCGGGCTTGCCCCGGGCAGCTTCCCTACCTTCTCCCATGCTGAAGAAGTTTCTCCTCCTGCTCACGGCGTTCGTGGGCGTTACGCTCGCGCTCGGCGCGGCCAAGGCGAGCCAGATCAAGAAACTCGCCGCGGCCCCGCGCACGATGCCGCCGGCGGGGGTTTCCGCGGCCCTCGCCCGCGCCGAGGAGTGGCGCTCGACCCTGCACGCGATCGGCACGCTCGCCCCGGTGGCCGGGATGACGGTGGCCGCAGACGCGGATGGCATCGTGGTGCGGGTGGCCGCCGAGAACGGGGCGGCGGTGCGCGCCGGGGACCTGCTGGTCGAGCTCGACAGCTCGGTCGAGGTGGCGCAGCGGGAGGCGGCGCGGGCCCGGGCGGAACTGGCACGGGTCAACACCACGCGTCAGGAGGAGCTTTGGCAGCGCAAGGCGATCGCGAAGGTCGAGTACGACACTGCGGTCGCGGCCCGCAAGCAGGCCGAGGCGGACGTCGCGGCGCTCGACGCCGTGATCGCGAAGAAGCAGGTGCGGGCGCCCTTCGCGGGACGCGCCGGCCTCCGGTTGGTCAACCCCGGGCAGTATGTGGGCCGGGGGGCGCCCCTGCTCCCGCTGCAGCAACTGGACCCGATGTACGTGAACTTCAGCATCCCGCAGCGGCACCTGCCCGACCTCGTGCTCGGCCGCCGGGTCGCGCTCCGGGTGGACGCCTTTCCCGACGCGGCCCACGCGGGTGAGATCACGGCGATCAACGCCACCGTGGACGCGTCCACGCGCAACATCACCGTGCAGGCCACCGTGGCCAATCCGGGCGAGAAGCTGCGGGCGGGGATGTTCGTGCGGGTCGAGGTCGAGCTGCCCGAGGCGATGCCGGTGATCGTTGTGCCGGCCACGGCCGTGGCCTACGCGCCCTACGGCAATTCGGTCTTCATCGTGGAGAAGATGAAGGGGCCGGACGGCCAGGAGTACCTCGGCGTGCGCCAGCAGTTCATCGAGGTGGCCGTCCATCGCGGCGACCTCGTGGCCGTCAAGGGCGGCGTGAAGGCGGGCGAGCAGGTGGTGACCGCGGGGGTCTTCAAGCTCCGCAACGGGGCCCCGGTGCAGGTCAACAACGCGAACCAGCCGCCGGCGAGCGCGAACCCGCGTCCGGCCAACTCCTGAGGCCCGCGCCCGCCCGCCGATGCAAGAGCGCAGCTTCACGGATCTGTTCATCCGCAAGCCGGTGGTGGCCCTCGTGGTCAACCTCACGCTGCTGGTGCTCGGGATCGTCTCGTTCTACCAGCTTAACACGCGGCAGTACCCGCGGAGCGACAGCGCGGTGGTCAAGATCAGCACGGTCTACTTCGGCGCCGGCGCCGAGACCGTGCGCGGCTACATCACGACCCAGCTGGAGCGGGTCGTCGCCAGCGCCGACGGCATCGAATACATCGAGTCGGAGAGCCGGGCAGGCTTCAGCCTGATCAGCGTCTACCTGCGCCTGAACTACGACACGAACGCCGCGCTGGCGCAGATCAGCGCGAAGATCGACCAGGTGCGCAGCGAGCTGCCCCCGGAGGCCGAGTCGCCGACGATCAGCGTCGAGACCAGCGACAACCAGTTCGCGTCGATGTACATCAGCTTCTACGGGGACCAGCTCGCGCCCAACCAGGTCACCGACTACCTCAACCGGATGGTCCAGCCGGCCCTCTCCTCGGTCAAGGGGGTGCAGCGGGCGGACATCCTGGGCGGCCGGGTGTTCGCGATGCGGGTCTGGCTGAAGCCCGACGCCCTCGCGGCCCACGGGATCAGCCCCGCGGAGGTGCGGCAGGCGCTCGCCACCAACAACGCGCTGGCGGCGGTGGGCTCGACCAAGGGGACGATGCTCACGATGAGCCTGGTCGCGAACACGGATCTGCGCAGCGCGGCCGAGTTCCGCGAGCTCGTGGTCGCGCGCCGCGGGGACACCATCGTGCGGCTGGCCGACGTGGCGGACGTGGTCCTCGGCGCCGAGAGCTACGATGACGACGTCCGTTTCGCGGGCGAGAGCGCGACCTTCATGGGGATCTGGGTGCTCCCCACCGAGAGCACGGTGGAGGTGGTCAAACGGGTGCGGGCGCTGCTGCCGACGATCGAGCGGGGCCTGCCCGGGGGGCTCCGGATGCGCGTGGGCTACGACGCCACCAAGTACATCGACGACTCCCTGCGCGAGATCCTGCGCACCCTGCTGGAGACGCTGGTGATCGTGGCCGTGGTGATCTTCCTGTTCCTCGGCTCGTTCCGCTCCGTGCTCATCCCGCTGGTCGCGATGCCCCTCTCGCTGCTCGGCGCGCTCGCCATGATGCTCGCCTTCGGCTTCACCATCAACCTGCTCACCCTGCTCGCGGTGGTGCTCGCGGTGGGCATCGTGGTCGACGACGCGATCGTGGTGGTCGAGAACGTCGAGCGCCACATCCGGGCGGGCCGGACGCCCTTCGACGCCGCGCTGCTCGGGGCCCGGGAGCTTGTGGGGCCAGTGATCTCGATGACGATCACGCTCGCCGCGGTCTACGCTCCGATCGCGTTCCAGGGCGGCCTGACGGGCGCGCTGTTCCGCGAGTTTGCGCTGACCCTGGCCGGCGCCGTGGCCATCTCCGGCTTCGTGGCCCTCACCCTCTCGCCGATGATGAGCGCCCAGCTCCTGCGCGGCGGCGCGCACGAGGAACGTGGGCTGGCTGGCCTGACCAACCGCCTGTTCGACCGCCTGCGAGACGCCTACGAGGGCGTGGTGGGCGCGATGCTCGCCCTGCGCGCCGACCGGCGTCCGGCGTGGACGCTCGCGGCCTGGTCCCTGATCGCCTGGCTCCCGCTGTGGCCCGTCGCGGTCGGCGTGGTGTGGCTCCTGTTCGGGACGGACGGGGTCAAGGCGGCCGCGATTCCCGCCGCGGCCGGTTTGCTCGGGGCCAGCGTGCTCGGCGCGATCCTGGTCTTTGCCTTCGACCTCGCGCTCGGCCGCCGTTACCGGGCGGTGCAGTTCGTGCTGGCCGGGTCGCTGTTGCTCACGGTGCTGCTCGCGCCCTTCTTCCTGCTCGCCCAGAGCGAGCTCGCGCCCAAGGAGGACCAGGGCGTCGTGTTCAGCATCCTCGCGCCTTCGCCTACGGCCACCATTGAGCAGAACGCCATCTATGCCCGCGAGCTGCAGAAGATCTATGAGTCCGTGCCCGAGTACGACGCGTCATTTCAGGTGACCTCGGCCAACTTCGGCATCTCCGGGATGATCCTCAAGCCGTGGTCGGAGCGCCGCCGAAACTCCGTCACGATCGGGGATTCCCTGCAGGCGCCCGCGGCCGCGGTGGCCGGAGTGAACGTGATCGTCAACACCCCGGAGCCCCTGCCCGCGGGCGGGCAGTTCCCGATCGAGTTCGTGCTGCGTTCCACCGCCGAGCACCGGGACATGCTGGAGGTCGCCCAGCAGCTGGTGATCCACGCCAATACGCAGGAGCCGGGTGCCGGTGGTCCGCCGGTGTTCTATTTCGCGGATAAGGACCTCAAGTTCGACTTGCCGCAGGCGGAGATCGAGATCGACCGGGAGAAGGTCGCCGCGATGGGTCTAAGCCTGGTCGACGTCGCGCGCGACCTCGGCTCGATGCTGGGCGGCGGCTACGTCAACCGCTTCGTCAATGACGGCCGCAGCTACCGCGTCATCCCGCAGGTCGAGCGCGGCCAACGGCTCAACGCGGAGCAGCTGCTCAACTACCACGTCCGCGGGCCGCAGGGGCAGCTGATCCCGCTGGGCACGATCGCCTCGATCCGCGAGACGGTGCAGCCCCGCACCCTCAACCGCTTCCAGCAGCTGAACTCGGTCAAGATCACGGGGGTGGGGCCGAGCATCGACGCGGCGCTCCGGAAGCTGGAGGCCAAGGCGGCCGAGATCCTGCCCGCGGGGTACTCGATCGATTACGGCGGGCAGTCGCGCCAGCTGCGGACCGAGGGCAAGGCGCTGGGCAAGGCGGCGCTGCTCGCGGTGCTGCTCATCTTCCTCGTGCTCGCGGCGCAGTTCAACAGCTTCCGCGATCCCTTCATCATCCTCCTCGGTTCCGTGCCGCTCGCGATCGTCGCGGCGATGCTGCCCGTGTTCCTGGGCGCGAGCTCACTCAACATCTACTCGCAGATCGGGCTCATCACCCTGGTGGGCCTGATCGCCAAGAACGGGATCCTCATCGTGGAGTTCGCCAACGGGCTCCAGCACGAGGGGGTGGGCAAGCTTGAGGCCATCCGCCGGGCGTCCGCCACGCGCCTCCGGCCGGTGCTGATGACCTCCGCCGCCACGGTGTTCGGTCACCTGATGCTGATCTTCGTCACGGGCCCCGGCGCCGCCTCGCGCAACAGCATCGGCTGGGTGCTGGTGGTCGGGATGGCGGTCGGGACCATCTTCACCCTGTTCGTCGTCCCCGCGTTTTACGCGCTGATCGCCCGGGAGCTCTCGCCCCGGCCGGCCGCGCCCGTCCCCTCCGCATGACCTCGTCCCGCCTCCCGCTGTTCCGGGCCCTGCGCCGCGCTGCGGCGGCCCTCGTCACCGCGTCGGTCTGGGCCGCGCCGGCCCTGCCGCCGGGCCCGCTCGACCTCGCGGCCGCGCTGCGTTTCGCGCTCGATCACAACCTCTCGATCCAGCAGGCGCGCGAACGGATCCGCCAGCAGGACGGCGTGGTGCTCGAGGTCGGAGCCCGCCGTCTACCGTCTGTCGGCGCGTCGGCGCTCTACCAGCGCAACGATCCGGACGTTTCCCAGGGCTTCCCCGCTTCCGGGCAAGCTTGGCAGCTGAGCCTGACGGCGACGCAGGTGGTTTACTCTGCCGGCGCCATTCCCGCCGCGGTGCAGGCGTCGAAGCTCACCCGTGAGGCCGCTACGCTTGAGCTCCAGGCCGTGATCAACGAGGCGCTGCTGCAGGTGCGGGCAGCGTTCCTCGAGGTGCTGCTTGCGCGGGAGCAGATCAAAGTCCAAGAGTCCAATCTGGAGCTGCTCCGGGAGCAGTTGCGGACGGTTTCGGACCGCTATCAGGCCGGCACGGTTTCGAGCTTCGAGAAGCTCCGCGCGGAGGTGGCGGTCGCCAATGCCCAGGTGCCCCTGATCACGGCGCGGAACGGGCTCCGCCTCGCCGGCGATAACCTTCGCCTAGCCCTCGGCCTGGTGGCGGTGCCGGGATCGGACCGCCCGGAGCTGGAGGTCACTGGCTCGCTCACGTTCGCGCCGCAGACCTTCGACCGGTCCGCCGCCCTCGGAGCCGCCCGGTCGCAGCGCCCCGACCTGCAGCGGCTCGCCAAGCTCGCGAGCGCCCGGGAGGAAGGCATCACCACAGCCCGCTCCGGCCTGTACCCGAACGTCGCCGCCTTCGGAGGCTGGACCCTCCGCAAGGGGCCGACGTCCCAGCTCGGGGATTCCAACCACGGCTGGCTCCTCGGGGTGCAATCCCAGTGGAACATCTTCGACGGCCGCGCCACGCGGGGACGCGAACTCCAGGCGCGTTCCGCCCTGAACCAGACCCGGCTGCTGCTGGCGGAGGCGGAACTGGCGGTCGATGTTGAAGTCAGTCGCGCCCACTCGGGGTGGCAGCAGGCGTCCGAACTGGCGGACGCATCGGCCCGCGTGGTCGAGCAGGCTACCGAGGCCGTCCGCCTCGCGAGCGCCCGCTACGAGGCGGGCTCCGCCACGCAACTCGATGTGCTCTCCGCCCAGGTCGAGTTAACCACGGCCCGCACCAACCAGATCCAAGCCTTCTACCAGTACAATGTCGCGGTCGCGGCGCTACGGAAGGCGATGGGGCAGGCGGATGAGCTGATCGCGCGGCCTTGAGCCGGGCTGGACGCCGCGTCGTGCGCGCGGCAGGGTGACTGGACGGAACTTCCGTCCCCCGCCGCCTGTCCTGTTCCTCCGCTCCCGCCCGATGAGAAATGCGCGCGTTCCCCTTCTGATCGTCGCCGCGTTTGCCCTGGCGGCGGTGGGCGCGGCGCTGACGCCGGCGGTTCAGTCCGGGATCGTGCGGTATCTGTTGCGGCGCGCGCTCGATCCGGCGGTGGACGTCGGCTCCGCCCGGATCGGCTGGAACGGAGGCGTGCGGGTGCGGGAGCTAACGTGGCGGACTTCGGCAGTGCGGCTGGCGGTCGCGGAAGCCGAGGTGCGCGTGCGGCCGGCCAGCCTGTTGGGAAAGGGGAAGCCGGAATTCCGGACGGTTCTCCTGCGCGGCTGTGTCGTGGAGCCCTTGGCTCCGGCGGCAACGGCGGAAACCTGGCGGGAGCAGTTCCGGGCGGGGCTGTTCGTGGCCTTGGCGCCGGGGCACATCGAGGCGGATGGGGAGATTCGTTTGCCCGCGGCGACCGGGGTGATCGCCTTCCGGGCGGCGGGGAAGGGTGCTGCAGCCGACGGCGGCAGGGCTTTGCACGGCGAGTTCACCTTCCGGCCGGAGGGGCCGATCCTGCCGGTCGTGGAGGGGCGGCTGCGGGTGGAGGTGCCGGGCGGCGGAGTGGAAGCGCCGGTGCGGGTGGAAGGGGTGGCCACGGGGCGCGGGGAAGGCTGGCCCCGGGAATTGACGATGGCTGGGGAGTTGACGGAGCCCCAGGCCGCGGGCGCAGGCGCCTGGGCGCTCCGGGTCCGCGCCGGCGACCGGGAGGTCGCACGTTTCAAGGGGACGTTGCCGGCCGCGGGGGCGGATGGGCGGGTTCACTGGTGGGCGGATTTTCGCGACCAGGACGTGGCGCGGTTTTTCCCCGATCCGCGGTGGTCCGGTAACCGCGTCGTGGGCGAGGGGGAACTGGTTTGGTCGCCAGGAGCTGGGCTGATCGCAGTACGGGGTAAGGCCGACTTAGAACTGGGGGCCGCCGCCCGAGCGCATCCGGTCCTCGCGCGTCTCGGCCTCACCGGTGGGGACGCGGAATTCGAGGTCCGCGCTGGCGCGCGGGTGTGGGCCTGCGAAAGCCTTGCCGTGCACCTGCGCGCGGGGGGCACGGCGCCTGTGCTCCAGCTTACCTCCCGCCAGCCGTGGGCGGTCGACTGGAACGCCCGATCCTTCCAGGCGCGGCGGCCGGACGCGGACCTGATCAGCCTGGAGTTGCTCGACTTCAAGCTGCCGATGCTCCCGCTCGACGAGATCACGGTGGGCGGCGGGCTGGTGCGAGGACGCCTGATCGGCCGGGTGAGCGGGGGGGGCTTGGCACTCCGCACGGAGGAGAGCCTCCAGGCCACGGGCCTCTTCGCCGCGGCCGGAGAGGGGTGGCGGGTCGGGAATCTGGCCTTGACCCTGCAGGGAGTTCTCCGCGTCGCCCCCGAGGGGTGGAGCGCGGAAGTGGACACGTTGCGACTCCGCGGGAGCGGGGGAGAATTCGCTGTCCTCGAAGTCAAGGGCGGACGCCTGACCGGCGAGCGGGAGTCCTGGAAAGTGGCAGGCCGGGGCCGCGTCGAACTCGCGGCGGCGGCGGCCCTGCTGGCGGGCGGGCGCGACGGTGTTCTGACGGCGGGGATCCTCGAGTTGGACGCGGGTGCGACTGGCGGAACGGTGACGGCGCTCCACGCCCACGTGCGGGCCTCCGGCCTGCGGGCAACGGCGGAGTTGCCGGACCTGCGTCTCGACGCCCGGGTCGATCGTGAATCCTCGGGTCGGCTGAAGTTTCACGTGCCGCTGGAGACGGGGTCCGGCCCGAATCTTTCCCGCGTGCTGCTCGCGGGGGCGTTGGAACCGGCCGCCAGCGGCGGCGGGCGCCTCGAGCTCGAGGTGACGGGTCCGCGACTCGACCTCCCGGCACTCGGGAGATTCCGACCGTTGTTCGCCGACAAGGATTCCGTTCCGGGCAACGCGCCCCCGTGGGCCGGCTGGTCGGGCACCCTGATGGCCCGGATTGACGAGTTGGTGGCCGAAGCGGGCGCACCCTGGCGCCAGACGAGGGCACGACTCCGGTTCGACGATGCGATGGTGCAGGCGGAAGAGCTTGAGTCTGTCCTTGAGGGTGGGGCGAACCTGCGGGCGAGCGGGAGCCTGAGCCACGCGCCGGACGAAAATGGAAGCTACCGCCTCCAGTCGGCTGTGGTGCTGCGCGACTGGAGTCCCGCTGGCCGCGAGGGTGAGTCGGGTTGGTTTTCCGGCAAACTCGACCTCGCGGGCTCCCTGCGCTCCCGCGGGACGGACCTCGAGGCCCTGTGGGCGGCGCTCGAGGGAGAGGTGCATCTGGTCTCGCGCGGCGGCACGCTGCGACTTTTTCCGGTCAACTTGCCGCCCGCACCGGCGGGTTCCGGCCGGGTGGCCGAGATCCTTGCGGCGGCGGGAGGCGCGTTGGAATCGCTGGGCGTGCGCCGCGAGCCGCCACTTTCGCGCGGCCGGGCGGTGGCGGAGCTTTCGTCCATCCTTTATCCGCTTGCGTTCGACCAGCTCAGCGTGGTCGCGGCCCGGGATGCTGCGGGGAACCTCAGCCTGCGTCATCTCGTGGTGCTCACCCCCGAGCTGCGGCTGACGGGGGGAGGCAATCTCCTGCGCCGGCCGGCGAGCGGTTTGCTCGATGGCTCGCTGGCCCTCGAACTGCAGCTGAGGGCGCGCGGGCGGCCGGCTGAGTTGCTGCGGGGGCTCGGGGCGCTCGACGAGGTGCCCGACGAGTGGGGCTACGCCGCCGCCGGTTTACCCCTGCGGGTGCGCGGCACCCTCGGCCGGCCCGACGCCAGCGATCTGGGCGTGCGCCTCGCCGCGCTGGCGTTGGAGCGGAACCCGGTCTCCGAGCGCGCCGCGGACTGGTTTAACCGCATCCGCCGCGCAAAGTGACGACCGCGTTGCCAAGGCGGGAACCTTGCCCAAGCTGCCGGGTGTGATCGCGTCCATCGCCTTTCATCGCTTCAAGGCCCTGCGGCAGACGCGCATCGAGCTGCAGCCCTTCAACCTGATCATCGGGCCCAACGGCAGCGGCAAGACGAGCCTCATCGAGTCGATCCTGACCCTGCGGCGGCGGGCGGCGCTCCCGTTGGCCGGGGACGAGGCGGTGCAGCGGGGCGAGGGGCCGGAGATCCGGTTCGCGTTCGCGCCGCCGCACGCGGCGATCCGCGCCACCTTGGGCTGCGCGGGCGAGGGACAGTGCGATTTCCTGCGGGTGGAACCCGCGGGGGCACCGGAATGGCCCGCGCTCCGGGCCGGTCTGGCGACGGTGCGGGGTTACGCGCTGGAGCACGAGGCGATGACGCGGCCCTGCCCGCCGGGCGACGGGGCGGAACTGACGGCGGACGGGGGCAACCTCGCGGCTGTGCTGGTGCAGCTCCGGGAGCACACCCCGGCGGTATTCGCGGCGCTGCAGGCGGAACTCATTCGCCTGCTGCCGGAGTTTTCGTCGCTGGAGGCCGGCCCGGCGCCCTCGGGCGGACTTACCTTCGGCCTGCGGCTCGCGGAGGGGGGAGAGTTGCTCGGGGCCGAGGAACTGTCCCAGGGCACGCTTTACGTGGTCGCCCTGCTCGCGCTCGCCTTTGATCCGGATCCGCCGCGGATCCTCTGCCTGGAGGAGGTGGACCGCGGCGTGCATCCCCGGATGTTCCGCGAGGTGCGCGATGTCCTCTACCGGCTGAGCCATCCGCCGGCGGACGCGGGCCGCGCGGGGGTGCAGGTGATCGCGACGACGCACTCGCCGTACTTCATCGACCTGTTCCGGGACCACCCCGAGGAGGTGATCATCTCCCAAAAGACCGGCCGGGCGGCCACCTTCGAGCGGCTTTCGGACCGCCCCGACCTTCCCGAGCTCCTGCGGGAGGGATCGCTGGGCGAAATGTGGTACAGCGGGATCCTCGGCGGCGTGCCGGAGGAGCGATGAACGTCGCGCTGCTGAGCGAGTCTCCGGCGGACGAGGCGGCGTTGCGGGAACTGGTCACGGGGGTGCTGCGGGTGCGCCCCCGCTTCATCGCCCCCGGGTTCCGGGCCCGCGGCTGGCCCAACGTGGCCCAACTGCTCCCGGCGGTGATCCGGCACCTGCATTTCAATACCGATGCGGAGGCCCTCGTCGTGGCGGTGGACGCGGATGACTCGGTCGTGCACGGGGAGGCGCACGAGCGTCCGGGGTACTTCCATCCCCATTGCCGGATGTGCCAGCTGCGGGCGGTGCACCGGCAGACGACCAAGAAGCTGCCGCCGGCGCGGGGCCGGGAACGCCTGCTCCGGGCTGTGGGCGTGGCGGTGCCGGCGATCGAGGCGTGGTACCTGTGCGGGCGGGATCCCGCCGTGACCGAGGCGGCGTGGGTCGAGGGCAACGCCCGGGGAGTGCGCCCCTACAGCCGCGCGGAACTCAAGCTGAGGGTCTACGCGACGGACCGGCCGAGCCTCGCGCACGAGATCGAGTGCGCGCTGCGCGAGGTGGAACGGCACCGGTCGGATTCCCGCCGGCTGGAACACGAGTTTCCCGGGTTCGCGGCGCTCGCGGGTGATCTCCGCTCCGTCCGGGACCGCCCGTCGGACGTGAGTCCCGTGGCGCCGCCGCGTCCGCCCTGAGAAAAGGCTTCCCTGCCATCCCGCTTTCGCCAACAAGCCCCGCAGCCCCTCCAGCCCCGTCGACCGCCGATGTTCCGCCGCCGATCCTTCCTGCCGCTGCACCTTGAACTGTTCGCGCACCTGATCGCGCGCCTGCTCTACCGGGTCCGGACCTCCGGGCTCGAGGCCTTTCCCGCGCAGGGTGGCGTCCTGCTGATCGCCAACCACCTCTCCTATGTCGACGTGGTGGTCCTGCAGCTCGCGTGCCCGCGCCCGATCCGGTTCGTCGCCCACCACTGGTTGCGGCGCAACGGTTTCCTGAACTGGTGCTTCGAGCTCTCCGGCAGCATCGGGATCTCCGCGGCGCAGCCGCGCGCGGGAATGCACGGCGCGGTCGAGGCGCTCCAGCGCGGCGAAGTGGTCTGTGTCTGTCCGGAGGGACACATCTCCCGCACGGGGCAGTTGATGCGGCTGCATCGGGGCTTCGAGGTCATCGCCGGGCGCGCGGGGGCGCCGGTGGTGGCGGCGGCCATCGACGGTCTCTGGGGCTCCATCTTCTCCTTCGCGGGCAACAAGTGCCTGTGGAAATCCCCCCGCCTCCTGCCGACGCCCGTCCACGTGGCGTTCGGCCGGCCGCAGCCCGCGGAGCAGGCCGGCGTGGAGTGGGCGCGGCGCGAGCTCCTCGACTTGGGCGAAATGGCCTTCCAGGAGCGGCCGGTGCTCCGCCGCCACCTCGGGCGCGAGGCCGTCCGCGCGCTCGCGAAGCAGCCGGGGCGCGTGCTCGTCATCGACCGCACGGCCGACCGCCGGGTGCTTTCCTGCGCCCAGATCTATGCCGCCGCGGCGCTGCTCTCCCGGCGCCTCCGCGAGCGGGTGCCGGGCCGGCGCGTCGGGATCGTGCTGCCGCCGGGCGCCGGCGGCTTCATCGCCAACCTCGCGGTGGTGATGGCCGGCAAGGTGCCCGTGAACCTCAACTTCACCGCGGGCCGCGACGCCGTCCTGACCAGCCTGCGCATCGCGGGCATCGAGACGGTGCTCTCCGCCAAGGCGATGCAGGAGAAGGTGCCCGCATTCCCCTGGCCCGCCGGCACCCTGGACCTCCGCGCCGAGATCGAGGCCGCGGGCGGCCGGCGCGCGATGGTGCCGTGGCTGCTCGCCGCGTGGCTGCTCCCCAACCAGGTGTGCGCGAACCTGCTCGGCCTGCCCCGGACCGGCGACCGCGAGGAGGCCGGGTTGCTCTTCACCAGCGGAAGCTCCGGAGAGCCGAAGGGCGTCGTGCTCACGCACCGCAACATCCTCGCCAACTGCCTGCAGATCTCCTCGCTCTCGATCCTCCCCGAGAGCTCCTCGGTGCTCGGCTGCCTCCCCATCTTCCACAGCTTCGGCTTCACCGTCACGCTGTGGTACCCGATCCTCCGCGGCAGCCGCGTGGTCACGGTGCCCAGCCCGCTCGACACCCGGCGCATCATCGACGCGATCGCGGCCGAGCAGGTGCGGGTGATGGTCGGCGCGCCGACCTTTATCCGTCCGATCCTCAAGAAGGCGCAGCCCGCGGAACTGCGCTCCCTCGATCTCGTCGTGACCGGCGCCGAGCGGCTGCCCGATGACCTGCAGGCGGATTTCCTGCGGCAGTTCCACATCGATATCCAGCAGGGGTACGGCCTGACCGAGACCGCGCCGGCCACGAACATCAACCAGCCGCACCCGCCGGTGATCTTCTCTACCAACGAGCCGCAGGAGGGAAAGCGCGCCGGGGCGGTGGGGCGCCTGTTGCCCGGCCTGACCGCGCGCATCGTTGATCCCGAGACGATGGAGGAGCGCCCCGAGACCACCACCGGCCTGATTTTGCTGCGGGGCGCCAATGTCTTCGAGGGCTACCTCGACGATCCCGGCAAGACCCGGCAGGCGTTCTGCCGCGGCTGGTTCGTCACCGGCGACCTCGGGCGATTCGACGAGGACGGTTTCCTCTACATTGAGGGCCGGCTGTCGCGCTTCTCGAAGATCGCCGGCGAAATGGTGCCCCACGGGACCGTCGAGATGCGCATTGTCGAGGCCTTCGGCTGGGATCAGTCGGAGCAACCCGTGGTGTACGTCACGGGCATCCCCGACCAGGCCAAGGGCGAGGCGCTGGTGCTGCTGACCACTGAGACAGTGACGGTGGAGCAGCTGCGGTCGCGGCTGGCGGAGCGCGGGCTGCCCAACCTCTGGGTGCCGAAGATCATCCACCGGGTGGAGCGGATCCCGATGCTCGGCACCGGCAAGACGGACCTGAAGCAGTGCCGCGAGCTCGCGCTGCACGCGGTCAAGGGCGGCTAGGCCGCGCGACCGTCAGTCCGCCGGCAGGTCGAACAGCTTCCGCCGGCGCCGGCCGCTCCGGCCCGCGAGGGGCCGCCGCTCCGCCGGGGTCTTGTACGGCCGGTGGCGGTAGCCGGTGCGCTGCGGATCCGCGGCGCACTGCAGCTGGAAGGCCTGCAGGCGGTCGAAGACGGCGGGTAATTGGCCGGGCAGCGGGTAGTCATCGAGGCCGGCCGCGGCCAGCGCGTTGAGCAGCTCGTGCGTCGCCTCGAGGGTGGACAGGCAGGCTGGATGGGGCTGCTGCTTGATCACGTAACGGCTGGGGGCCGCGGGCGTGAACATCAGGCGGGGCAGCGCCTGCAGCACGGGGCTGAGCCGCAGCATCTTCCGGCCCAGCGCCCAGGTGGCATCGAGGATGAACACGACGAGGGTGCGGGTGGCGAGGCGTGCGCGCAGCTCGGCGAGCGCCGGCGCGCCGGCGGCGGCCGCGGTCGACAGGTTGAGCGCGTTGGCGCCGGGGAATAGCAGCACCGGATGCAGCGCAGGATCCGCCAGCAGCGCCCGCAGTTCCGGGTGATCCTCGAAACCCACCCCGGTGAAAATGCGGCTGTGCGGCAGGCAGAGGTGCGTCAGGCGGCCGGTGGCCGCCTTCTCCCGCTTGTACTCCTTTGGGTGCATCAGGAACACGAAGCGGGTGCGCGTCGGCATCGGCACCAGCGACGGGCACCAGCAGAGGGTGCGGGGCCAGAAGCAGCGGTAGCAGGTCTCCCGGCTCATCGGGCGCGGTTCAGCGCACCACCCGCGCGCCGCCCCCGCCGATCTGCTTCTCCACCTCGCGCCGCGTCGCCATCGAGGTGTCGCCGGGCGTCGTGGAGGCGAGGGCGCCGTGCGCCGCGCCGTAGTCGACCGCCTTTTGGGCGTCGTTGAACTCCAGGAACCCGAACTGCAGGCCCGACGCGAAGCTGTCGCCGCCGCCGACCCGGTCGAGGATCTCGAGCTCCGGGTAGGGCCGGCTGGCGTGGAACTTCCCCTCGTGCCAGAGGAGGGCCGACCAGTCGTTGCGGGTGGCGGTGATGACGCGGCGCAGGGTGGTCGCGGCCACCTTGAAGTTGGGAAACTCGCGCACCGCGGTGGCGATCATCTCCTGGAACGCCTCGGTCTCGATCCGGGAGAGGCCGTGGTCCGCCCCGCGGACCTCGAAGCCGAGCGAGGCCGTGAAGTCCTCCTCGTTGCCGATCATCACGTCCACGTGGCGGGCGATCTCGCGGTTGACCTCCTGAGCCTTGCGCAGCCCGCCGATCGTCTTCCAGAGGGAAGGGCGGTAGTTCAGGTCGTAGCTGACGATCACGCCGTGGCGCTTCGCAGCCTGGACCGCCTCGATCGCAAGGGCGGCCGTCGAGGCCGAGAGCGCGGCGAAGATGCCCCCGGTGTGGAACCAGCGCGCACCGAGTTGCCCGAAGATGCGGTCCCAGTCGAAGTCGCCCGGCTTGAGCTGCGAGGCCGCGGTGTTGCCGCGGTCGGAGTTGCCCACGGCGCCGCGGATGCCGAAGCCGCGCTCGGTGAAGTTGAGCCCGTTGCGCACGGTGCGGCCGATGCCGTCGTCCTCGCGCCAGCGGATGAAGTCGGTCGCGACGCCCCCCTGCAGGATGCAGTCCTCGATTAGGTGGCCTACTTCATTGTCGACGAAGGCGGTGCAGACGGCGGTGCGGAGGCCGAAGCACTTCCGCAGCCCGCGCGACGTGTTGTACTCCCCGCCACCCTCCCAGACCTTGAATTCACGGGCGGTGCGGATGCGTCCCTCGCCGGGATCGAGGCGCAGCATCACTTCGCCGAGGGAGATCTGATCGAAGGCCGTGGAACCGGCCGGCTTAAGGGGAAGGCTCATATCTGGAGAGGGGGCAGGCTAGGCCGCGCGGGGAGCGCCGGTCAACCCGCCGCCGGCAGGGAGATCAGGAACTCCGCGCCGCCGCCCGTCCCCGGCCCGAGCGCGATCGTGCCGCCGTGGCTGGTGACGATCGCGTACACGGTGGACAACCCCAGCCCTGTGCCGCCCCGCTCCGCCTTGGTGGTGAAGAAGGGCTCGAAGACGCGGTCCCGCAGCTCCTCGGGGATGCCCGGACCGTTGTCGGTGACGCGCAGCTGCGCGACGCCGGCGCCCCCGGCCGCCCGGGCGGCGGGACCGGGCCCCACCTCGACCCGCACCCGGCCGCCTTCGGCCATCGCGTCGCGGGAGTTGATCACGAGGTTGAGCAGCACCTGCTCCAACTGGACCGGGTCGATGCGCACGCGGGGGGCTGGCGCCCGCTCAACTTCCACCCGGACGCGGCTGCCCGCGGCCTGCCGCAGGAGCGGCACCGCGCGGGCGACGGCCTCGCCGAGGTCCAACTCACGGGCCTGCCCGGCGCCTGGCCGGCTGAACTCGAGGAGCCGGCGGGTGAGACCGCGCCCCTGGTCGAGGGCCTGCCGGAGGATCCGGCCGTAGCGGTCCCCACCGGAGGGCGCGGGGCCGGCGGCCTCGCCCTGGAGCGCCTCGACGGCGCCGCCGACGACCGTCAGGACGTTGTTGAAATCGTGGGCCACGCCGCCCGCCATCCGCCCCATCGCCTCCATCCGCTGCATATGCCGGAGCTGGGCGTCGCGCTCCTCGCGCAGCACGGCGGCACCCCAGGCCTGCGCCGCGATGCGCAGCACCGAGACCTCGAAGCGATCCCACGGCGCCCGCGGGCTGCAGGCGTCGAAACCGATCATCCCGTGGATGCGGGCGCCGGCGAAGATGGGCTGCACGAGCAGCGACAGAATCTGCTGCGCCTCGAGGATCGGCCGTTCGGAGGGCGGGAACTCCGCGATTTCCCCGAAGATCGGCTCCCCGCGGAGCAACGTCTCCTGCCAGCGGCCGTAGCCCGCGTCGATCAGGTCCAGCCCCTGCAAGTCCGGGTTGTCGATCTGGGCCGAGATGCCGGGTGCCGTCCACTCGTACCGCTGCGTGACCAGATAGCGGCCGTCTGCCTTGCGTTGGAATTCGAACAGGTACGCCCGGCTGACGCCGCTGGCCTCGCCGAGGAGGCGTAGCACCGGGCCGGCAAATTCGCGCGTCTGGAGGGAGCCGGTCATCAGGCCGACGGCGGTCGCCACCGCCGCGACCACGGCCTCGCTCCGGTCCCGTGGGTTGGCGGCGGGTTGCGGCACGGGGACGGCAGCGGAAGGTTCGCCGGGGTCGGGCATCCGGCGTTTGTGCGGCGCCCATCCCGGGAGGGCAAGATTCGCGAGGCCTGGGCCGGCGGATGTCCCACCCCGCTGCTAAAGTGGGCGGATGATGACCCAACCCACCCGTCGCACCGGTTTCGGCCTTTGGGATTCCCACCGCCAGGTGGCCCGCCGCCAGCAGCGTCTCCGCGATGAGGCGGAGCAGACCCCGCCCGGTCCCGATGAGGACCCGGCGCTGCCGCCGCCGGAGCCGGACGTTTGGCCCCCCGCGATCTGGCGGCGGGAGGAACGGCCGCTGGCGGCCTGAGGCGGCAGGGCGAGGGTCTGCTCTTGACCCGGCGGCCCGCCGGCGGCGAGCCTCGCCGGTCACACGGGACGGATGCGTTCCGGCGTTCCGCCGGGCTCCTCCGTCCAACTCCCTCCCAGCAGCCTATGAACCACGGTCTCAACCTTCGTCCCTCCGGCGCCCTCGACTTCGTGTCGCTGGGGGCCCTGATCCACCGCCTCGACCCGGGCATCATCCCGTTCCGGAAGGCGAGCCACTGCGACATCCACGTGAGTGGCGGTGAGTTCAACGTCGCGGCCAACCTGGCGGACTGCTTCCGGCTCAACACTGGCGTGGTCTCCGCGATGGTCGACTACCCGATCGGCGACCTGATCGCGGAGCGGGTGCGGGCGATGGGCGTGCGGCCGTTCTACAAGCGCTTCAAGCACGACGGCGTCCGGGGACCGAATATGGCCACGGTGTACAGCGACCGCGGCCAGGGCGTGCGCGCCCCGGTCGTGTTCTACAACCGCAGCAACGAGGCGGCGGCGCAGCTCAAGCCGGGTGACTTCAACTGGAGCGAGATCTTCGGGCCCGGCGTGCGCTGGTTCCACAGCGGTGGCATCTTCGC
Organism: Verrucomicrobiota bacterium; assembly: GCA_016871595.1. Taxonomy (GTDB): domain Bacteria; phylum Verrucomicrobiota; class Verrucomicrobiia; order Opitutales; family Opitutaceae; genus ER46. Next base: position 44,526 of record VHCY01000003.1, read on the forward strand.
GGCGCTCTCCGAGACCACCGGCGAGCTGATCGTCGAGGCGATGCAGGCCGCCAAGGCGGCCGGGGCCGTGACCTCCTTTGACCTCAACTACCGCGCGAAGCTCTGGGACATCTGGGGCGGCCAGTCCAAGGCCCTCGACGTGCTCGGCCGCATCGTGCGGAACGTCGACGTGCTGGTCGGCAACGAGGAGGACCTGCAGAAGGGCCTCGGCATCGAGGGGCAGGACGTGGAGTCGAAGTCCAAGCTCGATCCCTCCGCCTTCTTCGCGCTCATCGAGAAGGCTGTGCGCAAGTTCCCCAACGTGAAGGCGGTCGCCACCACCCTGCGGGAAGTGCACTCGACTAACCGCCACACCTGGGGCGCGGTCGCCTGGATGAACGGCAAGACCTACCAGTCCCCGACCTGCGAGCTCGACGTGGTGGACCGCGTCGGCGGCGGCGACGGCTACGCGGCGGGCTTCATCTACGGGCTGCTCTCCGGGGCCTCGGAACAGGAGGCGGTGAACCTGGGCTGGTCCCACGGGGCGCTGCTGACCACGTTCCCCGGCGACACCACGATGGCGACGGTCGAGCAGGTGCAGGCCTTCGCCAAGGGCGGCTCCGCGCGCATCCAACGCTGAGTTGACCGCCGCCAGCCGGCGCGCAACCTCCCCGGGCGGCCCGTTCACGGCCGCCCTTTTTTATGCTCTATTTCGCCCGCGGCTCCGCGACCGACCGACTCACCGCTGAAGACCTGCGCGCCGGCGTGCGCGCCGCGCTGGACCGCCTCGGCCCGCGCCACCGCGTGCTGGCGGTCCCGCCGGACTTCACCCGGTTCCACTCCCAGGCCGGTCCGCTGACCTGCCTCGTCCACGAGTACTACGGCGACCGCCTCACGGACGTGCTGCCCGCGCTGGGCACGCATTCGCCGATGACGCCGGAGCAGTTGCACGAGATGTTCCCGACCGTGCCGGCCGACCGCTTCCGGGTGCACAACTGGCGCACGGGCATCACCACGGTGGGCACGGTGCCGGCGGAATTCGTCCGGACGGTCTCCGAGGGCGCGGTGGAGTTCCCGTGGCCGGCCCAGGTCGCGAACCTGATCGCGGAAGGCGGCCACGACCTGATCCTGTCGATCGGCCAGGTGGTGCCGCACGAGGTCATCGGGATGGCCAACTACAACAAGAACATCTTCGTCGGCACGGGCGGGGTGGAGGGGATCAACAAGAGCCACTTCGTCGGCGCCGCCTACGGGATGGAGCGGATGATGGGCCGCGCGGACACGCCGGTCCGGCGCATCCTGAACTACGCCGGCGAGCACTTCACCCGGCACCTCTCGATTGTTTACATTCACACGGTGGTGGCCCGGGGGGCGGGCGGGGCGCTGGAGGTCCGCGGGCTCTTCATCGGGGATGACGCGGAGGTGTTCAACCGGGCCGCCGCGCTCTCGCTCGAGGTCAACTTCGAGATGCTGGAGGCCCCGTTGAACAAGGTGGTGGTGCACCTCGACCCCGCCGAGTTCAAGAGCACCTGGCTCGGCAATAAGGCGGTCTACCGCACCCGGATGGCGATGGCCGACGGAGGCGAACTGCTCATCCTCGCCCCGGGACTTCGCGAATTCGGCGAGGACCACGAGATCGACCGGCTCATCCGCAAATACGGCTACCGGGGCACGCCGGCCACCTTGGCGGCCACCCGGGCGAACCCGGAGCTCCAGCAAAACCTGAGCGCCGCCGCCCACCTGATCCACGGGTCGAGCGAGGGCCGCTTCGGGATCACCTATTGCCCGGGCCATCTGTCCCGCGCCGAGATCGAGGGGGTCGGTTTCAAATGGGCGGACCTCGCCGAGACCACCCGGCGCTACGACCCCGCGCGGCTCCGCGACGGCTGGAACACGCTGCCTGACGGCGAGCGCATCTTCTATATCTCGAACCCGGCCCTCGGACTCTGGGCCTACCGGGGACGGTTCAGCGCCTGAGCGCGCCCGCGATGAAGCGCTTTCCCGCCGCCACCGCCGCGCTGCGGCGCCGCCTCGGGTCGCGCGTGGTCCGGACGGACCAGGCCGAGCTGGCCGAGGCGGGCCTCGACGGATCCAAACTTTCCGTCCTCCCGGAGGCGCGCATCCGCGTGCGCCGCGAGTCCGACGTCGGCGTGGTCCTGGCTTTCGCGAACCGGTACCGGGTCCCGGTGACGACGCGGGGCCGCGGCACAACCCTCACCGGCTCAGCCGTCCCCGTCCACGGTGGGTGGGTGCTGGACCTCCTGGCTCTCGATGCCATCCGCATCGACGCGGAGGCCGGGATGGCGCACGTGCAGGCCGGCGCCAACGTGGCCGCGCTGCAACGGGCCGCGGAGGACGCCGGTTGGTTTTATCCGCCCGACCCCTCCTCGCGCGAGTACTGCACCATTGGCGGCAACATCGCCTGCAACGCCGGCGGGATGCACGGGGGCAAGCACGGCGTCACCCGCGACTTCGTGATTTCCCTGCGGGGCTACCTGCCCACCGGCGAGGCGGTGGAATGGGGCACCCCGACGAAGAAGTTCTCGGCCGGCTTCAACCTGCGCGACCTCTGGATCGGCGCGGAGGGAATGCTCGGGGTTGTGACCGGCGCGGTGCTGAAACTCCTGCCGCGGCCGGCGGAACGCTGGACCCTGCTGACCGCTTTCCGCGACGAGGCGGCGGCGCTGCGGGCGGCGCTGGCCCTGTTTCGCGCGCGGGTGCAGCCGACGATCTGCGAGTTCCTTGACCGGGACAGCGTGCGTTGCGCCGAGCGCGCCACCGGCCAGGCGGTGTTTCCCGGGCAGCCTGGCCGCGCCGTGATCCTGCTCGAGTTCGCGGGCTCGCGCGGCGAACTGCGGGAGCAGCGGCCCCTCGTCCGGGCCTGGGCCGGGGCGCACGCGCAGGCCCACCGGGCGGCCCGGTCCCGCGCGGAGGCGGAGCAGCTCTGGGCGGTCCGCCGCAAGTGCTCCGGCGCGATGTTCGAACTGGGCGACGCGAAGCTGAACGAGGATGTCGTGGTGCCGATGCGGAGCTACCTCGCGCTGGCGCGTTTCCTGGTCCGGCTACGTCGGGAGTCCGGCCTCGCGATTCCGACCTTCGGTCACCTCGCGGACGGCAACCTGCACGTGAACATAATGTACCATCAGGCCGTGGCGCGCGAACGGCGGGCCGCGGAACGCGCGGTCCGGCGGCTGATGACCGAGGTCGTCGCCCTCGGGGGGGCGATCTCGGGGGAGCACGGGATCGGGTTGGCGAAGACGCCATTCCTGCGGATCCAGCATTCGCCGGCGCAGATTCGGGCGATGCAGGCGGTCAAGCGGGCCCTCGACCCGGCGGGCATCCTCAATCCGGGCAAAATGTTCTCGGTCTTCGAGGTCTGGAAACACCCGCGGGCCGCGGTGCGTTTCCCTTGGGATCACAAGTGAGCCCCGGCCGCGGGCCTCAGCCCGCCGCTTCGCCGACCCAGTACCAGTGCCACGGCTCGTAGCCGATGCCCCACGGGTTGCCGCGCGGGTAGGATAGCCGGAAGCCGGCCGGCGGCGCGTGCTGCACCAGCCACCGGAAGGCGGGCGTGTCGGCGAAATCCTCCTCGAGGTCCGTGTGGCCCGGGCAGCCGATGTCGATCGCCCGGCCCGAGTGGTGCTCGCTGAAGCCCGGCGCCGCGATGAGGCGCAGGATGTCCTCCAGCGAACGCCCCGCCGCCAGCTTCCGCCGGATGATCTCGGTCTGCCGCGCCACGGACCGGAAGCCGGAGACCGGCAGCAACTTGAGGCCGTCGAGCGCCGCGCCCGCCTCCAGCCGGTGCCACGCCGCGGCGGGCGCGGGCCGCAGGCGCACGGGCGGGTCAACGTCCCCGTGATCCACCCGGACCAGTTCGCCTTCGGGCGATTCGGCGTGGAAAGGCAGGCCGCGGCGCGCAGCGTAATCCGCCGGGATGCCGAGTTCGCGGTGCAGGGCGGCGATCGCGGGGGGCAGTTCCACGGCTCAGTCGCCGTGCCCGGCGAGCCAGCGCTCGGCCTCGATCGCGGCCGAGCAGCCCATTCCGGCGGCCGTGATCGCCTGCCGGTACACGTGGTCCGCGCAGTCACCCGCGACGTACACGCCGGGGATGTGGGTGCGCACCGCGGAGCCCGCGGCCGGCTGGAAATAACCCTGCTCGTCCACCTCGAGCGGCGGCGCGAAGGGCCCCGTGTTCGGCAGGTGCCCGATCGCGACGAAGATCCCCTTCACCGCCAGGACCTGCTCCGTCCCGCTCTTCACGTTCCGCACGCGCAGGCCGCTGACGGCACCCTCCGCGACGCCCTCGACGGCCACGGGCAGGCTGTCCCAGACACAAGTGATCTTCTCGTGGCGCGTCACCCGGTCGGCCATTATCTTGGAGGCGCGCAGGGTGTCGCGGCGGTGAACGAGGTAGACGCGGGAGGCGAAGCGGGTGAGGAACAGCGCCTCCTCGGCGGCGCTGTCGCCGCCGCCGATCACGGCGACGTCCATCTTCCGGTAGAAGGCGCCGTCGCAGGTCGCGCAGGTCGTGACGCCCTTGCCGCCGTAGAGTTCCTTCTCGCCGGGAATCCCGGTCATCCGGGGCGAGGCCCCGGTGGCGATGATCACCGCGCGGGCGAGGATGACGCGGTCGCCGGCGAAGAGCCGCCGCGGGTGCGAGGTGAAATCCACGCGGTCGACCAGCGCCTGTTCGAAGCGGGTCCCGAAGCGGGTGGCCTGCTCGCGCAGGTTCTGCATCAGCTGGAAGCCGTCCACGCCGTGGGGAAAACCGGGGAAGTTCTCCACCTCGCTGGTGGTGGTCAGCTGCCCGCCCGGCAGCGGGCCCTCGAGGACGAGCGGGGAGAGGTTCGCGCGGCCGGTGTAGATGGCGGCCGTCAGCCCGGCGCAGCCGGTGCCGATGATGACGACGTTTTCGACGGAGGGGGCGGACATACGGTGCCGGAAGAGAGGGGCAGGGGAGGGGGCGGCGCAATCCCGGAGATCAATCCCCGGCCGGGCCGCCGGCGGCGCTTGCAATTTTCGCAGCGGACCGGAGCCTAGCGCGGCGTGCTGGCGTTCCCCGGCGCGTGCTCCCCCCTCCCTCTACCCACCGATCCGACCCTGCATGAAGCCCCCCGTCGATTCCAACCGCGCCAAGTATATGACCCTGATCGCCGCCTTCCTCGGGTGGATGTTCGACGGGTTTGAGATGGGCCTCTTTCCCCTGATCGGCCAGCCGGCCCTCAAAGATCTCCTCGGGCCCAACGCCCCCGCGGGCGACACGGCGGCCTGGTTCGGCGCGATCATCGCGGTGTTTTTGGTGGGGGCTGCCAGCGGCGGGGTGCTCTTCGGCTGGCTCGGCGACAAGATCGGCCGCGTGCGGGCGATGTCGCTCAGCATCTTCACCTACGCGATCTTCACCGGGCTCTGCGGGTTCGCCACCGAGGCGTGGCACATCGCGGCGCTGCGTTTCATCGCCTCCCTCGGGATGGGCGGCGAGTGGTCGCTCGGCGTGGCGCTGGTGAACGAGGTCTGGCCGGGCAAGTCGCGGGCGCTGATCGCGGGCCTGATCGGCGCCGCGGCGAACGTCGGCTTCCTGATGGTGGCGCTGCTGAGTATGGGGCTTGGGGGCTTCATCGGGGGCGTCGAGGTGATGCTCCGCGGGATCGGGCTCTCCGAGGCCGCCACCCAGAGCCTGCTCGCGAACTCGGCTTGGCGCTTCCTGATGATCAGCGGCGCCTTCCCCGCGCTGCTCATCTTCTTCATCCGCCTCTTCGTCGGGGAATCCGAGAAGTGGGTCGAGGAGAACGCCAAGGGCTCCACCTCGCACTGGAGCAAGTCCGACCTGCTCGGCGTGCTGGTCGCCTGCCTGGCCGCGCTCGTGATCATCGGCGTCTGGACTCCGGCGGTCTCGAAGCTGCACTGGGCTTGGTCGACGCTGATCACGATCATCGGCCTGGCGATCGCGCTGTGGGGATACCTGTTCCCGGTGAAACAGTACCTCGCGCGCGCGGTGGCCGCGGGAGGCCTGAAGGCCGGCACGCAGTCCGAGGTCGTGCGCAGCATGCTCTTCGGGGCGGTCCTCGCGGGCGTCGCGCTGCTGGGCACCTGGGGTTCGATCCAGTGGGCGCCTCGCTGGGCGGCCGAGCTGATGCCGGACACGGCCACGGTGAAACATTTCGCGAAGGAGAAGACCCAGCTGGCCACGTCCCTCGGCGCGATCGTCGCGACGATCATCGCCGCGGTCGCCGCGGGCCGTTTCGGGCGCCGCGTCACCTACGCCGTGCTTTGCGTGGGCTCGATCGCCTCGGCCCTGTACTTCTATTTGGGCAACGCCGCCTTCGGCACCGGGTTCCTGATCGCCGCCTTCATCGCGGGCGGGGTCACCGCCTCCTTCTACGGGTTCTTCCCGCTGTACTTCCCGGAGCTGTTCCCGACCGCGGTGCGGGCCACCGGCCAGGGCTTCGCCTTCAACTTCGGGCGCATCGTCGCCGCCGTCGGCGGCCTGCAGACCGCGACGCTCATCAAGGCCTTCGACGGCAGCTTCGCAAAGACCGGCTCCACCCTCGCCGCGATTTACCTCGTGGGGATGATCGCCATCTGGTGGGGACCCGAGACCAAGGACCGTGAGCTGCCCGAATAACCCGTGCGGCGGCCCCGCCCGCTGATGCCCCCGGCCACGCCCGCCGCCCCCGCGCCGTCCGCCGCCCGGGATCCCGTGTGGGATCCGCGCCGCTGGCTGCCCACCACCCGCGACGAGGCTTCCGCCCGCGGCTGGGATGAGCTCGACGTGGTGCTGGTCTCGGGCGACGCCTACGTCGACCACCCCGCGTTTGGCACCGCCGTCATCGGCCGGATGATCGAGCGCGAGGGCCTTCGCATTGCCATCATCGCCCAGCCGAACTGGCGCGACGACCTCCGCGACTTCCGCAAGTTCGGCGCGCCCCGGCTCTTCTTCGGCGTCACCTCGGGCTGTATGGACTCGATGGTGAACCGCTACACCGCGGCGAAGAAGCTGCGCAGCCAGGACGCCTACACACCGGGCGGGGAGCACGGCTTCCGGCCTGACTACGCGGCCACGGTCTACTCGCGCCTCCTCAAGCAGATTTATCCCGAGGTGCCCGTCCTGCTCGGCGGCATCGAGGCGAGCCTGCGGCGCGTCACGCATTACGATTACTGGTCGGACACGCTGAAGCCGGGGATTCTGGCCGAGAGCGGCGCCGATATGCTGGTGTACGGAATGGGCGAGTTGCCCCTGCTGGAGATCCTCCGCCTGCTCAAGCAGGGGGTCCCGTTCTCGTCCCTGCGCACCATCGCGCAGACGGCGGTGCTGCTGCCGGCCGGCGCGCCGGTGCCGAAGAACCAACACTGGGAGGACTTCACCCTCCACAGCCACGAGGAGTGCACGCGGGACCGGGCGCTCTACGCGCGGAACTTCAAGGACATCGAGACCGAGTCGAACCGGGTGAAGGCGCGGCGCCTGCTGCAGCCCACCGGCGATCGCCTGCTGGTGGTCAACCCGCCTTTCCCGACGATGTCCGAGCGGCAGATCGACTCGAGCTTCGACCTGCCGTACACGCGGCTGCCGCACCCGAAGTACCGCAAACGCGGGCCGATCCCAGCCTACGAGATGATCAAGCACTCGATCAATATGCACCGCGGGTGCTTCGGCGGGTGCAGCTTCTGCACGATCTCGGCGCACCAGGGCAAGTTCGTCGCCAGCCGCAGCAAGGCCAGCATCCTGCGCGAGGTCGAATCGATCAAACAGATGCCCGACTTCCGGGGCACGATCTCCGACCTCGGCGGGCCCTCCGGCAATATGTACAAGATGAAGGGCCGCGAGCAGTGGATCTGCGACGAGTGCGTGCGCCCAAGCTGCATCTGGCCCGACGTGTGCCGGAACCTCGACACCGACCACACCGCGCTGCTCGACGTCTACAAGGCGGTCCGCGAGACGCCCGGGGTGAACCACGCCTTCGTCACCAGCGGCCTCCGTTACGACCTGTTCCTGCACCAGCACGCCAAGGGGCAGGAGAAGGAGAGCCACGAGCGCTACGTCGACACGCTGGTCGAGCACCACGTGTCCGGCCGGCTCAAGGTCGCCCCAGAGCACACCTCGGACGCGGTGCTGCGCGTGATGCGCAAGCCCTCGTTCAAGTACTTCCGCCGCTTCAAGCAGAAGTTCGACGCCGCCAAGGGCCGCGTCGGGCGGGACAACCTCCAGATCATCCCCTACTTCATCAGTTCCCATCCCGGCTCGCGCCCTGAGGATATGGCGCAGCTGGCGGTCGAGACCAAGGAGCTGGGTTTCAAGCTCGAGCAGGTGCAGGACTTCACCCCGACCCCGATGACAGTCGCGACCGAGATCTACGCCACGGGGGTGCACCCCTACGACCAGAAGCCCGTGTGCGTCGCCCGCTCGCCCGAGGAGAAGCAGGAGCAGCGCAGCTTCTTCTTCTGGTACAAGCCGGAGATGAAGGCGGCGCTCCGCTCCACCCTCCGCCGTCTCGGGATGGGCGAGACCGCCGCGCGTTTGCTGGGCGACGGATCGGCCAAGGACCGGATGCTGGCCGAGGACGCGATGAACTGCGGTGGACTGCCCCCGCCGCCCCGCGCGCCGGTCCGCCGGTCGTGGTTCCGGCGCCGGGATCGCGGTTGACCGGGCCTCCCCCGCGCCCGCGCTTCACCAGCCGAGGCTGCGGCGCGGGCGGAGCGGCTGGTACAGGTCGGGCGCGAGCTCCTCGAGGAAGCGGCTCGGGCTCTGCAGCATCGCGGGACCGCCCTTGGTGTTGAGCTTCGGGAAGCAGAGGTAGAGCTCGTCGCGCGCGCGGGTCACCGCCACGTAAAACAGCCGCCGTTCCTCCTCGACGTCACCCGCCTCGATCGCGCGCCGCAGCGGGAAGCTGCCCTCCGCGAGCCCGATCAGGAAGACGGCGGCGTACTCGAGGCCCTTCGCCTGGTGCACGGTCGTGAGGCGTAGCGCGTCCTCCGTCGGATCGGCCGAGCGGTCGCCCGTCTCGCTCCCGAGGAGCATCACCTGCGCCAGCAGCTCGTGCATATCCTCGTGGCGGCCGGCGAAGCCGACCAGCGAGCGCAGGTCGTCGAGCCGCGACTCATAGTTGGCGTAGGCACCCTTGAGGTAATCCCCGTACCAGCCGTCGAGCGCGATCTCGACCGCGTTGTGGGGCTTGAGGGTGCGCATCACGTCGCGCACCTGCCGCAGCGAGGCGGTGAACTTGGGCCACTCGTCGCGGGCGTCGCGGGGCACGCGCGAGGCGACGTCGTCGGTCCCGAGGGCGTCGACGAAGTCCTGGCGCATCAGCCGCGCGTGGTCGAGGGCGGCGGCGTGCAGCTTCTGCGCGTTCTTGTCGCCGACCTTCGGGAGCAGGACGGCGATGCGGCCCCAGGCCGCAGTGTCGGCCGGGTTGAACACGAAGCGGAGCAGCGCGACGAGGTCGCGCACGTGGGCCTGCTCGAAGAAGCGCACCCCGCTGGTGATCTGGTAGGGGATCTGCAGCCGGGCCAGCTCCAGCTGGATGTCTAGGGCCTGGAAATGCGCCCGGTAGAGGATCGCGATGTCCCGCAGGGAGCAGCCCTCGTCGACCAGGCCGCGGATCCGTTGCACGATGAACTGGGCCTGCTCGCGGCCGTCCATCGTCTGCACGTAGTAGGGCTTCTCGGAGTTGGCCCGGTGGGGGCGGAGTTCCTTCTCGAAGGCGCGGCCCCGGGGCTGGGCCAGCAGCACGCCGTTGGCGAGGGCGAGGATCTGCGGGGTGGAGCGGTAATTGGTCTCGATGCGGTGGATGACGGTCCCGGGGTGGCGGTCGGGGAAGGTGAGGATGTTCTCCACGTTCGCGCCGCGCCAGGTGTAGATGCACTGCGCGTCGTCGCCGACCGCCATCACCCGGTGGTGCGCGCCGATCAGGTCCACGATCTGCGACTGGAGCACGTTGCTGTCCTGGTACTCGTCGACGAGCACGTGGCGGAAGCGGTGGGCGAAGTACTCCCGCGTCTCCGGCGAGCGGCGGAGCAGATCGAGCCACAGCTCGAGCAGATCGTCGTAGTCGAGTTGGCAGCCCGCGCGCTTGCGCTCCGCGTAGGCGCGGGCGAACTCCGGCAGCCGGTCCCTGAGCTCCTCGTGCTGGGGGAAGAACCGCCGCACCGTGTCCGCGAGGGTGAGCTGGGTGTTGCGGGCCATCGAGAGGATGGCGTGCAGGGGGCCAGGCTTCGGGTGCGTCTTGTCCTTGAAGAAGCCCTTGTCCAGCGCGTCCACGGCGTCGCGGAGCACGCCCTCCGACTCCTCGGCGTCGAGGATGGTGAAGCTGCGGGGCAGGCCGATCGTCTCGCCGTGGAGCCGCAGGGTGCGGTGGCCCATGCTGTGGAAGGTGCCACCCCAGAAGCGGCCGGGCTCGACCCCGGTGAGCTCGTGGACCCGGTGCAGCATCTCCTTGGCGGCCTTGTTGGTGAAGGTCAGCAGGAGGATTTCCCCGGGCCGCACGCCCTGGGACAGCAGGTAGGCGACCCGGTAGGTGAGGGTGCGCGTCTTCCCGGAGCCCGCGCCCGCCAGCACCAGAAGCGGGCCCGGCTCCGCCGTGACGGCGTGGAACTGCTCGTCGTTCAGCTCGGCGCGGAAGTCGATGGGCGGGAAGGCCGGGATTGCGGGATCGGACGGGAAAGCCATTCGGAGCGGCCGCCAAGGGCGCAAAAACCGCCGGCGGGCGCAAGGGTTTCCCGCCCGCCCACTCTCCGCTCGCCGTCGTCCCGCGGCGCAGGCAGCCTCCGGGGATGAAGACCACCCTGTTGTTCCTCGGGTTCGTCCCCGCCCTGGCCGCCGCCCCCGCCCTGACGCTCTACCACCAAGGCTTCGCCGTCGTGCGGGAGCGCTTGCCGCTGCGGCTCGCGGCCGGCGAGACGGACGCCGCCTTCGCCGGGGTCACCGCGCAGGTCGAGCCGGACTCCGTGGTGCTGCGCGATCCGGCCGGGAAGGTGACCTTCCGCGTGCTGGAGCAGAGCTACCGGGCCGACGTCGTGTCGCAGGCGCTGCTGCTCACGCTGCACGAGGGCCGGGAGATTGATTTCCTGGTGCGGGACCGCGACGCCCGCGAGCACACGGTGCGCGGCAGGGTCATCCGCGGCGGCCACCAGCCCGGCGGTGAGCCGGTGGCGCCCATCATCGAGGTCGAGGGCAAGGTGCGGTTCTCCCTCCCCGGTGAACCCCTGTTCCCCGCGCTCGGCGGGGACGGGATCCTGCGCCCCACGCTGTCGTGGCGCCTCGCCGCCGCGGCCGCCGCGGAGTTCGAGGCCGAACTGGGCTACGTCACGGGGGGGCTTGGCTGGCAGGCGGCCTACAACCTCGTCGCCCCGGAACAGGGGGACCAGCTCGACCTCGTGGGCTGGGTCACCCTCTCGAACCAGAGCGGCCAGACCTTCACCGGCGCGACCTTCAAGCTGATGGCGGGGGACGTGGCCCGCGTCGCGCCCCGGCCGGGGCGGATGAACCGCGGCCGCGAGGCGGTGATGCTCGCGATGGCGGCGGACGGCGCCGTGACCGAGAAGGCCTTCGACGAGTTCCGCCTGTACGCGCTGCCCCGCCCGGTGACGCTGCGCGACCGGGAGACCAAGCAGGTGGAATTCCTGCGCGCGACGGGCGTCCGCGCGCCTGTCCTCTACGTCTTCGACGGGGCGCCGGGGATGTCCTTCAGCGGCGGGGCGAACCGTGATCCGGGCTTCGTCAGCCAGGGAACCGCGAAGGTGGCCGTGTTCCGCGAGTTCCGGAACTCCGAGGAGAACCGGCTCGGCGTGCCCCTGCCCAAGGGGCGCCTGCGCTTCTACCGCGAGGACGCGGCGGACGGCCGCCTCGAGTTCACCGGGGAGAACGAGCTCGACCACACGCCGCGCAACGAGCTGGTGCGGGTGCGCACCGGCGACGCGTTCGACTTGGTGGGCGAACGGACCCGCACGCAGTACAACGGGAGCAACCGGCAGGAGTTCGCGGAGGAGGATTTCGAGATCCGCCTGCGCAACCGCAAGACGGTCCCCGTGACCATCCGGGTCGTCGAGCGCCTCTACCGCGGCGGCAACTGGCGGCTGACGCAGCACTCCGCGCCCTTCACGCGCCGAGATGCGCAGACGATCGAGTTCGACGTGGCCGTGCCGCCCGACGGCGAGACCGTGGTGACCTACCGCGTCCGCTACGACTGGCGCTGAGCCGGGCGCGGGCCGCCTCAGCCCGCGGGCGCGAAGTCGACCTGGCGGCGGTAGCGGTCGACCTTGGCGACGATCACCTCGAGGCGGTCATTGAGGCCGAGGCGGCGCCGGTGACGGCGGCCGATCAGGGCGTCCCCCGAGGGCGTGGGCGCGTAGCGGTCGTCGCGCAGGGATTCGAGCGGGAGGAAGCCGAAGGCGAGGGACTCGGTCAGCTCGACGAACAGGCCCTGGGGGCGCACGTCGGTGATGACCGCGGCGAAGCGGGTGGGCGGGCGGAGCTCCAGCTGGCGGGAGAAAAACTCCATCAGCTTGACCTTCACGCTGTCGCGCTCGGCTTCGGCGCTGTTGATCTCGGTGCGGCTGAGGTGCTCCGCGAGGCGCTCGACGCCGGGGAGGTCGTAGCGGGTGGCGCGGGCACCGCCGGCCTGACCGCTGGTGAGGTGGCGTTCCAGCACCCGGTGTACCACGAGGTCCGCGTAACGGCGGATCGGGGAGGTGAAGTGGGTGTAGTCTTTCTTGTGCAGCCCGTAGTGTCCGTCGGGCGAGTGCCGGTAGGCGGCCTTGCGCAGGCTGCGCAGGAGCTGGGTGCGCAGGGTGTGGCCCTGGGCGTGGGTCGCGAGGATCGCGAGCACGCGGCCGAGTTCCGCCCGCTCCGTGAGGTCGCCGGCGGGGATGCCGTGGTCCGCGAGAGTCGCGCGCAGTTCCCCGAGTCGCGCCGGCTCCGGGTCGTCGTGCACCCGGTAGAGCGAGGGCAGCTTGTGCTGGCGGGTGAGGCGCGCGATGGCCTCGTTCGCTGCGAGCATGAATTCCTCGATCAGCTGGTGGCTCTCGTCGTGCTCCACCCGCTCGAGCCGGTCGGCGTAGCCCGCGGGATCCAGCAGGATCTTCGTCTCCGGCATATCGAGGTCGAGGCTGCCGTGCGCCATCCGCTCGTGGCGCAGGCGGCCCGCGAATCCCCACAGGCGCCGGATCCAGCCCTGGAGGTCGCGCAGTTCCGCCTCGGTGAGTTCCCGCAGCGCGCGGCCGGTCGAGCCGGTCTGGTGCTTGGGCGGGAGCGGCAGCTCCCGGATGCGCGCGAGGTCGTCCTCTTGCAGGAAGGCGAACGCCTGGCGGTAGGTGAGGCGCTTCCAGCTGCGGATCACCGTGCGGGCGGGCGCGCTGCCGCGGAGGCGTCCGCCCGCGTCGAAGTCCAGCAGCACCGCCTGGCACAGGCGGTCTTCCCCTTCCACGAGGGAGCAGAGGCCGTTGGAGATGGGTTCCGGCAGCATCGGCACCACCGTGCCGACCAGGTAGGTCGAGTTGCCGCGGCGCTGGGCCTCGCGGTCGAGCGCGCTGCCGGGGCGGACATAGTGCGAGACGTCCGCGATGTGGACGCCCACCCGCCAGCCGCCACCGGGCAACTCCTCGAGCGAGAGCGCGTCGTCGAAGTCCTTCGCGTCATCGGGATCGATGGTGAACACGGGCCGTTCCCGGTAATCGAGCCGACCGCGGGTGTCGCGCGCGGGGACCTTGACGGGCAGGGCCGCGGCCTCGCGCAGGGCGTCTTCGGGGAAGCGCGGCTCCAGCTCGTAGGTCAGCAGGATCGCGCGCAGCTCCGCGTCGGGCTCGTGGGTGCGGCCGAGGCGGGCGGTGACGACCCCGGGCGGGGGCAGGGAGGCGTCGGTCCAGGCGCCGAGGCGCACGGCCACCTTGTCGCCGGCGCGCGGGACGGGTTCGAGGCCCCCGCGAACGGGATCGGGCACGGTGATCTCGCGCGTGAAACGCGGGTCGTCGGGCGCGACCATCCAGCCGCCCCGGTGCCGGCGGAGTTCCCCCACCACGACGTCCCGGTCCCGCTCGAGCACGTGGATGACGCGGCCGACGCGCTCACCGGGCCGCCGTCCCTGCCGGCCGGGATGGATCCGCACCACCACGCGGTCGCCGGGCAGCGCGACGCCGGAATCGCCCGGGGGAATCTGCACCGCGGGGACGGGCGCCGCCCCGGGGGGCTGTTCCGGCACCGCGAACCCGGAGCCGCCGGTGCGGAACTGGATGCGGGCCACCAGTTCCCCCGGGCGCAGGCGGGGCGCGGCGGGCGTCTCGTCGCGGACCGGCGGCGTGGGCGGCTCTTCCGCGGGGACCGGCAAGCGACCGGGGCGGGGAAGGGGCAGCGGCGAGCCCGGGGGCGGCATCGCGGGCCCGCGGCGGCGCGGGGTGAAGACGGGGCGCGCGGCGGCGGGGTGGGGCGCGGATTCGCGCGGGGCGGCGGGTGCGGCGGGGAGGAGCCGGCCGTCCCGGGATTGGCGCAGCTCGCCGGTCCGCGTCAGCGCGGCGATGGCTTCCGCCAACTGGGCGGGGCGCACGGCGGGCCGGCCGAGCAGGCGGGCAAGTTGGGCGGGGCGGGAGGGGGCGAAGCCCGCGGAGCGGACCAAGGTGAGCAGACGATCGCGGAGCGACATAAATCTCCCGCCGGTCCTCGGACCGTGCTTTGGGATTGGCGCGAGGGAATGAGGCTTATACCCCTCTAGCGATGAAAATCGTCCACGTGACGAGCGAGCTGTTCCCGTACGTTAAGACCGGCGGCCTCGCGGATGCGGTGGGCGCGCTGGCCGGGGAACTGGCGCGGCAGGGGCATCAGGTATCCGTCTTCCTGCCCGGCTACCGCGCGGCCCTCGAGCATCCCGCCGCCGCCGGCGCCGAGCGCATTTTGCGGCTCAAGGTCGAGCTGGGACAGGACTACCTCGCGGGTGACGTCCGCGTCTTCTCCCCGCAGCCCAACCTCCGGATCCACCTCGTCTGCCGCGAGGAGTTCTTCGACCGGCGCGGCGCCTACGGCAACGGCGAGCGTGACTTCGAGGACAACGCCGACCGCTTCATCTTTTTCTGCAAGGCGGTCGTCGACACCCTCCGGCTCGGCGACTTCGGGGCCGACATCGTGCACGCCCACGACTGGCAGGCCGCCCTCGTCCCCCTGCTGCTGCGCGAGGCCGAGCGCCGCCACGGGCTCACGCTTGCGCTCAAGACGGTGTTCACGGTGCACAACATCGCCTACCAGGGCTTGTTCCCCGCTCGCGTCTTCGGCCGCACCAACCTCCCGGACGAGCTCAACCAAATGGACGGGCTCGAGTACTACTCGCAGGTCAACCTCCTCAAGGGCGGCATCCTCTTCTCGGACCGCGTGACGACGGTGAGCCCGCGCTACGCCCGCGAGATCCAGACGCCGGAGTTCGGCTGCGGCCTCGACGGCGTGGTGCAGACGCGCGCGGAGGATCTCGTCGGGTTGCTCAACGGCATCGACACGTCCGTCTGGAACCCGGCCACCGACCCGCTGTTGCCGGCCCGCTATTCCGCGGGCGACCTCGCGGGGAAGGCGAAGTGCCGCGCGGAACTGCTCCGGCGGTGCGGCCTCGAGGCGGGGCCCCGCGTGCCCCTTTTCGGCGTCGTGGCCCGTCTCACCGCCCAGAAGGGCATCGATGCGATCCTCGCCAACCGCGAGTTCTTCCTCGCCCACGATGTGCGCCTGATCGTGCTCGGCACGGGCGACCGCCGGCTCGAGGAGGAATTGCGGGAGCTGGCCCGGGAGCAGCCCCGCAAGGTGTTCCTGTCCGCGATGCTCGACGAGGGGATGAGCCACCTGATCGAGGCCGGCAGCGATTTCTTCCTGATGCCGTCCGCCTTCGAGCCCTGCGGCCTCAACCAGATGTATTCCCAAGTCTACGGCACGGTGCCAGTGGTGACCCGCGTCGGGGGCCTCGCGGACACGGTCATCGACGCGGATCAGGATCGCGCCGCGGGCACGGGCCTCGTCTGCGAGCCGAACCCGGCCAGCCTGCTCGACGCCCTGCACCGGGCCCTCGCCCTGTTCGCCGCCCCGCCGCGGCTCGCCGCCGTGCGCGAGCGCGGGATGCGGCGCGACTTCAGCTGGCGAACCGCCGTCGCCGCCTACGAGCGGCTCTACCAGGACGCTTTGTGAGCGCCGTTGCGCGCTGCCGGCGTCCCCGGAGGCAACTGGATCGTAGCAAGCAGCGACTATCCCCGTGAGCGCCTCTTTCCCCTCGATTCTCTGGTTCCGCCAGGACCTGCGCCTGCAGGACAATCCTGCCCTGCACGCGGCCCTCGAGCGCGGCGGCCCCGTGTTGCCGGTCTACATCCTCGACGACGCGGGCGAGGGCGCCTGGGCGGCCGGGGGCGCCGCGCGCTGGTGGCTGCATCACGCGCTGGCCTCCCTCGACGCGACCCTGCGCGCCCGGGGCTCGCGGCTGCTGTGTTTCCGGGGTGACACCGGGCGGGTCCTAGGGGAGTTGGCGACGCGCACGGGCGCGGCGGCGGTGTTCTGGAACCGGCGGTACGAGCCGGCGGTGATCGCGCGCGATACCCGGCTGAAGGCGGAGCTGACCCGCGCGGGCCTCGAGGTGCGCAGCAGCAACGCCGCGCTGCTGCACGAGCCGCACACGATCACCAATAAGCAGGGCCGGCCCTTCCAGGTTTTCACCCCCTTCTGGCGCCATTGCCTCACGCTACCGGTTGAGGCGCCCCTCGTCCTACCCGCGGGACGCAAGGTGCCCGCCCCGACAGCGTGGCCGTCGGCGCTTGGGGTCGAAGAACTAGGTCTGCGGCCCCGCATCCGCTGGGATGCCGGCCTCGCGGAGACGTGGACCCCGGGGGAGGCGGGCGCGGCGCGGCGCCTGCGCCAGTTCATCGACGGGGCGATGTCCGCCTACGCCGACCGCCGCAACCTGCCGTACGAGGACGGCACCTCGATGCTCTCGCCCTGGCTCCACACCGGGGAACTTTCGCCCCGCCAGATCTGGCGGGCCGTCGAGGACGTGGGCCGGCCCGCGGGCCTGTTTCCGCCGGGGAACGGCGCGCGCGTCTTCCTCAGCGAGGTCGGCTGGCGCGAGTTCGCCCACCACCTGCTGTTCCACTTCCCCCACACGCCGGAGCGGCCGCTGCGCGAGGACTTCGAGCGCTTCCCGTGGGCGGAGGACCCGGGCGACGTGCGGCTCGAGGCGTGGCGCCGGGGCCGCACCGGCTACCCCATCGTCGACGCGGGGATGCGCCAGCTCTGGCACACCGGGTGGATGCACAACCGCGTCCGGATGATCGCCGCCTCCTTCCTCGTGAAGCACCTGCGCCTCAACTGGACCGCGGGCGCCGCCTGGTTCTGGGACACGCTGGTCGACGCCGACCTCGCGAGCAACACGCTCGGCTGGCAGTGGACCGCGGGCTGCGGGGCGGACGCCGCGCCGTACTTCCGCGTGTTCGCGCCCGTGCTGCAGGGCCAGAAGTTCGATCCCGAGGGCGCCTACGTCCGCCGTTGGGTCCCCGAGCTGGCGCGCATGCCGGCCGCCTGCATCCACGCGCCGTGGGAGGCGCCGCCGGAGGTGCTGGCCCGGGCGGGGGTGACGCTGGGCCCGAAGGGCAACTATCCCCGTCCGATCGTCGACCACGCGCAGGCGCGGCAGGCGGCCCTCGAAGCGTTCCGGGCCCTGCGCGGCGGCGAGGTCGTGGTGCGCGAATGAGCGCGCGGCAGGAGCGAGGCCCCGCGGCCCCGGTGGAGCGGCTGCTGATCGTGCTGGGCGACCAGCTAAACGCCGACGCGTCCGCGCTGGCCGGGGCCGACCGCGCGCGCGACGTCCTCTGGATGGCGGAGGTCGAGGAGGAATCGCGCCACGTGTGGAGCTCGCGCCCGCGCACCGCCCTGTTCCTCGCCGCGATGCGCCACTTCCGCGACGCCCGCCGCGCCGAGGGCTGGCGCGTGGATTACGTCGCGCTCGATGACCCGGGCAACACGCAGACGCTCGCGGGGGAATTGCGGCGCGCGGTCGACCGGCTCCGGCCCCGGAGGCTGGTGATGACCGCCGCGGGCGACCACCGCGTGGCGCAGGCGCTGACGGCCGCGGCGGCCGGGCTCGGTGTGCCGCTGGAGGTGCGCGAGGACGGCCACTTCCTCTGCTCCACGGCCGAATTCGCGGCGCACGCGGCGGGCCGGAAGCAGCTGCGGCTCGAGTTCTTCTACCGGGAACTGCGCCGCCGCCTCCGGGTTTTGCTCGACGACGCGGGGGAGCCGCTGGGCGGGCAGTGGAATTTTGATCACGACAACCGCGGCAGTTTCGGACGCGAGGGTCCGCCCCCCGGTCTGCCGGCGCCCCGTCGTTTCGTCCCCGACTCCGTCACCCGGGAGGTGCTGCGCCTCGTGGCGGCGCGCTTTCCCGACCATCCGGGCGAGCTGGCGGCGTTCGACTGGCCGGTCACGCCGGCGGAGGCCCGGCTGGCGTTGGATGACTTCATCGCGCACCGGCTCCCGCAGTTCGGGCGTTACCAGGACGCGATCTGGCTGGGGGAACCCTGGCTGTACCACTCGCGTCTGGCCGCGGCGATGAACCTGAAGCTGCTGGATCCGCGCGAGGTGATCGCGGCCGCCGAGGCCGCGCATCGCGACGGCCGGGTGGACCTGCCCTCGGCGGAGGGGTTCATCCGCCAGATCCTCGGCTGGCGCGAGTACGTGCGCGGGATCTATTGGCGGGAGATGCCGGGCTACCTCGACCGCAACGAGCTTGGCGCCGAGGAGCCGTTGCCAAAGTTCTATTGGACGGGGGAGACCGAGATGGCCTGCCTGCGCGACGCGCTCGGCCAGACGCTGCGGTTGGGCTACGCGCATCACATCCAGCGCCTGATGGTCACGGGCCTGTACGCGTTGCTGCTGGGGGTCCGCCCGCGTTCGGTCCACGAATGGTACCTCGCGGTCTACGTTGACGCGGTCGAGTGGGTGGAGTCGCCCAACACGATCGGGATGTCGCAGTACGCCGACGGCGGGCTGATGGCCTCGAAACCCTACGTGGCCACCGGGAAGTACATCCAGCGGATGAGCAACGCGTGCGCCGGCTGTCGCTTCCGGCCCGACGAGTCGACGGGGGAGTCCGCCTGCCCGTTCACCACGCTCTACTGGGACTTCCTGCAACGCCACGAGCCGCTGCTGCGACGGAACCAGCGGATGGCGCTGCAGGTGAAGAACCTCACCCGCCTTTCGCCCGCGCAGCGCGCGGCGGTGCGCCAGCGGGCGGACGCCATCCGCCGTGGTGGAGGCGCGCCTCCCGCGTCGGATCAGACGCAGCTTGGCCTCGGCGAGGCGGCGGCACCGGCCCGCCGGGCCAAACGGAATTCCTCCCCTTGATGAACCCTGAACGCACTGTCCTGCTCGCCGGAGCCTCCGGTCTCCTTGGTCGGGCCCTCGCCTCCCGGTTGCAAGCCGAGGGCTGGGAGGTGCGCCGGCTCGTGCGTCGACCCGCCGCCGCGCCGGGGGAATTCACCTGGGATCCCGCGCGCGGCGAGGTGCCCGCCGCGGCGCTGGCGGGTACGACCGCGGTGATCAACCTGGCCGGCGAGAACATCGCCGCGGGGCGCTGGACGGAGTCGCGTCGCCGGCTGCTGCGCTCCAGCCGGATCGACCCGACCCGCGCCCTGGCGCGCGCGATCGCGGCGATGCCGCGGCCGCCCGAGGTGCTCGCGTGCGCCTCCGCGGTCGGATTTTACGGCGACCGCGGCAACCTGATCGTGGGCGAGGATGCCTCCCGCGGCGAGGGCTTCCTGGCGGAGCTGACCGCCGAGTGGGAGCAGGCCGGTGCGGTGGTGGAGGCGGCCGGCGTGCGCTGGGCTGCCCTCCGGCTCGGCGTGGTGCTCAGTCCCGAGGGCGGGGCCTTGGCCCGGCTCCTGCCCGTTTTCCGCCTCGGTCTGGGCGGCCGGCTCGCTGCCGGGAGACAGTGGATGAGCTGGATCTCCCGCGAGGATGCCGCCGCGGCGTTCGTCCACGTCCTGGCCACGCCGTCCTGCCGGGGCCCGCTTAACGCCTGTTCCCCCGGACCGGTGACCAACGCGGATTTCACCCGCGTCCTTGGCTTCGTGCTCCGGCGCCCGGTGGTGTTTCCGGTTCCCGCCTTCGCGCTGCGCCTGGTCTTCGGCCGGATGGCGGAGGAGACGCTCCTCGCCAGCACCCGCGCGGTCCCGCGGGCGCTCGCGGCCACGGGCTTCCGCTTCGGGCAACCGGGGCTCGAGGCGGCGCTGCGCCAGGAGCTCGGGCGGCCTAGAGCCGGCTCTTGAGGAAGGCCACCAGGTCGGCGAGCTCCTGCGGGGTCAGGACGACGTCCATCCCCGGAGGCATCGCGGAAACGGCTCCCGGCTGCAGATCGGTGACCTGGGTGCGGGCGAGCCTCAGCTCGCTCTCCGGCCCGGTGGCGAGGACCAGCTCATCGGCGGACTCGAGTTTCAGGATGCCCGAGTGGCTTTCGCCGCCGCGCGTGGTCGCGATGACGGTCTCGTAGCCGCGCACGATGGCGGCGCTGGGGTACATCACCGCCTCGAGCAGCTCGCGTTCGCTGCGGATCTTGCCGATCGCGGTCAGGTCGGGGCCCAGCAGGCCGCCGCCGTAGCCGATCTTGTGGCAGAGGACGCAGGCGGTGCGCGGGCTGTTGAAGACGGCCTGGCCGCGACGAACGTCGCCCTGCGCGAGGCCGGCGGCGACGGCGTCGACCCGGGCATTCTGGCGCGCGGTGTCGGATTCCAGGCCCGAGAGCAACGTCTCGGCCTCCTGACGCACCTCGGGAGGGTATTTGCTCAGCACCGGACGCAGCTGGCCGGGGCGCAGGCTGGCGCGAGCGGGGGAAGCCGCAAGGCCGGCCAGCAGCCGGCGTCCGAGTTCGTTCCCCGGCGCGCGCTCGAACGCGGGGAGCAGCCGGGGAATCTCCATCGCGCCCGCGGTGGCGAGGGCGTCGGCGAGCCGCAACTGCTGCGCCGGGGTCAGGCGGGCGCGGGCAAGGGTCTCGGCGGCGGCCTGCCGCACCGCGAGCGGATGGTTCGCCGCGAGATGCGCCAACAGGAAATCCAGGACGGCCGGTTCGGGGGTCCCCGCGTGTGCGGCGGTGGCGGCCAACGCCTCGAGGCGCTGCGTGGCCGGGACCCTGGGGTCCGCGCCGATGCGGCTGAGCGCGGTGACCAAGCCCGCGTGTCCTCCCTTGGGCAGGCGCTGCGCGCGCGCGGCCTGCACCAGCGCGGGAAGTTCCGCTTCCGTCGCCGCCGGGATCCGCCGGGCGAGCGCGTCGAGCCAGACCACGGGCGCCTCCCGGAGCGAAGCCCGCGCGAGGATGTCCGCCGCGAGCTCTCGACCGGCCGCGGAGGCGTCGGTCAGGGCTCCCGCCAGCGCCTGCTGCACCGCCGGAGAGGAGGCGAGTGAGGTGAGCTGGGCTTGGAGCGCCGCGCGTTCCGTCGCGTTCGGCGGAGGCGCCTGCAGCCGCTCCCGGAAGAAAACCGCCAGCGCGTCCCCCCAGGCCGGGCGCTGCGCGATGATCCAGCCGGCCGTCTGCGGCAGCGGTGTGGCGCCGGAGCGCAACCACGGCAGCACGTCCCCGGGTTGCAGCGGGCTGCCGGCGAGCTGGTCGGCGGCCACCAGCGCGGCGCGCAACGCCGCCGGGGGCGCGGGGGTCTTCAGGAACGCCAGCAAGGGCGCGGGCTGGCCGAGCTCGATCAGCGCGTGAATGACGGTGTGGTCGAGCGTCCGGAGCGCGGACTCCGCGGGTGAACCCGCTGAGTCTACGGGACCTTCAGGGAGTCTTCCGGCCGCCGCGAGTAGGGGGGCCACCGCCTCCGCGCGACCAGTCCGCCCAAGGGCCTCGGCGGCCGCCCGCACGACCGCCGCGTCGGCGTGTTGCAGGA
>VHCY01000004.1 GCA_016871595.1 Verrucomicrobiota bacterium
CTTCACCTCGATCTCATCGCCGGCCTGCACATTGTAGCTCGCGATGTCGACCTTGTGGCCGTTCACGCGGATGTGCCCGTGGTTGACGAACTGGCGGGCCGCGGCGCGGCTCTTGGCTAGGCCGAGGAGGTAAACGGTGCTGTCGAGGCGGGTCTCGAGAAGCTGCAGGAAGCGCTCGCCGGTGACGCCGCGCTCGCGCTTGGCGATCTCGAAGACGCGGCGGAATTGGCGCTCCAGCAGGCCGTAGATGTAGCGGAGCTTCTGCTTCTCATTGAGGCCGACGGCGTACTCGGAGACCTTCCGGCGGAGCTTCGGGCCGTGCTGGCCGGGCGGATAGCCGCGGCGCTCGAGCGCCTTGCCGGAGCCGAGCAGGTGCTGGCCGAAGCGGCGGCTGATGCGGGTGGTGGGGCCGGTGTAACGAGCCATGGTAAATCCTGGTGCGAAGGGTTGTGGAGGGGGCGCGCGGGCTTAGACGCGGCGGCGCTTGCGGGGACGGCACCCGTTGTGCGGGATGGGCGTCACATCGACGATGGAGGTGATCTCCAGGCCGATGGCCTGGAGGGCGCGGATGGCCGAGTCGCGGCCGAGGCCGGGACCGGACACGCGGATCACGACATCCTTCAGGCCGTGAGACATCGCGTTGCGCGCGGCGTCCTGGGCCACCACCTGGGCGGCGTACGCGGTCGACTTGCGGGAGCCGCGGAAGTTGCACTTGCCGGCGGAGGACCAGGCGATCACGGCGCCCTTTTGGTCGGTGATCGAGACGATCGTGTTGTTGAAGGAGGCGAGGACGTTGGCGACGCCGGAGATGACGTTCTTCGAGCCCTTGGCCTTACGGACCTTGATCGCGCCAAGCTCCTCCTTGAGGAGTTCCTCGGCCGTCGGCTGGCGCGCCACGCCGTGGACCATCTCCTCGGGCTTGGCGGGCGCGGCGGCCTCGGCGGGCGCGGCGCCCTCGCCGCCCTCAGCACCGGGCTTCGCCGCCTTGTCAGCGACGGCCTTCGGGGCCTTAGCCTTCTTCTCGGCGGGGGCGGCAGCCGGGGCGCCTTCGGCGGCGGGCTTGGCGGGCTTCTCTTTCTTGGGGGCGGACTTTTCTTCGGCCATGACGATAAGGGATTAGACTTCCTTGGCTTTCGTGACACCAACGGTCTTGCGCGGGCCCTTGCGGGTACGGGCGTTGGTGCTGGTGCGCTGACCGCGGACCGGGAGGCTGCGGCGGTGGCGGATGCCCCGGTAGCAGTTGATCGCCTGCAGGCGCTTCAGGTTCGCGGCGATCTCACGCCGCAGGTCACCCTCCAGCACCCACTTGTGGTCGGTGATCAGGTGCAGGATCTTGTTCAGCTGCTCCTCGGTCAGGTCTTGCGCCCGCATATCGGGGTTCAGGCCCGCTTCCTTGACGAGCTGATCGGCCCGCGTGGGCCCGATCCCGTTGATGTAACGTAGGGAGTACGCGACTTTCTTCTTCGCGGGAATTTCAACGCCGAGGAGACGAGGCATATGAGGAACGGATGGGTTAGGTGGAAACTGTGGAAGGGAAAAGGGAGGTGAATCTTGGAGCCGGACTAGACACCGGGCGGGCGCGGGACGGTCAGGATCTCGGGACCCGCGTCCGTCGTCAGCACGGTATGCTCGAAGTGGGCGGAAGCCGAACCGTCGGCGGTGACGACCGTCCAGCCGTCCGCGAGGGTTTTGGTGCGGTACCCGCCGGCGTTGACCATCGGCTCGATCGCCAGGGTCATCCCGGGACGGATGCGGTCGCCGGTGCCCCGGCGGCCGAAGTTCGGGATCTCCGGGGGCTCGTGCATCCGCACGCCCACCCCGTGCCCGACCATTTCCCGCACCACGTTGAAGCCCGCGGCCTCGACGTGCTGCTGGATCGCCGCCGAAATGTCGCCGATGCGCTGGCCCACCCGCGCCTGCTGGATGCCGCGGTCAAGGGCCTCCCGGCTCACCTGCAGCAACCGGGCGCGCTCCGGGGAGATCAACCCCACCGGTACGGTGCAGGCATTGTCCCCGACGTAGCCCTCGTGCCAGACCACGATGTCCAGCGAGACGATATCCCCGTCGCGCAACACCCGCCGCAGGGACGGGATGCCGTGCACCACCTCCTCGTTGACCGAGATACAGGTGTGCGCCGGATAACGCCGGGATCCGTGCTGGTAGCCGTAACAGGCGCTGCGGGCGCCCAGGCGGGCGATCGCCGCCCGGCCCGCTTCTTCCAAGTCCTGGGTCGCGACGCCGGGCCGGACCAGCGGCTTGAGTTCCTCAAGCACGGTCGCGGCGATGGCGCACGCGGCACGCATCCGGGCGATCCCCTCGGCGTTCTTGAGCGGGATCGTCACGGTTGCGCGGGGACGGCCGGCTCCTGGAGGAGACCGAGCGTCCCGTAGTGTTCGACCAGCGCCGCAGGGGCGCCGGGGCCGGCGAGAACGGCGCTCAGCGCCTCCCCGCGGGTTTCCAACCATTCGTCGAACACCTTGGCTTGGAGCAGCGTAGCCGGGAAGTCCGTGAGGACAAAGCCCGCATCAGGTTTGCGCGCGAAGAACCACCGGCGCATCAGCGCCAGCAGGGCAACTTCATCCTTCCGGCCCGGAGAGGCCGCAAGGGGCGAAATCCCCCGCCCCTTCAGGAGAGCGGGAGAGACGTGCTCAAGATTCAAAGAACGAAAAGAGGAGAGAAACCCACCCTCCCCGGACGAACCGAGGAGGACGACCTTGGTCTGGGCGGCGGGGCTGAAACCCACCGAGTGGGCAGCGATGCCAGCCTCGGCCAAGGAAGTAAAGGCCTTATTTCAAAAAGGCCTTGTAAGCCCAGATCGCGGTGCCGAGCAGCAGCAGGCCGAGCATCGGGAGGGCGAGCTTCATCACCGCCTCCTGGCTCAGGGCCTCGCCGGCTGAAGCCTGCTGCGGGCCCGCGCTGCGCGCCCGGATCCGGCCCTTCTTGAGGAAGCCGTCGTAGTGCCGCTGCAGGAGGAAGGTCTCGATCTGGCGCATCGTGTCGAGGATCACGCCCACCGTGATCAGCATCCCCGTGCCCCCGAAGAAATACGCGATGCGCGTCGGCACGTTCAGCTCGAAGAGCAGCACGTCCGGCATAATCGCGATCACGGTCAGGAAGATCGCGCCCGCCAGGGTCAGGCGCGTCATAATGTAGTCCAGGAACTGGGCCGTCGGCTCCCCCGGGCGCACACCTGGGACGTAGCCGCCGTACTTCTTCAGGTCGTCCGCGATCTGGATCGGCTTGAACATCACCGACACCCAGAAGTAGCTGAAGAACAGGATCAGGGTCGTGTAGAGCGCGTAGTAGGTCCAATGGCCGCGCAGCAGGTTCTGCGAGAACTCGGTGAGGAACTTCAGGTTGTAGGTCGCGCCGATCCACGAGAAGATCTGCTGCGGGAAGAGCAAAATGGCGCTGGCGAAGATGACGGGCATCACGCCCGAGTAGTTCACCTTGAGGGGCAGGAACGAGCTCTGGCCGCCCATCACCTTGTTGCCGACCACGCGCTTCGCGTACTGCACCGGGATCTTCCGCTGGGCCTGCACCACAGCGATGATGCCCATCGTGACCACGATGAAGAGGGTCAGCATCACCACGGCCTGCGGGACGCCGAGGCTCGTGCCGGTGCCGACGGGCTTGAAGAAGAGGCTGTAGGTCTGCTGGGCGGCGCCGGGGATGTCCGCCAAAATGCCCACCGTAATCAGCAAAGAGACGCCATTACCGATGCCTCGCTGGGTGATCTGCTCACCCAACCACATCAGGAGCATCGTGCCCGCGGTCATAAAGATGACGGAGGTCAGGATGAAGCTCCACTTGCTGATGATCACGATCGGCCCGTAGGTGGAGACGTCGTACCCGGGGAAGAGCTGGCCGGGGTTGTTCAGCGCCAGGATCAGCAGGGTGCCCTGGATGAGGCAGATGAGCACCGTCGCGTAGCGGGTGTACTGGGTCAGCTTCTGCCGGCCGACGTCACCCTCCTGCTGGAGGCGGCTGAGCGCCGGCACCACCGCGGTCATCAGCTGGAAGATGATCGAGGCGCTGATGTACGGCATAATGCCCAGCGCGGCGATCGCGCCCTTGGTCAGGGCGCCGCCGGTGAACATATTGTACAACCCGATGAGGTTGCCCGCGCCCGTGGCCGCCTGCTCGGAGAAGAACTTCTGCAGCGGCGCCGGATCGATGCCCGGCAGCGGAATGATCGAGGCGACCCGCGAGACGAAGAGCAGCGAAAGGGTATAGAAGATGCGCGAGCGCAGCTCCGGAATCTTCAGGGAATTCGTAAAGGCGGAAAACACAGCGGGAGGGATTGCGAGGGAGGGCGCCGGGAGCCGCCCCACCCCGCCGCGACCACGGGGGCCGGGACGGGGGGAACGGGAAGGGGGACGATACGGGGGTTCAGGCCACGATGGCCTGGCCACCGGCCTTTTCAATCTTGGCCTTGGCCGAGCCGGAGAACCGGGCCGCCGTGACCTTCAGGGCCCGGCCGAGCTCGCCGTCGCCGAGGATCTTGACGGAGGTCTCGCCCGCCCGGATCAGGCCGTGGGTCGCGAGCACGCCGGCGTCAACCTCGGTCACCGCGGCATCGAGGCCCGCGAGGGCACCGATGTTGACCACGGCGGTCTCGACCCGGTGGTTGTAGTTGTTGAACCCGCGGTGCGGGAGCTTCCGGTAAAGGGGCATCTGACCGCCTTCAAAGCCGGGGCGGATGCTGCCGCCGGAGCGGGCCGTCTGGCCCTTGCCGCCCTTGGTGCTGGTCTTGCCGTGGCCGCCGCCTTCGCCGCAGCCGACGCGCTTCTTGCGGTGCACCGCACCGGGGACGTTCTTCAGTTCGTGGAGCTTCATGGGATTTCCTCAGGGCGCCGCCCGGGCGCTGGTGGGCCGGGGCGACTCGGATGGTGAATGGGACAGGGAGGGAACGGACTCAGGCGGTCTGACGGACCTGGGCGACGTCCGCGGCGAGGCGGAGCTTCCGCAGGCCATCGAGGGTGGCGTGGACCACGGCGATGTGGTTGGAGGAGCCCATCGACTTGGTGAGGATGTTCTTCACCCCCGCCGCCTCGAGGACCGCACGCACGCCGCCGCCGGCGATCAGGCCGGTGCCGGGCGAGGCCGGGCGCAGGAGCACCTTGCCGCCGTCGTACTGGCCGAACACATCGTGCGGGATCGTGTCGCCCTTGAGCTTCACGCTCACGAGGTGCTTGTGGGCGTTCGCGGTGCCCTTCTTGATGGCGTCCGGGACCTCGTTGGCCTTGCCGTAGCCGATGCCGACGCGGCCCTTGCCGTCGCCGACCACGGCGAGCGCCGCGAAGGAGAAGCGGCGACCGCCCTTCACGACCTTGGCGCAGCGGTTGATGAAGACGACCTTCTCGATCATCGAGGGACCCTCGCCCTCCTGGGGCTTGTCCCGCGAGTCACGGCGGCCGCCATCGCGGCGGGGACCGCGCCCGCCACCGGGTCCACGGAAGCCACCGCCACCCCCACGACCCTCGCGCGCGGGGCGCTCGGGCGCGGCAACCGGGGCAGCCGGGGCGGCCTCCACCGGGGTCACAACAGTCTCAAAAGAATTTTCGGTGCTCATGCGGTGCTTAGAATTGGAGCCCGCCCTCGCGCGCGGCGTCGGCGAACGTCTTGACCTTGCCGTGATAGGGGGCGCCGCTGCGGTCGAAGACCACCGCGGTGATGCCCGCCGCCTTGGCCTTGGCGGCGAAGGCCTGGCCCAGCGCCTTCGCGCCCGCCAGATTGGCCTTCAGCTTCTGCTCGCGCAGGGCGGAATCGAGGCTCGAGAGGAAGACCAGCGTCGCGCCGGCCTCGTCGTTGATCGCCTGGGCGTAGACGTGCTTGGAAGTGAAACGGACCGCGAGACGCGGACGGGCGGCCGTCCCGTTCACCTTCTTGCGGATGCGCCAGCGACGGTTCTGCAGCAGGCGGGCTTTGTTGATGGTTTTCATTCTGGATTCTCCCGGCCTTAGGCCACGGTCTTGCCTTCCTTGCGGCGGACGCGTTCGCCCACGATGCGGACACCCTTGCCCTTGTAGGGCTCCGGCGGGTAGTAGCTGCGGATCTCCGCGGTCACCGCCCCCACCAGCTGCTTGTCCGCGCCCTCGACCTTCAGCTTCGTCTGGTCAGTCACGGTCACCTTGATCCCCTCCGGGATCGTCATCAGGATCGGGTGCGAGTAGCCCAGCGCGAGGTCCAGCTGGTTGCCCTTGAGGTTGGCCTTGAAGCCCACCCCCTGGATCTCCAGCTCCTTCGCGTAGCCCTCGGTGACGCCCTTGACCATGCCAGCGACCACGGAACGCGCGGTGCCGTACATCGCCCGGGCGAAACGGGTCTCCTCGGTCGGAGCGAAGGTGACATTCTTGTCGGCCACCGTCACCTTGACGGCGGGGGCGAAGGCCTTTTGTACCTTGCCCTTGGGGCCCTCGACCAGCACGGTCCCGCCGGTGACGGAGACCTTGACCTTGTCGGGGATGGAAACGGGTTGTTTGCCGATGCGGCTCATGGATGGGATTGGGTCAGCAGCGGCTTACCAGACGTTGCAGAGGAGCTCCCCGCCGGCCTTCTGGCGGCGGCAGTCGGCGTCCTTCAACACGCCCTTAGAGGTGGACACGATCGCAATCCCAAGGCCGTTCACGACCCGGGGCACATCGGTGTAGGCGTAATACAGACGGCGGCCCGGCGCGGAGACGCGGGCCAGGCCGGTGATGGCGGGGGCGCCGGCCACGTACTTCATCTTCGCCACCAGCGTCGGGTGGCCCTGGGCATCCGTACCCTTGCTGAAGTCGGCCACGTAGCCCTCGGCCTTGAGGATGCCCAGGATGCTTTCCTTGAGCTTGGAATGCGGGATCACGCAGTCATCTAGACGCGCCTTGGAGGCGTTCCGGAGCCGGGTGAGGAAGTCGCTGATCGGATCGGTCATGTTGGATGGAGATCGAGAGGCGGTCGGCGGGTCATATCCGGGGGACCCGAAGGTCCCCACCCCCGCCGGCCAAGAGGGAAATCACCAGGAGGACTTGGTCACGCCGGGGATCTTGCCGGCAAGGGCGAGTTCGCGGAACTGGATACGGGACACGCCGAACTTGCGGTTGTAGGCGCGGGGGCGGCCGCTGAGGGAGCAGCGGTTGCGGACGCGCACGGGGGACGAGTTGCGCGGCAGCTTCTGCAGCTTCTTCTGCGCCGCGAAAAACTCCTCGTCGGTCGTGGCGGGATTGATCAGGGCGGCCTTCAGTTCGGCACGCTTCGCGGCGAACTTGGCGACGAGGCGGATGCGCTTCTGGTTGCGCTCGAGGGCGGAGGTCTTCGGCATGACGAAAGGGGTCGGGTTAGGCGGCCTTGGCGGCGGATTCCACGCGGCGGAACGGCATCCCGAGCAGCCGCAGGAGCTCGCGCCCCTCGTCGTCCGTCTGGGCCGTGGTCACCAGCGTGAGGTCAAGACCGATGTGCTTCTTGACGTTCTCCACCGTGATCTCCGGGAAGATCGAGTGATCGGTGATGCCCAGGTTGTAGTTGCCCTGGCCGTCGAACTTGCTCGGTACGCCGCGGAAGTCGCGAATCGTCGGCAGCGCCACCGCCAGCAGGCGGCAGAGGAATTCCCACATCGCGTCGCCGCGCAGCGTCACGTGGCAGCCCACGACCTGACCCTGCTTCAGCTTGAAGTTGGCGATCGCCTTGCGCGAGCGGGCGAGCACGGGCTTCTGGCCGGCAATCTGGGCGATGTCGCGCTGGATGTCCGCGATCTGGTTCTTGTCGGCATCGGCATCAATGCCGGTGTTGATCGCGATCTTCACCAGACGCGGCACCTCGTGCCGATTCTTGTAGCCCCGGCTACGGGTGAGCTCGGGGATCACCTGCTCGAGGTAAAGCTTCTTCAGACTGGGAACGTAGCTCATTGTAGGTGTCCGGGATTACCGACCCCGGACGAAAGGATTGCGAAGGGAGGAGGGAAAAGGGCGAAGAATCGCGGGGAAGAACCGGGAATGGCAAGCGCCGTCTCGGCGATCAGGCGGTGGCGGCGGCCGGCTTGCGGCGGCGGCTGGCGTCAAAGTCCTTTTGCAGCATCAGGTTGCTGATATGGATCGAGCCCTCGCGTTCGGCGATGGAGCCCTGCGGATGCTCCTGGGACTTCTTGAGGTGGCGCTTGATCATCGCCAGGCCCTCGACCCGCGCGCGCTCCTTGGCGGCGAGAATCTCGAGCACCTTGCCGGACTTGCCCTTCTGGGCCCCGGCGATGACGACCACCTGGTCGCCGCGTTTGACGTGGAACTTCTGCATGTTAGAGGACCTCCGGGGCGAGCGAGATGATCTTCATGAAGTTCCGCGCGCGGAGCTCGCGGGCGACGGGGCCGAAGATACGGGTGCCCTTGGGGTTGTTGGTCGCGTCGATGATGACGATCGCGTTGCTGTCGAACCGCAGGTAGCTGCCGTCCGCGCGGCGGATCGGGGCCTTGGTGCGGACAACGACGGCCTTCGCCACCTCACCCTTCTTCACTGTGGCGTCGGTCGTGCTCTCCTTGATGTGCACGGTGACGACGTCTCCGACGTGGGCATAAGGGGTGTTTTGCCCCATCCGTTGGATGAGGGCGGCCTTGCGGGCGCCGGTATTGTCGGCGACCTCGAGAATGGAACGCAGTTGGATCATGGCTCTTCCTTCGGGACGGGGCGGGTTCAGCCCTTCGTCGGGGCGGCGGGGGCGGCCTCGGCGGGCTTGGTGGTCTTGGTGGGCACGGCGGCGGCAACATCCGCCTCGCTGATCGCAGCACCCTCGGCCGAAACGGCCTTCTGGAGCACGGCAACCACGCGCCAGCGCTTCAGCCGGCTGAGGGGGCGGGTCTCCATCACCTCCACCTTGTCGCCCACGCGCGTCTCGTTCGCCTCGTCGTGGACGTGGAGAACGGTCTGGCGGTTGACGACCTTGTGGTACAGGGGATGGGGGGTCTTGTAGGCGACGGTGACCTTGATGGACTTGTCGCCCGAGCGGCTCGAAACGAAGCCGACCTGGGTCTTGCGCGTGCTGCGCGCGGCGGGAGCGGGAGAGGACATGGCGGGGGGGACGGGTAGGCGTCTCAGGCGGCCTTCGGCGCCTGGGCCTTCTTCTGGTTGAGGATGGTCTCGAGGCGGGCGATGTCCTTGCGGAGGGCACGCAGCTCGTGGGTCTTCTCGACCTGGCCCGTCTGCTTGCGCAGGCGGAGCTGGAGCAGCTGACCGCGGATGTCGCGGAGCTTGGTCGAGATCTCGGCGGGCGCGAGTTCGCGGATTTCCTTGGAAGTCATAGCGGCGGAACGGGTTGTCGGCTTAGGCTTGGGCGGCCTCGCGCGAGATGAAACGACAGTGGAAGGGCAGCTTGGCGTCCGCCAGGCGGAACGCCTCGCGGGCGACCGTCAGGGGTACACCGGCGAGTTCGAAGAGCACCGCGCCGGGCTTGATCACCGCGACGTAGTACTCGACCGGGCCTTTGCCTTGGCCCATTCGAACCTCGGCGGGCTTCTTGGTCACCGGCTTGTGCGGGAAGACGCGGATCCAAAGCTTACCCTTGCGCTTCAGGTGGCGCGAGATCGCGACGCGGGCGGCCTCGATCTGCTGCCCGGTCATCGGGCCGCGGGTGAGGGACTGGAGACCAAACTCACCGAAAGCGAGGGTGTTGCCGCGCTTGGCGTTGCCGGCGCGGGATCCCTTCTGCGACTTGCGGTATTTGGTGCGGGCGGGGGCGAGAGCCATAGGAGAATTCTCCGGTTAAGTGGTTGGGCGGGCGGCTCAGGAGTTGTCGGACTCCTGCTTGCAGATCCAGCACTTGACGCCGATCTTGCCGTAGACGGTGAGGGCCTCGGCGAACCCGTAATCGATGTTCTCGCGGAGGGTGTGCAGCGGCACGCGGCCCTTGCGCTGCCACTCGCGGCGGGCGATGTCGGCGCCGCCGAGGCGGCCCGAGCACTGGATCCGGATGCCTTCGGCACCGAGGGCCATCGCCATCTCGACGGCCTTCTTCATCGCGCGGCGGAAGGCGATGCGGCGCTCCAGCTGGAGGGCCACGTTCTCGGCCACCAAGGCGGCCTCGATCTCGGGCTTCTTGACCTCCTGGATGTCCAGCAGGATCTCCTTGCCGGTCAGCTTGGCGAGCTCCTCCTTGATCTTCTCGATCTCCTGGCCCTTGCGGCCGATGACGATGCCGGGCCGAGCGGTGTAGATCTTGACCCGCACCCGGTTCGAGGCGCGTTCGATGAAGATGCGCGGCACGGAGGCCTGCTTCAGCTTCTCCATCAGCTTGGTGCGGATCAGCTGGTCCTCGGCGAGCAACCGGCCGAATTCCTTCTTGCCCGCGTACCAGCGGGACTGCCAGTTGCGGCGGACGGCGAGGCGGAAACCAACGGGATTTGTCTTTTGGCCCATGGGAAAATGGAATTACGAGTTGTCGGTGCCGTCCGAGAGGATGATACGAATGTGGGACATCTTCTTGCGCCGGGGCATCGCGGTGCCGCGGGCGCCCGCCTTGAAGCGCTTCAGCACGGGGCCGTTCTCGATGACCGCGCTGCGCACGGTCAGGGAATCGGCCGAGAGGTTGCGGTTGTTCTCGGCGTTCGCGATCGCGCTCTTGAGCGTCTTGGCGATCAGGCGCGCGGACTTGCGCGGCACGAGGCTCAGGAACTCGACCGCCTCCGCGGCCGGACGGCCTTGGATGGTGCGGGCGACCTCGCGCATCTTCTTGGGCGACATGCGCGCGTAGCGAGTGAGGGCTTGGACTTCCATGGTGGCTTGAGGATTCCGGCGGGAAAGGCCGGCGATAACGGCGCGGGGCGCCTTACCCTTTGGTTGGTCGATCTGGGTTAAGATTTGAGGAGCTTCAGGAGGGCGACGTCCCCGGGACGGACCGCTTGGTCCGCCGCCAGGCGGGTGATGAGGGCGGCGCTGACCGCGGGCCGGAGCGCGACGAGGATGACCTCGCCGATCTCGCGACCATCGCGGACCAGCCGGCAGAGCATCCCCTGCCGCAGGCCGCCGTCGAACCCGGCATCGAGGACCACGAGGTCCGCGACGCTTCCCGCTTCCACCGCCAGCACGGTGCCGGCACGGGGCGACGCCGCGGCCGCGGCCGCCGCGACCGGGAGCACACCCGCCAGGAAGAGGGAAAGGAGACGACGCATCGGTAAAATCAGATTTCCTTGCGGGTCATCCCGCCGTGCGCCTTGAACACGCGGGTCGGGGCGAACTCCCCGAGCTTGTGCCCGACCATGTTCTCGGTGACGTACACCGCGACGAACGCCTTGCCGTTGTGCACGCTGAACGTGTGGCCGACGAAGTCGGGGGTGATGGTCGAACGGCGGGACCAGGTCTGGATCGGCTTCTTGGTGCCGGCCTTGACCGCCTTCTCGATCTTCTCGAGCAGGTGGTAGTCGACAAAGAAGCCCTTCTTGATGGAACGTGCCATGGTACGGAGGGGGCTGGATTACTTCTGACCGCGCGGCTTGCGGCCGTTGTGGTGGACGATGATCTGGGCGTTCGACGGCTTGGAGCGGCGCCGGGTCGGGAAACCCTTGGCCAGCTGGCCCCACGGGGACACCAGCTGCTGGCGGCCGCCACCGCCCTTGGACTTGCCCTGACCGCCACCGTTGGGGTGATCGACCGGGTTCATCGCCATACCGCGGACCGTCGGGCGGATGCCGAGCCAGCGGGACCGGCCGGCCTTGCCGAGGGACTGCTGGTTGTGGTCGCCGTTGCCCACCTCACCGATCGTGGCGCGGCACTTGGCGTTCACGTGGCGCAGCTCGCCCGAGGGCATCTTGAGCGTCGCCTGACCCTCCTCGACGGCCACCAGCTCCAGGCTGGCACCGGCGCTGCGGGCGATCTGCGCGCCGCGACCCGGCACGAGCTCGACGCAGTGCAGGCGCGTCGAAGGCGGGATGATCGCCAGGGGGAAGTTGTTGCCGACCGTGTAGTCGTTGGTCGTGGCCTTGTCGGAGGTCACGATCGTGTCGCCTACCTTGAGGCCCTTCGGGGCCAGGATATAGGCCTTCACGCCGTCGTTGTAAGCGATCAGGGCGAGGTTGGCCGAGCGATTGGGATCGTACTCGAGGGCCTGGACGCGGGCGGGCAGGTCGAGCCGGGACCGCTTGAAGTCCACGATCCGGTACAGCTGCTTGTGGCCGCCGCCACGATGGCGGGAAGTCACCCGGCCATAGACATTGCGGCCGCCGGACTTGTTCTTCGACTCGGTGAGGCCGCGCTCGGGGCGCTTGCGGGAGAGCTGGCCCGAGGTCTTGTTCAGGGCCGTGAAGCGGCCGGCGGGCGTCAGCGGACGAAAGGAATGGATAGGCATGGGGGGATCTCCGGAGGAGGGCGCGGGCTCAGACCAATTCGATCTTGTCGCCGGCCTTGAGGGTCACGATCGCCTTCTTGTAGTCGGAACCGACGCTGGGCCGGCCCTGGCGGCTGCGCTTGTTCTTGCCGCGGTAGGTCTGGGTGTTCACGCGGCGCACGGTGACCTTGAAGGTCTCCTCGACCGCGACCGCGATCTGGTCCTTGGTGGCGTGGCCGTGCACCTCGAACGTATATTGGCCGAGCGTCGAGGAGAGCTTATTCGACTTCTCCGTGAGGCGGACGAGTTTGAGGATCTTGTCGGCTTGCATTAGTTCTTCCCTCCATTGGCGCGGGCCAAAATCGCCTCGAGCGCCTTCGTGCTGACGATGATCTTCGCGTACTGGGCGAGATCCAGGGTGTTGAGCTGGGCCGCGTCCTGGAGCGACACCCGCTCCAGATTGCGCGACGAGCGGGACGTCACCGCGTCGAAACCGGCGTCCACCAGCAGCACGCGGCCCTTGGGGGCGATGCGGGTGACGACCTCGTTCACCGCCTTGGTCTTGGCGACGCCGGCCTGGAAGGCCTCGATGACGGCGAGCTCGCCCGCGGTGCAGCGGTCGAAGAGGGCGCGGCTGAAGGCGAGGCGGCGGACGCGCGCGTTCACCTTCTTGGAATAGTCACGGGGCTTGGGCCCGAAGACGACGCCACCGCCGACCCACAGGGGGGAGCGGATGGAACCGGCGCGGGCGCGGCCGGTGCCCTTCTGCCGCCACGGCTTCTTGCCGCCACCCCGGACCTCGCCGCGGGTCTTGGTCGAGTGCGTGCCCTGGCGGTTGTTCGCGTTGATCGCGACGATGACCTCCTTGACCGCCTGCAGGCCCTTGTCGCCCTCGAAGGTCGGCACGTTCGCGAAATCGCGTTCGCTGCTGGTCTTGCCGTCGGAACTGAAGACTACGAGTTTCATCTCAGGGTTCTCCTTTACTTCTTGGCTGCGGCCTTGGCTTCCTTCGCCGGCTTCGCTTCCTTGGCGGGAGCCGGGGCGGCCGCCGGGGCGACCACCGCACGCTGGCCCTTGATCGCCGTGCGCACCAGCACGTCGTCGCCGTTCGCGCCGGGAATGGCGCCCTTCACGAGGATCAGGTTGCGTTCCGCGATGACCCGCACCACGCGCAGGTTCTGCACCGTGCGGCGCTCCGAGCCCATATGCCCGGGCATCGACTGGTTCTTCCAGGAACGGCCGGGCGTCTGGCGCATACCGATCGACCCGATGCGGCGGTGGAACATCGAGCCGTGGGAGGCCGGACCACCGGCGACCCGCCAGCGCTTGACCACGCCCTGGAAACCCTTGCCCTTGGTCACGCCGATCACGTCGACCAGCTGGCCCTCGGTGAAGGCCGCGGCGGTGACGACGTCACCGACCTTCAGCTTGGCCTCCGCGTCGAGGCGGACCTCGGCGAGCACGCGGGGGGCGGCATCGAGACCGGCCTTCTTCGCGTGTCCGAGCTCACCGGCGGAGCTGTTCTTTTCCTTCTGACGGGCGAACCCGAGCTGCACGGCGTGATAGCCATCACGGGCGGCGGTCTTAACTTGGACGACGGCGCAGGGGCCGGCCTCGACCACGGTGACCGGCACGAGCACATTCTGTGCGTCGTAAACCTGGGTCATCCCGAGTTTCTTTCCTAGAATTTCGGAGATCATTGGGCTAAGCGGTAGGTGGATTAGGTTCCGTTGGACGGACCTACTTTAGCGGGGCCGGGAGGTTCCCCGGGGGGAACATCGGCGTCTGCTAACTGTAGAGGGACGAATCCGGGTGGAGGGAAAAAGCGGGGTGGAGGGAGGCAGCCGGGCGACTCAGACGTTGATGGTGATGTCCACGCCCGACGGCAAATTGAGCTTCTTCAGCTCGTCCACCGTCTGCGCGGTGGGCTCGATGATGTCGATCAGGCGCTTGTGCGTGCGGGTCTCAAACTGCTCCATCGACTTCTTGTCGACGTGCGGGGACCGGTTGACCGAGAGCTTCTCGATGCGCGTGGGCAGCGGGATCGGGCCGGAGACCCGGGCGCCCGACCGCTTGGCCGTCTCGACGATGTCCTGGGCTGACTGGTCGATGACGCGGTAGTCAAAGCCCTGGAGTTTGATGCGGATGCGCTGGCCTTTCATAACGGGAGAGGGACTGGGGGTTACGTGCGGGCGGGAGCCCGGACGGACGACTCGACGATCTTGGTGAGGAGGGAACCGGGCACCTGCTCGAAGTGCGACGGCGTGATGGAGGCCGACGCACGGCCCTTGGAGAGCGAGCGGATGTCCGTGACGTAGCCGAAGAGGGTCTCGAGGGGGACGTTCGCGTTGATGATGCAGGCGCCCGCTTTGTTCTCCATCCCCTGGATCTGACCGCGGCGGCGATTGATGTCGCCCATCAGGTCGCCTTGGTACTCCTCGGGGGTGGTCACCTCGACGCCCATAATGGGCTCCAGCAGGATCGGGTTCGCCTTCTTCATCGCGTCCTTGAGGGCGAAAATGCCCGCCATCTTGAACGCGAGTTCGGACGAATCGACCTCGTGGAAGGTACCGTCGGTGATGCGGACGATGATGTCGACCACCGGATAACCCGCGACCACGCCATTGTTCGCCCCCTCAAGGATCCCGTCCGTCGCCGGCTTGATGAACTCCTTGGGAATGGTGCCGCCGACGACCTCGTTGACGACCTCCACGCCCTTACCCTTCTGGTTGGGCTCGAGCTTGACGATCACGTGGCCGTACTGGCCCTTGCCGCCTGACTGGCGGATGAACTTGCCCTCGCCGTCCGCGGCGCGGACCACGGTCTCGCGGTACGCGATCTGCGGCTTGCCAGCGGTGGCCTCGACCTTGAACTCACGCTTCATCCGGTCGCGGATGATGTCGAGGTGAAGTTCACCCATCCCCGCGAGGATGGTCTGACCCGTGTCCGGATCGGTCTTCACGCGGAGGGTCGGATCCTCGGCCACCAGACGCTGGAGGGCGGTGCCCATCTTCTCCTGGTCGCCCTTCGAGTTCGGCTCGATGGACATCGAGATCACGGGCTCGGGGAAGGACGGCGGTTCCAGGCGGATGTCGAGATCCTCGTCCGCGAAGGTGTCGCCGGTGATGACATCCTTCACGCCGACCACCGCGCAGATGTCACCGGCATAGGCGACTTCGATTTCCTCGCGTTCGATGGCCCGCATCAGCACGAGGCGGGACACGCGCTCGGAGCGGCGGGTGCGGGGGTTGTAAACGGTCATCCCCTTGCGGAGTTGACCGGTGTAGACCCGGAAAAACACGAGCTTGCCGACGAACGGGTCGGTCCAGAGCTTGAAGGCCAGGCCGGCCATCTTGCCCTTGTCGTCCACCACGGCTTCCACTTCGCCGCCGTCGGTGTTCACGCCCTTCATCGGGGGAACGTCGATCGGGCTGGGCAGGTAATTGACCACGCAGTCGAGCAGGCGTTGCACGCCCTTCTTCTTGAAGGCGGAGCCGGGAACCACGCCGGTGAACTGGAGGGAGATAGTCGCCTTGCGGATGCCGAGCATCAGCTCGTCGACGGTCACTTCCTCGCCCCCGAGGTACTTCTCGGCGATGACATCGTCGAAGTCGGAGACCGCCTCAATGAGCTTGTCGCGGTATTCCTTGGCCTGGGCGCGGTAGGCCTCGGGCACCTCCGACGTGATCGGGTTCATCCCGAGCGGATCGGTGGTGTCGTCAAAGATGTAGGCGATGTTCTGGACCAGATCGACGAGGCCGGAGAAGTTCTCCTCCTTGCCGATCGGGATGAACAGCGGGTGGGCGTTGGCCTTCAGCTTCTCGCGCATCTCGCTGACCGCGCGGAAGAAATCAGCGCCAGTGCGGTCCATCTTGTTGATGAACGCGATCCGGGGAACCTTGTACTTATTGGCCTGCCGCCAGACGGTCTCGGACTGGGGCTGGACGCCGGCGACCGCGCAGAAGACGGCGACGGCGCCATCGAGCACGCGCAGGGAGCGCTCCACCTCGGCGGTGAAGTCCACGTGTCCCGGGGTGTCGATGATGTTGATCCGCTGCTTGATGCCCTTCCACGGGCCGCAGGAGGCGTTCCAGGCGCAGGAGATGGCGGCGGCGGTGATCGTGATGCCACGCTCACGCTCCTGCTCCATCCAGTCGGTCACCGTCGAACCCTCGTGCACCTCGCCCATCTTGTGGACGGCGCCGGAGTAAAACAGGATGCGCTCGGTGGTCGTCGTCTTGCCGGCGTCGATGTGGGCGGCGATGCCGATGTTGCGGGTCCACTCCAGCGGGAACGGGCGGTCCTTGGCGTTGACCGGGGAGATCTTCGCCTTGTCGGTGACGACGGTGATGGCGGGGGCGGCGGAGGCCATTGGCGGGAGGAGCGGGCGGTTACCAGCGCAGGTGGGCGAAGGCGCGATTGGCCTGGGCCATCTTGTGCGTGTCTTCCTTCTTCTTCACCACCGAGCCCGTGTTGTTGTAGGCGTCGACGATCTCCGCGGCGAGGGCGTCGCGCATCGGGATGCCCTTGCGGGCGCCGGCGGCGGCGACGATCCAACGAAGCGCGAGCGACTCCTGGCGCTCAAACGAAATCTCGATCGGCACCTGGTAAGTGGCGCCACCGACGCGGCGGCTCTTCACCTCGAGGCGGGGACGGGCGTTCTCGAGCGCGCCCAGCAGGAGGTCGACCGGGTCGCCCTTCTGCAACTTCTCGGAGACCTTCTCAAAGGCCCCGTAAACGATGCGCTGGGCAAGGTTCTTCTTGCCCCCCTTCATGATCACATTGACAAGGTGCGCGACCAGGGGGCTCTGGTAGCGGAGATCGGGCTGAACCTGGCGCTTCTCTGCGCGGTGACGGCGGGACATGGCGGGAGTGGCGGGGGACGGAAGGGATTACTTGGCGGCCTTCGGGCGCTTGACGCCGTACTTGGAGCGGGAGCGGCGGCGCTTCTCGACGCCGGTGGCGTCCAGAGTGCCGCGGACGATGTGGTAACGGACGCCGGGGAGATCCTTCACGCGGCCGCCGCGGACGAGCACGATCGAGTGCTCCTGCAGATTGTGGCCCTCGTCCGGAATGTAAGAGATAACCTCATTGCCGTTCGTGAGTCGGACCTTGGCGACCTTGCGGATGGCCGAATTCGGCTTCTTCGGGGTGCGGGTCATCACCTGAACGCAAACGCCGCGGCGGAAGGGATTGCCCGCCAGGGCCGGGGACTTCGACTTGGCGGTCACCTGGCGGCGGCCTTTGCGCACGAGTTGGTTAATGGTCGGCATACGCGGAGGTTATTCTTACGAGGGAAACAGGACGAAAAGGGGAAAACGCTACCGGCGGCGAAACCGCGGGCAAGCACAATCTCGATCAAACTGCGGGAAACGTCGTCCGTGGTCGGACGACGGAACCGGCAAGCGCGTCGACCCGCGTCGCCGCGGACAAGCGCAAAATCGCGCTCGCTTCCCCGAGGAAGCCGGTTTCCCTCCGCCCGAATGCGCGCCGGCTGGATGAAAATCCGCTCCGACCTCCCGGGCTCCCTCGGGCTCGCGCTGCTGCTTGCCGGCGGCTTTATGCTCTTTACCGCTTGGGACCAGTCCCACTGGTGGCGGGTGAAGCAGGACTACTCCTTCGGCTGGCTCGTACCGCTCTTGGTCGCGTTCGTGGTGCACGACCGATGGCCTCGCATCCGCGCAGCCGCCGCGGCCTGCGCCCAGCCGCACAGCCCCCGCGCCGCCGGGTGGCAGGGCTGGCTCCTCGCGACTTTAACCGGCTCCGCGCTGCTGCTGGGCGCGGCGTTTTTTCTCCTCGGCTCCTTCTATCGCGCCGGAGCTGGCACCTCCCAGCCCGGCACGCTCGCCATCACGCTGGGCATGGCCGGAATTACCGCAGCTCTGCTGGTGCTGAACGCCCCGCCGACCCCCTCCCCTACCCCGGCTGGTCTGACCACGGACGCTCGGCTCCGCCTCGCCAGCCTCTTTCTGTTCCCCGTGCTGATCTGGCTCGTCTCCGCCCCGATGGTCTCGGCCGTGGAGTCTAAGCTGAACCTAGTCCTCCTTCGGCGCGTGGTGGCCGTGGTGGCGTTCGTCTTCGACGCGCTCGGCCTGCCGATCGAGCAACGCGGCAACGTGCTCGCCCTC
The DNA here is from genome assembly GCA_016871595.1 of Verrucomicrobiota bacterium. Lineage (GTDB taxonomy): Bacteria > Verrucomicrobiota > Verrucomicrobiia > Opitutales > Opitutaceae > ER46. The sequence goes on from VHCY01000004.1 coordinate 18,412, forward strand.
CCGCCGGTCAACGGCCAAGCCAACCTAGTCGGCGTGGAGGACGCATGCTCCGGCATTCGTTCCCTCACCGCCTGTCTTTTCGCCGGTTCGTTCCTCGCGGCGGTATTCGTGCAGCAGGCGTGGAAGAAGGTTGCACTCGTCGTCGCTGCCCTGCTGCTGGCGTTTGTGACGAACCTCGCCCGCAGCTTATTCCTCACCGCTTGGGCCTACCGCCATGGCCACGCCGCGATCGAGGGCACGGTCCACGATCTGGCGGGCTACGCAGTCCTTGGCGGCACCGTTCTCGGCCTGCTCGGGCTCCTCCCGCTGCTTAACCTCCGGCTGCTACCCGCGGGACGCCCGCCCCCGGCCGCCCCGAGCCCGTGACGTCCCCACTGCTCTGGCTCTACCGGGCCCTGTTCACTCCGGCGCTCCTCGCGCTCGCCCCCCGGTACGGCCTCCGGATGATTCGGCGCGGCGGTTACGGCCCCGGATTTTCCCAGCGCCTCGGCTGGCTCGCTCCGCTCCCCCCGCCCACGCCCGGCCGCACCCGCGTTTGGGTGCAGGCGGTCAGCGTCGGCGAACTGCTCGCGCTTGGACCGGTACTCCGGGGGCTGCACGCGGCCGGCGCCGAGATCGTGCTCACGACGACCACCAGCACCGGCCGGCGCCTCGCCGCGGAACGCTACGGCTCGCTCGCTTCCACCCTCGCCTACTTTCCCCTCGACGCCTGGCCGTGCTCGGCCGCCGCGTGGCGAGCGCTGCAACCCCAGCTGGTGGTGCTGGCCGAAGGCGAACGGTGGCCGGAACACTTGCATCAGGCCGCACACCGCGGCGTGCCCGTGGTTTGCGTTAACGCGCGCCTCAGCGACCGTTCCTTCCGCCGGCTCAGCCGGGTGCCCGGGCTGGCGCCGCTGGTCCTCGGCCGCCGCACCCGCTTCCTCGCCGCCTCGGCTCTCGACGCCAACCGCCTCGTTCGTCTCGGTGTCAGCGAGGACCGGGTCAGCATCACCGGCAACCTCAAGCTCGACGTGACGCCCAGCACCTGCCCGCCCGCGGAGCAGGTGCGGTTGCGCCGGGAACTGGGCTTGGGGGCGGGACCGCTGCTGCTCGGCGCCTCGACCTGGGCCGGGGAGGAGGCGGCGCTGCTCGCGGCTTGGCGCCAGGCCCGCGCCCAAGGCCTAGAGGCCCAATTGCTGCTGGTGCCCCGCCACGCCGAGCGTCGGGGGGAGGTGCAGCAGACTCTCCACACCGCGGGCGTGCGCGGCCACTTCCGCACCGACGGCCCCGCCCCGAGCCCGGTCGAGGTGGCGGTCGCCGACACCACGGGCGAACTGGCCCTGCTCACGCACCTCGCGGACGTCGTCTTTGTGGGCAAAAGCCTGCCCCCGCACACGGAGGGTCAGAGTCCGGTGGAAGCCGCGGCCCTTGGCAAAACCCTCCTGCTCGGTCCGGGGATGAGCAACTTCCGCACGGTCGCCGGGGAACTCCTCGCCGCCGGCGCCGCCGAGACGGTTGCCACGCCGGCCGCGCTCGCTGCCGCCGCGACCCGGCTACTGTCCGATCCCGCCACCCTCGCCGCCCGCGGCCAGGCCGCCGAAGCGTGGCACGCCCGGAACCGCGGCGCCGCCGATCGCACCCTCGCCGCGCTCCAGCCGTTCCTCACCGCCCCCGCCGCGGCGGCGCGGCCGGGTTGCTAACGCGCACCAACTTCAGGATTGCACCGGGCTCGCCCCCTCCTTCACGGTCGACGTTTCGATCGATGCAGTCGCACGGTCCTAAGCGCGTCTACACCCCGGGATCCCTAGAGTTTTGGTTCGGCAAGCTCGAGGGTGATTGGGCGCCGGCGTTCTCCGCCGATCAGCTAGAGCGCGGTCGGCAGATCTACGTCGAGGGCCAGGTCCGCGAACTGGAGCTGACGGACCACGACGCCATTGTCCACCGACGGGTAGAGAAGCGCGATGAGTACGCCGTGATCGAATGGAAAGAGCAGGGTATCAGCGTGCGCTCTTCCTCCACGGATCCGGAGGTCGCGCAGGCGCTCGCCGTGGCCGGGCTCCACGAGATTGAGGAACTGGTGGCGGATGAAATTTCTCCGTTGCCAGTTGATTCGCGGACCCCTCTCCACGCGGGTCCGCGGTCGGCCCCGGCGCCAGGTTCCAACGGTTTAGAGACACGCCCCGCCCCCGCCGCACCGGCCCCACCCGCAGCGGCGAGCTTGGCGGTCGGCGCCCCAAGCCGCACGCTGGTGCTGGTCTTCAAGACCAAGACCGCCGGGCTAACTTTCCAGGCGATTTGGAACGAGGGCCCGGGCGGCAAACGGCTACCCGCGCTCGGACCCGAGGCGCAGGCCCCCGGTCATCCCCACCCCACCTCGGCCGAACGTGCGAAACTCATCGGCCTCGCCGCCTACGCGCGTAAGGCCCACTTCCACTACCAGCAGGACTCCGGCCTTTACCTGCTGGAGTCGCTGATCGAGATCCCCAACTTCCTCCGCACCGTCCTTCCGGCCTGGAAGCGCCTCTTCACGGTCGAGCTGGATGACAGGGCCGCCCACCTCCTCAAGGGTACCCGTTCCGTCGAGATTGAGGCTGTGGCGGAGGCGGTGCCCCGCACGGGCGGCGCGAACGGCGACGGCGTGGGCCTTAACCTGCGGTGGATCTTCCGTGCCGGCGAGCGGATGCTGACCGATGCCGAGGTCGCGGCGCTTCTCCGCAAGGAGGGCCAGCCCGTCATTCTGCCCAACCTTGGCATCGTCGCGGTCCCGCCCGAGAAATGGGCCACCTTCGCCACCTGGCAGCGCAGCCTGGGCGAGGCCTCCGGCGAAAACGACCACGCGCCGCTCTCGCCCTACCTGATCTTCTCGCTGTTCAACGACGACCGCCTGAAGCTCTCCCTCTCGCCGGAGATCGCCGCCTGGCGGGAACGGGTCCTTGGCCCGCCCGCGACGCCCCCGGACCTGGCGCCCCTCCTCCGGCCCTACCAGCGCCGCGGCGTCGAATGGATGCTCCACCTCGGCCACGTGGGGTGCCACGGCCTCCTCGCGGACGAGATGGGCCTCGGCAAGACCCTCCAGATCCTCGCCCTGCTCTCCGCCCGGCCAGTGCCTGGCAAACCCTCCCTGATTGTCTGCCCGGCCAGCGTCGTCCCCGTCTGGCGCGAGGAGATGGCCCGCTTCTTCCCCGGGCTAACCTGCGAGATCCTCAAAGCCGGCCATACGTTCCAGCACCGACCCGGCACGATCCTTTGGATCGCCAGCTACACCCAGCTTCGCAAGCACCGCGCCCTGCTCGACGGGATCGATTTCGGCTACGCCGTCCTCGACGAGGGCCAGTTCATCAAGAACCCCGACGCCAAGGTCACCCGGACCTGCTTCGCGCTGCGGGCCGACCGCCGGATCGTCCTCACTGGCACTCCACTCGAGAACCGCCAACTCGACCTCTGGAGCATCTTCCGCTTCCTGCTCCCCGGCCTCCTCGGCTCCCGTGCCGCCTTCGAGGCCGCCCTCGTAGGCGACCGCGAGGGCACCCTCGCCCGCCTCCGCACCCAACTCGCTCCCTTCATCCTCCGCCGCACCAAGCGCGAGGTCGCGCAGGAACTCCCACCCAAGGTCGAGATGGAGCTCATCTGCCCGCTCACCGACGTCCAGCGGGCCGAGTACGCCCGGATCTGCAGCGAGGGCCTCGACCGCTTGGGCGACGACGTCGGCGCCGCAATGCGCGAGAAATCCTTCGGCTTCCTCGCCCTCCTCACCCGCCTCCGCCAGACCTGCTGCGACCCAGATATGCTGCCTTGGCGCAAGGCGCCCCTCAGCGACTCCGGCAAGATCAACCTTCTCCTTGAGAAGCTCACCGAGGTCATCGGCAGCGGCCACAAAGCGGTCATCTTCTCCCAGTTTGTGATGCTGCTGGATCGCGTCCGCGAGGCTCTGGCGGCCCAATTCCCGGATCTCGCCCGCTACGAGCTCACCGGGATGACGCTCGACCGCCAGAAGCCGGTGCAGGCCTTCCAGACCGCCTCCGGGGCCGCCGTGATGCTCGTTTCGCTCAAGGCCGCCGGCACCGGCATCACCCTTCACGCCGCGGATTACGTCTTCCTATTGGATCCTTGGTGGAACCCCGCCGTCGAGGCCCAGGCGGTTGACCGCGTCCACCGCATCGGCCAGACGAACACGGTCTTCGTGTACCGGATGATCACCGCCGGCACCATCGAGGAACGCATTCAGGCGCTGAAGGCCTCGAAGCGCGACCTGTTCGACAAGCTGATCGGTGGCCTCGGGGGCGACTTCGACCTCAGCCAGCACTTCACCTCGCTGCGCAGCCTCGTCACGCTCACCACCCCGGCCGAAGCCGAGGAGCTGCAGGAGCCCTACACGATCGACTGAGCGGGCTCCCGCCGCCCCGCCGCGTGGCTACGGCCGCGCGACGACCAGCGAGGCGTTGGTCCCGCCGAAGCCGAAGCTGTTCGCCAAGGCCGCCCGCACCGGCTTCCGCACCGCCTCGCGCGGGGTGTAGTTGAGGCCCAAGGCGGCGCAAACCGGGTCCACCTGGTCAAGATTCAAGGTCGGGGGAATAATGCCCTGCTGGACGGCCAAGGTGGCCGCAAACACGCCCATCGCCCCGGCGCCGCCCAACAGGTGGCCCGTCATCGACTTGACCCCGCTGACGTGCAGCGAATCCCGGTGCGCCCCGAAGACGTCCGCGATGGCCGCCGCCTCCTCGCCGTCGCCCCCGGGGGTCGAGGTCGCGTGGGCGGACACATAGTCGATGTCCCCCGGCGCCAGCTCCGCCCGGCTTAACGCCAGGCGCATCGCCCGGGCCGAACCTTCCGCCCCCGGCGCCAGCGAGGACAGGTGGTAGGCGTCCGCCGTGGCCCCGTAGCCCCGGAGTTCCGCGTAGATCCGGGCCCCGCGCCGCAGCGCCTGCTCCCGCTCTTCGAGCACGCAGACCACCGCGCCCTCCGCCAGCACGAAGCCATCGCGGTCTCGGTCGTACGGCCGCGAGGCGCGCGCGGGATCGTCGTTGCGGGTGGAGAGGGCCCGCATCTGGGCGAAGGCGCCCACCGCGAGGGGCGTCACCGTGGACTCGGCGCCGCCGGCCAGCATCACGTCGGCATCGCCCCGGGCGATAGCCGCGGCCGCCTCCCCGAGGGCGTGCCCGCTGGTCGCGCAGGCCGAGGCCACGCTCATATTGGGTCCACGGCAGTCCAGCAGCAGGCTGACCTGCCCGGCCAGCAGGTTCGGGGCGATCTGGATGATGAAGAAGGGGGAAATCTTGCGGAAGCCGCCGGCCTTCCAGACGTCGTGCATGGCTTCCATCTCAGGCAATCCGCCCAAGCCAACGCCCAAGCTAACGCCAAAGCGCTCGGGGGCGAGGGTCGCCCGGTGGGCATCCAGGCCGGAGTCGGCGTAGGCTTCGACCGCCGCCCCCACGCCCAGGTGCGTGAACCGGCCGAACTTCTTCAAATCCTTGGGCGTGAGCGCCTGCAGGACCACCTCGCCCGCCGCACCCCGCGGGCGCAAGGGCGCCGCCAGCGGACGGCAGGGGTCATAGTCCCGCACTTCCCCGGCGATCCGCGCCGTGCAACCCGCGGCGTCAAAACGCGTGATCGGCCCGATGCCGCTCCGCCCCGCCACCAAGGCCGCCCAGGTATCCGCCGCGGTCGTGCCGCAGGGCGTAACCGCCCCGAGACCAGTGATCACGACACGACGGGAAACGACGGGGGAGGAGGCCATGCTTGGACGAAGCTGAAGCGGCGGCCGGGCCGGCGTCAACCGCCCGTCGCCCCCCCGCTGCCGGACGGCAGACAAATGGTTAGCCGGCAACCCGGAGCGGGCCGTGTCCGCCACGGAAACACTGGCGACGCAGCGGGCCCGCGCCGCGGGAGCCCGAGGACTGAGCCCACTTGCCCTTATCGCGGCGAGGAGGTGCGGCCCCTCACCCTTTTTTGCTCCCTACCAGCCCCGCCGCGACGCGCCGGCTTGACCCTGCCGCTGCGCCGCCCGCAGCTTTCCCTGCACCCCTTCCCCGAATGTCCCTGCCCCGCCGCGAATTCCTCCGCCGCAGCGCCCACGCGGCCGCCGCCTTCACCATTTTGCCCGCCGCCGCCCGCGGGGCCAACAGCCGCATCCAGGTCGCCTGCATTGGCGTCACCGGCAAGGGTCACACCGATACCCTCGCGACCGCCGCGGCCGGCGGGGAGATTGTGGCGCTCTGCGACGTGGTGAACCCGCGCCGCCCCGAGCTGACGCGCAGGAAGAAGGCGAAAGCCGCCGGCGCCGGCGACACGATCCTTGACCGCTTTCCCGCCGCCAAGTTCTTCACGGATTACCGGGAGATGCTCGCCACGCACCCTGGGATCGACGCGGTGGTGGTCTCGACGCCCGATCATCACCACTTTCACGCCTCGCTGCTGGCCATGCGCGGCGGGAAGCATGTGTATTGCCAGAAGCCGATCGCGCACTCGGTCTGGGAGGCACGGCGGCTTGCCGAGGTCGCGGCGCAGACGCGGGTGCAGACTCAGATGGGCAACCAGGCTCACGCCGGCGAACCGATCCGCCGCGCCGTGGAATTGCTGCGGGCGGGCGTGCTGGGGCGCGTCACGGAGGTTCACGCGTGGACCAACCGACCGATCTGGCCGCAGGGGATGAAGGCCTGGCCCACGCCGGAACCGGTGCCGGCGGGCCTCAATTGGGACCAATGGATCGGCCCCGCCCCCTTCCGTGAGTACAGCCGCGCCCTCGCGCCCTTCAATTGGCGCGGCTACTGGGATTTCGGGGCGGGCGCGCTCGGCGATATGGGCTGCCACATCCTCGATATGCCCTACTGGGCGCTGGGGCTCGGCGCGCCGACGAGCGTCGAGGCGGTGTCTGAGGGCACCACGGAGATCGCCGCGCCGAACTGGTCTAAGGTAACCTACCAGTTCCCGACGAGTCACCTCGGCGGGCCGGTGACGGTGGTCTGGTACGACGGGGTGTCGCCAAAGGAAGGGGTTTACCGGAACCCGCCGCCGGAGCGGCTGTGGAAGGCGGATTTCCCGACCGCGGACCACGTGTTCCGGCGCTTCGACCTGCTGGTGGTGGGCGATAAGGGGCGGATGTTCTTCGGCCGCTCGCGGCAGGACTGGGTCTTCAAGCCCGAGGGCCTGACGGCCGGCTTTGCGCAGCCCCCGAAGACCTTGCCGCGCGTGGCGGGCAGCGGGGAATCCGCGGAAGGGGCGATGGATCAGGGTGGTGGTCCTTACCGGGAATGGATCGAAGCGATCCGGGGCAAGGGACCGGCATTATCGGGGTTTGGCCAATCGGGTCCCTTCAGCGAGATGGTGCTGCTGGGCAATGTGGCGTTGCGGGCGGGGCGGAAGATCCTGTGGGACGGGAAGGCGCTGCGGGTGACGAACGTTCCGGAGGCAGCACCCTTGGTGCGCCGCGCGTACCGCCGCGGCTGGGAGCTGGAGTGAGAAGACGGGGACGGTAGCGGGGATCGAGGAGTGAGGAGTGAGGAGGTCGATCGCTGCGTCCCTCCGTCCTTCCCTCCCTCCTTCTCTGAGCCTGCTCACCCGCTCCGGGCGAATGGCGGTGGCGTCAGGCCGGAGCCCCGGCCACGGTACGCCACCAGGAACACGGCCAACACCCCGGCCACGCTCACGGCCAACCCGAGCCAAAACGAGCTCCACTGGGTCTTGCCCGTCGCCGAGCACGCCGCGAACCACGCCCCCGTCCCCAGATACCCCAGCAGGTTCCCAAAACCGCCGTTCATCAGCGACAACAACGCCTGCGCGCGCCCCCGCCACGACGGTTCCACCCGCTGGTCCAGGTAGATCTGCGCGGTGATGTTCACCAGGGTGAACGAACACCCGTGCAGCACGATGCCCGCGATCAGCCCGGTCGGCGTGTCGAGCGCGCTCACCACAAAACGAATCACGCCGAACCCCAGCCCCGCCGCGATGATCCACTTCAGCCGCCACCGCAGGATCAGCCCGCCCAACGCGAACATCGCGATCACCTCCGTGACCTGCCCCAGGCTCATCCACGCCGTCATCCGCTCCAAGCCCAGCTCCTTGAGGTGGGATGGCGCGTACGGGTAAAAGCCGGCGAGGGGGATCGTGAACAGGGTCGTCGTCAGGAACACCACGCGGTGGTCCCGGATCTTCAGCAGGGTCAGCGCATCGAGGCCCAGGCGCTGCACCCAGCTCCGCGCCTCCCCCGCCCGCGGGCTCTCCACCGCCGGCAACAGGAAGGTGAACGCCACCACCACCAGCCACAGCACCGCCCCACTGTAGCCGGACGCCGTCGAGCGGTCGGCGCCGATCAGGCTCACCCACAGGCAGCCGCCCATCCAGCCGAAGGTCGCCATCGCCCGCACCGGGCCGAACTCCCGCGGCGCATCGCGCAGCCGCGCCAGGATGATGGTCGAGGCGATGCTCCAGGTCGGGGACGAACACAGGGAGTGCAGCTGGATCAAAGCCAGCACCGGCAGCGGGCCCCAGCCTTCCCGGACGGCCGTCGTCGCCAGGGTGACGGTTATCGCCGTGGCCAGCGCGAGGCCCCGCAGGATCTTCACCGGCGAGGCGTGGCGGTCGGCCATCGCCCCGAACAGCAGCGGCGAGATGAAGGCCGCGACCCCCGACGAGGCGAACGCCACCGGCCGGATATGCCCCAACCCGTACGCCTCCAGCACCGCGCTCAGCGGCACGAACCACATCGCCAGCGCCGCCCCGATCAGGAAGAAGAGCCCGATCAGCTCGGCGTACTCGGCGCGACGCAAGGTGGTGAACACCCGACCAGCACACACGAGCCCCCGCCAAGTTCAATCCCGCCGCGGCCACGGCCCCGACCGCAATTCAGGCCCAGCAGCGGGCAAGGAAGGCGCGGCAACCCGGCCGCTCCGGGACGATGTTCCCGCCCTTCGCCGGCCCCGGGCAATCCCGTCCGGACGGCGCTCCTTCCGTGATGCCACGCACCGCCCTCCTCACCTGCCTCCTCGTGGCCGGCCTCGTCGCCGGCTGCTCCGGCCAGAAGTCCCTCCGCCGCTTCAAGTTGCCCGAGGGCGACCCCGCCCGCGGCCAAACCGCCTTCGTCTCCCTCCGCTGCCACACCTGCCACACCGTCTCCGGCATCGACCTGCCCGCCCCCACCGCGGCGCCGGCCGAGCAGCTGATGCTCGGGGGCGAGGTCGCCCGCCTCCGCACCCACGGCGACCTGCTCACGGCCATCATCCACCCCAAGGCCGGAATCTCCGACAAGCTCCCCGGCCCGGAACGGAAAAAGATGAAGGAGTCCCCGATGCCTGGCGTGAACGATGTGATGACGGTCCAGGAGATGATCGATCTGGTCGCCTTCCTGCAGCCCCGTTACCGGGTCCTGGCTCCCCTCTACGAGGGCGATTACCGCCTCATTCCCTTAACCCACCACCGAAAAGAGATACGGATGCTCGCCAATTACGCGGTCGAATACGGCGCCCCAGCGCGCCAACACCCGGCCCCCCCGCCCGAAGTCTACTACACGGACGATCCCCTCGCCTGCGAATCCTTCGTCGAGGACGCCCTCGACCGGGGCCTCACCCTGCGCGAGATCCGCCACCAGGGCGTCGCCCTGCCCCGGGCGGAGTTCGACCGGATCGTGAAGGTGGCCGCCCGCTCGCTGGTCGCGAAGCGGATCTGCGCCTCCCTCGGCCTGAAGCCGGAGGAGGAGCGCCACCGCTTCGGCTTCGCCGCCTAGCGGCGGCGCCACTTCCGCGGCGCGCCGGTGCTTGTGTCCGGGGCACCGCCGCCCCAAGTTCCCGGCGATGCTCCTTGCCGTCGCCCTGATCGTCCTCGCCGCCGCGTGGCGCGTCGCCGGCGCCCACACGCCCGCGCTGGCCAACTTCGCCCCCCTGATGGCCCTCGCCTTCTGCGGGGCCGTCTACCTGCAGGACCGCCGCCTCTGGGTCGTGCCCTTCGTGGCCCTCGCCGCCTCCGACCTGTACCTGGACCACTATTACGCGGCCACCTTCGGGGAGAGCTGGACCTGGCCCAGCGCCGTCCTCCGCCTCGTCTGCTTCGCGGCGGCCCTCCCGCTCGGCCGCGCCGTGGCCGCGCGCAAGTCGTGGCTCACCCTCGGCGCGGGCGCCCTCACGGCTTCTCTGATATTTTACGTACTGACCAACACGGACGCCTGGCTGCGCGACCCCTATTATCCCGCGGGTATCGCCGGCTGGCTGCAGGCGCTGACCGTCGGCCGCCCGGAATTCCCGCCCACGTGGATGTTCTTCCGCAACACCCTCGCGAGCGACCTCCTCTTCACCGGCCTGTTCGCGCTGACCCTGGAATTGGCCGCCCGGCGCGCCGGCCGCCCGAGCCTCCTCGCGTCGCGGGCCTGAGCCGCGATTTGCCTCCCGGGCCGTGGGCGCTTCCCTTCCGACGCCGCCTATGGCTCCCTTCGCCCCGCATCCGGTCCGCGCCACCCTGCTCGCGGCCGCCCTCCTCTGGCTCTCCCCCCGCGCCCTGCGGGCCGAGGAGGCCGTCCGCTACAAGTACCAGGACTACCGCGAGGCCGCCGGCCGCATCGCCGTCCAGGTCCACGGGGCCACGGTGGAGAAGAACCTCGGCACCGACACCCGGCTGAAGGTCGAGGGCGTGCTGGACGCGATCGCGGGCGCCACGCCCACGGGCGAACCGGCCCCGGCCGGCAGCGACCAGGTGCCGCTCGCCAAGCTCACCGAGCGCCGCCGCGCCTGGAACGCCACCGTCGCCCGGCAATTCAGCGGAGGCTCGCTGACGCTCGGCGCCGGCCGCAGCCTCGAGAGCGATTACGATTCCGTCGGCTGGTCCGTGAACGGCCTCGCCGAGTTCAACCAGAAGAACACCACCGTGCTGGCCGGCCTCGCCGGCACCGCCGACGAGGTCCGCGTGTTCTTCCAGAAACCCTGGGCGGACAAACGCACCCGCGACGCCATCCTCGGGGTCACCCAACTGCTGGACCCGCGCACGTCCGTCACCCTGAACCTGACCTGGGGCCGCCAGCGCGGCTTTCTGGCCGATCCGTACAAGCTGGTCGCGCGCACGGTGGAGATCATCCCGGGCCTGTCGCTGCCGCTCACGTTCAGCGAGAACCGGCCGGACGTGCGCGACAAGCGCCTCGCCCTCGCCGCCCTTAACCGCGCCTTCCCGGCCCTGCGGGGCGCCCTGGACGCCAGCTACCGGCACCACCGGGACTCCTACGGGGTGCGCGCCCACACGGTGGACCTCGCGTGGTTCCAGCAATGGGGCGAACGGGTCCTCTTCCGGCCGGGCTACCGCTTCCACGACCAGTCCGCCGCGCGCTTCTACCGCTACCGGTTCGACGGCACCTCCGTGCTGCCCACCGAGGGCCCGCCGCGCCCGCAGGGCCCGTTCTATTCCTCGGATTACCGGCTCTCCGCCCTCCAGACGCATACCTACGGGTTCAAGGTGATCTGGGACGTCACGACCGCGGTGCAGCTCGATGCGGCCTACGAACGGTATTCGATGCACGGCCGGGACGGCGTCACGCCGGCGAGCGCCTATTGCCGGGCGGACATCCTGACGGTGGGCGCGCGCTTCGCCTGGTGAGGAGTCCCCGATGGCACAGCTGGCCCAAGCCCATCGCCCCCCGCCCGCCGTCCCGGCGGGTCCGGTCGCGGCCGGACCCTTGCGGCGGCTGAGCTTTCACGCGCTGGGCACCCGCTGCGAGGTGCAGTACTATCTGGGCGCGGCGGACCCGCGGCCGGGCCAGTTATTCGAACAGGAGCTCGTCGCGTGGGTGCAGGCCTTCGAGGCCCGTTACACGCGCTTCCGGCCCGACAGCCTGATCGGCCGCATCAACGCCGCGGCCGGCCGCGAGTGGGTGGCGATCGATGCCGAGATGGAGGTGATGCTGAAGGTCTGCGACCAGTTGCACTTTATGACCCAGGGCGTGCTGGATCCGACCAGCCTGCCGCTGCAGCGCCTGTGGGATTACCAGGCCCCGGTGCCGCGCCTGCCGACCGAAGCGGAGGTCGCCCGCGCCCGCGCCTTGGTCGGCTGGAAGAAGGTGGCCCGGGCGCCCGGGCGCGTCTTCCTCCCGGAACCCGGGATGGCCCTCGACTTCGGCGGGTTCGGCAAGGAGTACGCGGTGGACCGGGCGATCGAGATCGCGCGCGCCCACGGCGTGGCCCACGCGCTGGTGGATTTCGGGCACGACCTGCGGGCGCTCGGGCGCCCCCCGGACCGGCCGGCGTGGCATATCGGCCTGGAGGACCCGTCGCGGCCCGGCAGCACGGCAGGGAGCATCGCCGCCCTCGACCGGGCCGTCGCCTCCTCCGGCGACTACCTGCGCCACGTGGAGATCGCGGGGCGCCGCTACGGGCACATCGTCGATCCCCGGTCCGGACGCCCGGTGGCGCACGGCTGCCGGCAGGCCACCGTCGTGGCCGGCACCTGCCTGCAGGCGGGCGTGCTCTCGACGACCGCGTTCGTCCTCGGCATTCCCCGGGGCGTGGAGTTCATCCAATCGTTCCCTGGCGCGGAGGGCCTGCTCGTGGGCGAACAGACCCGGGCGCAGACGCGGGGCTTTTTCAACTATGTCGCGACGTGAACTGAGCCTGTTGGCCGCCGTGGTGGTGGCGGTCACCTCCCTGCGCGGGGCGATCCAGCCCGGCGACCGTTTTCCCGCGCTGACCGGGGACGACCTGCCGCGCCTGGCGGGGGAGGCGCTGCCGGAGCCGGCGGGCCGGATCGTGCTGGTGGACTTCTGGGCCTCGTGGTGCGGGCCGTGCAAGGCGTCCTTTCCCGTGCTGGACCAACTGCACCGCGATTACGGGGCCAAGGGCCTGGTCGTGGTGGGCGTGGGTGTGGATGAGAAGCCGGCGGCGGCGGCGGACTTCGTGCGCCGGCTGGCCCCGGGCTTCACCGTGGTGCACGACCGTGCCCAGCGGCTGGTGAAGGCCGTGGCGGTGCCGACGATGCCCACCAGTTACCTCCTCGGCCGCGACGGCCGGGTGCGTTTTGTCCACCGCGGGTTCCACGGTGAGCGCTCCGCGCGCGAGCTGCGGGCCCAGATCGAAACCCTCCTCGCCGAAAAGCCCTGATTATGCGCCGCCTGTTCCGCCTCCTCCCGCTCCTCGCCGCCGTCGTCCTGCTCGGTTCCGGGTGCGCCGGCACCAATCTCGTGCGTGTCCAGCCGTGGGAGCGCGCCACCTTGACGTCCTACGCCCTGCGGCCTGACCGCGACGCGCTGCACACGGCGATGATGGAGCACACCTTCTTCTCCCGCGAGGCGGCGGCCGGTGGCCGGGGCGTGGGCGGCAATGGCTGCGGTTGCAATTAAGCGGCGTCAGTTTTCCTTACCGAGATGCTTCCCCTCCCCGCTTTCCTCGCCCGCCATCCGCTCTGCACCCTCCCCGGGTTGATGCTGATGACCCTGCTGCAGCGCGCCCCGGCCGTGCGGCCCGTGGTCGCGGCGGCGGAGAACCTCGTGATCAAGTCCCCCTTGGGCCAGCTGCTGCGCGGGGCGTTCACCGTGGCCGGCCTGGGCGCGATGCATTCGCGGGCGGGGGCGACGACCTTCGTCCGTAATCCCGCGGCCAATCCCCTCCCGGGCAACGTCGGGGCGCCGCTGCAGATGACCTTCACCTATACCGGCACGCCGAGCGCGCCGCAGTATTTCATCGTGACGGGATCCTTGCCTCCCGGGCTGAGGTTCACGCCCGCCCTCAGCGGCGGGAACGTGATTTCCCGCAACCCGGTGATCAGTGGCACGCCGACCGCGGCGGGAGAGTACACGATCTTTGTTCAGGGTGTGGGCTCAGGCGGGCGCGGCCCACAGGAGCCCATCCGGTTCAGCATCGTCGACACTTCGCCGCCGGTGCCGCCGACCCTCACGCTCCAGCCGGAGAGCCAGACCGTGCTGGCGGGCGGAAGCGTGACCTTCACCACGGCGGCCAGCGGCACGCCCACCCCGACGCTTCAGTGGCGGCGCGATGGTCAGGTGATCGCGGGGGCGACCAACGCCACCTTGACCGTGACCAATGTGCGGGCGACGGACGCGGGCGTCTACTCGGTCGTCGCGACCAATGCCGGAGGCAGCCAGCTGAGTGCCGCGGCCACCCTCACGGTGATCGCCCCGAACGCGAATGCCCGCCTGACCAACCTTTCCGTCCGCACCAACCTCGCGGCCAGCGCGACCCTCATCGTCGGGGTGGCGGTTGCCGATGGTGCCCGCGACGTGCTGTTCCGGGCGATCGGCCCCACCCTCGCGGCCTTCGGCGTGGGCGGGACCCTCGCGGATCCGCGGCTCGAGCTGTACCGCGGATCGACCAAGGTGAACGAGAACGACAACTGGGCGCCGGCCCTCGCGCCGGTGTTCGCCGGCGTCGGGGCGTTCGCGCTGGGCAACGGGAGCCGCGATGCCGCGCTGGTCGCGCCGCTGGCGCCGGACGCCTTCACCGCGCAGGTGCCGGGCTCGACGGGCGGGGTGGTGCTGGTCGAGGCCTACGACACCGGCCCGGCGACCGGGGGACGCCTAGTCAACGTTTCCGCCCGCAACCGCGTGGGCACCGGGGACGACATCCTGATCGCGGGCTTCACCATTTCCGGGAGCGGCAGCAAGCCGCTGTTGATCCGCGCGGTGGGTCCGACCCTGGCCGCCTTCGGCGTGGGCGGCACCCTCGCGGATCCGAAGCTTGAGATCTACAATTCCCAGGGCGTGAAGGTGACGGAGAACGACACCTGGGCGGCCGGCTTGGCGACCACCTTTGCGAGCGTCGGCGCGTTCCCCCTCTCGGCGGGCAGCCGTGACGCCGCGCTGCTGACCTCCCTGCCCCCGGGCAGCTACACCGCGCAGATCCGCGGGTCCGACGGCGGCACCGGCGAGGCGCTGGTGGAGATTTACGAGTTGCGTTAAGCCGGACGCGGACGGGCCCCGCGAAAGGGGTTGGCGCGGGCGCCCCGGGCGGTTCCATTGCCCGGGATGACGTCCGCCCGCCTCCTTGCCGTTCTCCTGACCGCGACCTTCAGCCGGCTTGCGGCCCAGATTCCACAGCTCAGCGCGACCCTGGCTTTGCCCTCCCCGGCCCTCGCCCCGGGCGGCGGCGCCGTCTCGATCGAACTGCGCAATCACTTTGGTTTCCCCGGCGTGGGCGGACCGGTGGTGCAATTCGACACCTCCCTCGGCCGCTTCAACGTGGAGTTGCGGTCCGACGCCGCGCCGCGCCACGCGGCCAACTTCCTCGCGTACGTGCAGGCGGGCACCTACGCGGGCACCTTCATCCACCGCTCCGCGGCCCTCGAGGCGGGCGGCATCTCGATCGTGCAGGGCGGCGGCTTCCGCTCGACGGGCGGCAGCAACGTGGCGGCCGTGACGAGTCTCGCCCCGGTGGCCCTCGAATACGGCTTGCCCAACGCCCGCGGGACCCTCGCCGCGGCGCGCACCAGCGACCTCAACAGCGCCACGAGCCAGTGGTACTTCAACGTCCGGGACAACTCGACCGTCCTCGGCCCCGCCAACGGCGGCGGCTATTCCGTGTTCGGACGGGTGCTGGGCGGCGGAATGACCGTCGTCGACCGCATCGCGGCCCTGCCCGTGACCAACGCCGGCGGCGTCTTCTCGGACCTGCCCGTGCGGGACTTCACCGGCGGCACGCCCACCGCGGCCAACTTCGTGCTCGTCAACGGGGTCACCCCCGCGACCGTCTACCCGGGCGGGAGCGGGCCCGCGGTGGTGGCGTTCACCGTCGCGAGCAGCAACCCGGCGGTGGCGGCGGCGACCGTGACCGGCACCATCCTGACCCTGGCGGCGGGCCTCCCGGGCACGGCGGAGATCACCGTGACGGCGAGCGAGACGAGCGGCGGAACCGTCACGCGGACCTTCACCGCGACCGTGGGGGGCGGGACGGGACGGCAGGCGCCGGTGCTCGCCACCCAGCCGCCGGCCGAGCTGAAGTTGGCGGCGGGGGCGCCGCAGCCGCTGATTTTGGCCGTCGCGGCCACCGCCAATCCCGCGCCGTCCTATCAGTGGCGGCGGAACCGCGTCGATCTGCCGGGCCAGCGCGGGCCGTTGCTGGTGTTGCCCGCGGCGGGGTCGGCGGAGGCGGGATCCTACACGTGCGTGGTGGCGAACGCGGAGGGGAGCGTCGAGAGCCGGGCCTGCGTCGTGACGTTGGTCGCGGCAACCCCGGCCGAGACCGGGCGCCTGATCAATCTTTCGATCCTGTCCCCGTTCGCGCGGAACGAGGTGCTGACCATCGGGACCGTGGTGGGCGGCGCGGGCACGGGTGGGAGCAAGGCGCTGCTGGCCCGCGGGGGCGGCCCGGCCCTGGCGCAGCTTGGCGTGCCGGACGTGATGCCGGATCCGCGGCTCATCTGGCAGACGCAGGGCGGGGCGGCCGTGGCGAGCAACGACGATTGGGGCGGCGGCGCGGCGCTGTCGGCGGCCTTCGCGCAGGTGGGGGCGTTCCCGTTCGCGTCGGCCAGTTCGCGGGACGCGGCGATCCTGCAGCCGGCGCTGCCGGCGGGGAACTACATCCTGGAGGTGCGCGATGCGACCGGCACGCCGGGCGTGGCGATCGCGGAGTTGTACGATGCCACCCCGGCGGCGGTGGTGACGGCGGCGTCGACGCGGCTGGTGAACGTGTCGGTGCGCCGCGACATCCCCGAGGGGGAGTCGCTGGTGGCGGGCTTCTTCCTGGGCGGGTCGACCGCGCGGACCGTGCTGGTGCGGGCGGTGGGCCCAGGGCTGGCGGCGTTCGGCGTGCCGGAGACGATGCCGGACCCGCAGCTGATCCTGTTTGGCGACCGCGGGGTCGTGGTGGGCGAGAACGACAACTGGGGGGGCGAGGTGGAGCTGGCAGCGTTCGCGGCGAGTGTGGGGGCGTTTCCGCTGGCGAATCCGGCCTCGAACGACGCGCTCCTGCTCCTGACCCTCGCCCCGGGTAAGTACACCGTGCAACTCAAGGGCAAGCAGGCGGGCGGGGCGGCGCTGATCGAGGTCTACGAGGTCCGCTGAACCGGGCCCCCGGGGCTGGTTCAGGTGCGGGTTGCCGCCGAAGGGGCTGCACCCGGATTCGGCATCCGCCCTCACTGGTGGAAGCCACGCGCAACTCCGAACGCGGCTGGAGCCCTTCGCGCCTCTGGCTGCTCTCCTCCGCCACGGCTCTGGCTTGACCGGCCGCTCCCGAACCCGATCTACCGCAGGCCCACCGGGGTGCCGAGTACCTCGCGCAACAGCACCGCGCGGCGCAACGCGCCCGGATCGCGCAGCTCCTCGACGAGGCGAACCGACCCCCGCACCGCCATGCCGCGCGCCGGCACGGGCGCCGCGGCCTCCTCGGCCCGGCGCCGCACCGCCGCCCGCTCCGCCTCCAGCGCCGCCAACTGCTCCGCCAGCACGCGCTGCCGCTCCAATTCCTCGGACCGCACCCTCGCCGCCGCCGGCACCGGCGCCAAGGGCGGGGGCGGCGCCGCGGCCGCCGGCTCCTCGCCGGAGATCTTCCGCTCCATCTCGCGCGCCTGTTCCTCGAAATCCCGCATCATCCGCCGCATCGGCTCGAACGGATCCGCCGCCGGCGCCTCCGGCGCGGGCGGGGCCCCCGGGGCCGCTTCCCGGGCCACCGGAGCCTCCGGGGCCGCCGCGGGCGCCGCGGGCGCCGCCCCACCCCGACGCTCCGCGATCCGCCGCCGGATCTCCGCCTGGATATCCTGCACCCTCCGCTCCTCCTCGAGGGCGTCCGGCTTGGACGTCGACGGCGGCGGCGCCGCCCGGCGCGCCTGCAGCAGACCGCGCAGGATCTGCACCAGGAAGACCACCACAAAGATGACCAGCCCGATGCGCTCGAGCAGCCAGTCCAGCAAATTAGCCTTCACAGGGCGGCGGCGCGGGAGCCGGGATTACTTCTTGCCCTCGGGGTGCGCGATGGAGGACCGCATCTGCGTGTCCGCCTGCACATTCTCCATCTTGTAGAAGTCCATCACACCCAGGCGGCCATTGCGGAAGGCCTCGGCCTGCGCCAGCGGCACCTGCGCCTGCGCCTCGACGACTTTCGCCTGCATCTCCTGCACGCGCGCCTTCATTTCCTGCTCCAGCGCCACGGCCGCCGCACGCCGGATTTCCGCCTGCGCCTGCGCCATATTCTTGTTCGCCTCGGCCTGCGCCTCCTGCAGCTTCGCGCCCACATTCTCCCCGACATCCACGTCGGCGATGTCGATCGAGAGAATCTCGAACGCCGAACCCACATCGAGGCCGCGCTTCAGCACGGTCTTCGAGATCGCGTCCGGCGACTCCAGCACGGACTTGTAGGACTCGGCCGAGCCGATGGTGGTCACGATGCCCTCGCCCACGCGGGCGATGATCGTCTCCTCCTTGGCGCCACCGACGAAGCGGTCGAGGTTGGTGCGCACGGTGACGCGGGCCTTCACCTTCACCTGAATGCCGTCCTTGGCCACGCCGTCGATGGTGGTGCGGCCGCCCTCGGGATTCGGGCAATCGATGACCTTCGGATCGACGGAGGTCCGCACCGCCTCGACCACGCTCTTGCCGGAGCCCTTGGTCGCGAGGTCGATCGCGCACGCGCGGTCCCAGCCGAGTTCAATGCCCGCCTTCTGCGCGGCGATCAGCGCCTGCACCGTCGGCACCACGTTGCCGCCCGCCTGGAAGTGGGAGGCGATCTGGTCCGCATCGAGGTTGATACCGGCCCGCACCGCGGTGATGCGGGCGTCCACGATCAGCCCGTAGGGAATGCTCGCGAACTTGAGCGCGACCAGCTTCGACATCGGGATCGGGGCCCCGTTGAAGAGCGCCTTCACCCAGGCGCCGATCAGGCTGAAGACGATGGCGCCGATGATGAGGACGAAGAGGCCGAGGATGGCGATGCCGACGAGGGTTAGGCTCATGAGGAAGAAGTGGTGGTTTGGGCAGGAATGACGAGGATACGGAAAGTTTCAACCGCGGTGACCTCGACCGGCGCGCCGGCCGCGATCAGGCCGCTCCGGCTAAACGCCTCATAGCGCCGGCCCTCGCACTCCACGATGCCGGTCGGCGCCAGAGTCGTCACCGCGACACCGCTCTGCCCCTTGAGGCTCGCGTCAGCCACCGGGGGCTGGCTGCGCCCCTCGACGGTGGCGGTCAGGGAAAGCGCCTGCGCGAGGCGGCTGCGCGGCAACAACACGAACTCCAGGTAAAGGGCGATGGCCGTCACCAGCAGGCCCGCCGCGAGGGCCCACGCGCCCCCGCCCGGACCGAAGCGGTCGAAGGCCACCAGGACCCCGCCGAGCAGGGAAAGTCCGCCCACGATTCCAAGGACGCCCCCGGGGACGATCACCTCCAGGGCGAGCAGGAAAATCCCGATGGCAAAGAGAACGAGAATGAGGGTCACGAGGCGGGGCCCTCCAGCGCGTCAACCACGAGGCCGAAATCCGTGCGCCGCCGGACCACCACGCGCGTGCCCGGGGGGGCCGAACCCACCTCGAGGCGCGCCTCGTAGCGCCCGCCGTCCACCTCCACCTGGCCAGCCGGGAACAGGCCGGTCACCGCCACCCCCACGCGGCCCACTAGGCCGGCCGCGGTCGCGCCGGACTCCGGGGGCAGGCCCGCGACCTGCGCCGAACCGGCGATCGGATGGGCGACCGCCAGCCGGGAAAGGAACCAACCGCGGGGCAGAAACCGCGCGAGGAGCACGGCCAGCACGACCGCGATCAGGAGGCCAAGGCCAACGTCCTGCAGCGGCCGCAGGAACAGGTCGTCGCTGATGGTCACGGGCTCGTTGGGCCAAATGTCAGCCATCGACCACACGAGGGAGCCCAGCATCAGGGCGAGTCCGCCGACCGCCAAAACCACGATGCCGGGGAAGAAGACCAGTTCCGTGAGCACCATTCCCAGCCCGAGGGCGAAGACGAGGATCGGCTCCTGGCCGGAGAGGCCGGCGACGTAATTGCTCAGGAACACTACCGCGAGGCAGGCGATCCCCGTGATCCCGAACACCCCAAAGCCGGGCGTCTTGAACTCGATGTAGAGCGCCAGCAGGCCGAGCCCGAGCAGGATCGGGGAGAGGGAGCGGAGGAACACGGCGAAATGCTCGGACCACGTGATCTCGAGGCGGGTCACCTCGTAGCCGCCGGCCCCGAACTGCTGGCGCAGCAGGTCTTCGATATCGGGAGCGATGCCGGCGGCTAGCAGGGCTTGGGGCGGATCGCCGTGGGTTTCGGCCGCCTCCTTGGCGGTGAGGGAGAGGAGCTCACCCTTTCCCTTCAGCACCTTGTCCCCGACCTTCAGCTCATAATCAGCGTCGATCATCGCGGAGATGACCTGGCCGCGGTAGCCGCCCTTGCCCTCGCTGGTGGAGCGCACCCGGGCCTTCAGGTAGCTCACGATCTTCTGGCGCATCGAGGCGTCGATCTCCTGCCCGGTGGCCATCACCGGGGCGGCGGCGCCGATGATACCCTCGGGGGAGAACCAGATCTCATCGGTCGTGGCGGAGATGAAGGCTCCGGCGGAAATCGCCTCGTTATTGACGAAGGTGATGGTGCGCCCCTTGAACTTACCGAGGGCCTCCATGATCGAGAAGGTCACGTCGAGGGCGCCGCCCGGCGTCTTCATATCGAGGATGACCACGTCCGCCTTCTGCTCGGTGGCCGCCTTCAGGCCGCGGCGGATGATGTAGAGCAGCGGGGAATCCACCTGCTCCCGCACGGGGATGACCAAGACCCGGCGCCGTTCGCCGGCTGGCGGCGGATTCAGCGGGACGGACGGGGACTTCGCCGCGGGAAGCGCGGGAGTCGGGGCGGTGGGCGCCGGATCGTTCCGCACCAAGGCGGACTCGGCGGCCCGCCCCACCGGGAAAGCGGCGAGCAGCAGGCAGAGGCGAAGCAGCCAACGGGTCATCGACGGACCCTAGCGAGGCGGATGCGCCGCGCAAGCGCCACCGGCCGGATAAGCCTTGGCGGCCGCCGGGCGGGGGCCACACTCGCGCCGCAATGGAAAAGGTGGCCTATCAAGGACAGACCCTCACGCGGTGGCAGGTCGGCAACTCGACCTTCCTCGCCCTCCCCGAGCGGGGGGCGCGCCTGCTGAACTGGAACCTGACCCTGGGAGACGGCTCCGTCCGCGACGTCATCTACTGGCCCGAACAGGCGGACTTCGCGGACATCGCGAAGGTCCGGGGCGGCAATCCGATCCTGTTTCCCTTCAACGGCCGCACCTTTGACGGGACGGACATCTTCCATTGGCGGGCGGCGGATGGCGTGCGGCGGCCGATGCCCCTGCACGGCATCGCGCGGCAGGGCGGGTTCGAGATCATCCGGCTGGACAGCCGCGGCTTCGTGGCGCGGTTCGTGCCCGGCGAGGAGGCGCGCGCCTGCTACCCGTTCGAGTACGAGTTCACGGTCACCTACCGCTTCGACCCGCTGGGCCTAGCCTGCGAGTTCGCGCTGACCAACCTCGGGCGCGAGCCGTTGCCCTGGTGCGCTGGACATCACTTTTACTTCAGCCTGCCGTGGAGCCCCGGGACGACCCGGGCGGACTACCTGATCCGAATCCCGGCCAGCCGCCGCCTGCGCCACGACATCGCCACCGGCAGGCTCGTACCCGGCCCCGAGCTGCAAGCGCAGGAGAGCTTCGCCAACCCGGCCCTGGTGGACACTTTCCACACCGGCCTGCAGGGCTACGAGGCGGTCTTCGGCGAACGCGGGGGGCGGGGCGACGTGTGCGTGCGCCTAGGCACCGAGAAGGTGCCGCCACCGGACGCGATGTTCGTCACCTGGACGCTCGCCCCGGATTCGCCATTCTACTGTGTGGAGCCGTGGATGGGTCCGCCGAACGCCCCCAGCCATCGCGCCGGTCTGCAACTGGTGCCGAAGGGGGAAACGCGTAAATTCGCGGTCAGCGTCAGTCTCCGCTAGACGAACGGGCCCGTTCGGGATTTTCTTTCCCTCCTTATGGTCTCCGTCGCTGTCCTCGACTTTGCCCGGCTGCCCCTGGGCTTCATCGATGGGTTGGGTGGGATGGAGATGCTGCTGGTGTTCGCGGTGGCCCTGCTGCTTTTCGGCGGGGACAAGCTGCCGGAGTTCGCCCGCGGCATCGGCAAGGTGATGCGGGAGGTCAAGAAGGCCGCCTCGGGCGTCGAGGACGAGTTCCGCCGGGCGATGGACGAAGACGAGCGCAAACGGCTGCAGGCCGCTCCGACGACGACGGGCGAACTGCCGACCGGGGTCGACACGCCCTCCACTCCGATTCCCTCCGGCGACGCCTATCCCGATTACGCGGCCCATACCGCCGCCGGCGCGCCGCCCGCGGAGGGCGCCCCCGCCACGACTCCCGCCAGCGACGCGGCCCCCACGACCACCGAAGGTGGACCGGTGGCCGGCACGGAGCCGGCCAAGCCCGCGGCGAAGCCCGCGCCGGCGAGCGAGGACTATCCCTGAGCGGGGTTCGGCGGAACGCCGCTTCCCTGCCCTGCCGATGATGCGGCTTGCCGTCTGGTTGCTCTGCGTGCTGGGGTGCGCCGCCCGGGGCGCGGAGACGCGCGGGCCGGTGCTCCTGATCTCGCTGGACGGGTTCCGCTGGGATTACCTCGACCGGCATCCGGAACGGACCCCGCACCTGCAGGCGCTGCGGCGCGAGGGGGTGAGCGCCCGCGGACTCATCCCGGTGTTTCCGACCAACACCTTTCCCAATCATTACACCCTGGTGACGGGCCGCTACCCGGCGCGGCACGGGATGGTGAACAACGAGTTCTTCGATCCCGTCGACGGGCGTTACTTCCGCTACATCCACCCGCCCTCGAACCGGGACCCGCGCTGGTGGGGCGCGGAGCCGATCTGGATCACCGCCGTGCGCCAGGGCGTGCCGGCGGCCACCGCCCTGTGGGTCGGTTCCGAGGCGGAGATCGGCGGGCGGCGGGCGACCTATTGGAAGCCGTTTGATTACCGGATCCCGTTCGCGCAGCGCGTCGACGAGGTCGTGGGCTGGCTGGCGCGGCCGGCGGGGGAGCGGCCGGCCCTGGTCGCGTTTTACCTCGAGGAGACCAACGGGGCGGGACACCGCTTTGGACCGGACTCGCCGGAGCTGGCCGCGGCGGTGGCGCTGCTGGACGGTCACGTGGGCACGCTGCTTGCCCGCGTGCGGGCGCTGGGGCGCGCGCCGGACGTGGTGATTGTGTCCGACCACGGGATGACCGCGACCCACCTAGACCGCACCCTGGCCTTGGAGGACTATCTGGATCTTTCGACCGTGCACGTGGACAGCGATGGCAGCGTGGTGACCCTGCGGCCGCGGGAGGGCGCGGACCGCGCGGCGATTATGCGGGCGTTGGCGGGGGTGCCGCACGCGCGGGCGTACCGGGCGGAGGACTTGCCGGCGCGGTTCCAGTTGCGGGACAACCCGCGGATCGCGCCGTTGTGGCTGCTGCCGGAGCCGGGCTGGCACGTGGCCACGCGGGCGAATCTGGCGGGCCTGCGGAAGAAATATGTCGAGAAGGGCTTTCTCGCCGGCGACCACGGGTATGATCCGGCGCATCCGGAGATGCACGGGATTTTCATCGCCCACGGACCTTCGTTCCATCGGGGCGTGACCTTACCGGCGACGGAGAACGTTCACGTGTACGCCCTACTATGCGCCCTCCTAGGAGTGAGGCCCGCGCCGAACGATGGCGATGACCGGCTGGTGCGGGGCGCGCTGACGCGTTGAGCGGGGCGGGGGGGGGTGGAGCGGGAAATCGCTGCGCGGAAGGCGTTTTCGTCCCGCCGTCCGGGGCGTCGCGCCCGCCTTCGCTAAAGCTTCCGCCTTCGCCGAGGCTACGGCGGACAGGACGGCGGGCAGGCTCCCAGCCACATCGAACCGCGTCCTCGCGTCTCTCCGTCCTTCAATCCCAGCCTGGCCCAAGTTCCGAAGGGCCATCCTCAGAGCGCTGCCCGGAAAAAGGAAAAGGGCCCGGATTGCTCCGGGCCCCGTTTAACCCAACAACTGCGCCGCCTTCAGTTGCGGCCCAGCGGACGCCGGCCGGTGAAGCCGTAGTCGAGCGCCGCGACGGCCAGCAGCGCCAAGACGCTGCCATAACCGAACACGTGCTCCGTTCTCACCGGGGTGGCATCAGAAAGCAGCAGGGCGGTGACGGCCATCAGGCCGGAGGGGACCGCGATCAGGATCAGGTTCTTCTTCATTTTGGTTTCTTTCTGCCGAACCCAACTGGTTCGACTCCCCCACTCTACCACCAATCCCGAATGAGTTGAAATCGATCCTTCCTATCCTATTGATAGGTTCAGCTTATGGAGCTCCCCCAGTTGCGCTCGTTTGTCGCGGTGGTCGACACCGAGAGTTTCACGCGCGCCGCAGCCCAGGTTAATATCTCCCAGCCCGCTCTCAGTCAGCAGATTATGAATCTGGAGAAGGAGCTCGGCCACCGCCTGCTCCACCGCTTGGGCAAGCGCGCCGTCCCCACCGAGGCGGGCCAAGCCCTCCTCGAACGGGCCCGGCGCATCCTCCGCGAAATCGAGGACGCGGGCCGGGAATTGGGCGACCAGACGAGCCTCGACCGCCGGATCGCCGTGGGCGCAGTGCAGACCGTGATGCCGTTTCTGCTCACCGGCCTGATTGCGGACTGCCGGCGCACGCACCCGCACCTGCACATCGACGCCCGGGAGGATTTCCGGGCCGACCTGGTGACGGCCGTGGTGGAAGGCGAACTGGACCTGGCCGTGGTACCCAACCCCGTGCGCGAGCCGCGGGTGGCGACGGAGGTGCTGCTGCGGGAGCCCTTGCTGCTGGTGGTGGGCCGCGGCCATCCGTTCGCCGCACGAAAGGAGATCGAGGTCCGGGATCTGGCCGCGGAAACGTTCGTGTCCCTCGGGGATGCCAGCGCCCTCGCGGCCCAGATCCGGGCCTTCTTCGGCGACCAGCACCTGCAGCCGCGGTTCGGCTACCGCTGCGCGCAGGTGGCCACGCTGAAGCGCTGGGTGGCCGCGGGAATGGGCATCTCCCTGCTCCCCCGCCTCGCCCGGCAACCCGAGGACGGCGACCAACTGGTCTACCTGCGGCTCGCAGGCAGCGACCTGCAGCGCGAGCTGGTCGTGATCCGCCACCTCCAACGCTACCGGAGCCGCGGGGCGGAGCAGTTCCTGGAAGCCCTGCGCCGGCACGTCGCGGACTACCAGACCGGACTCGCGGCAGCGAACCCGGCCTGATCACGGCGACCCGCCGCGGTCCGAAAAGGCCCGGCTCAGAATCGCTCGTCCAGCACGGTCTTCTGGTGCTGGTGCAAGGCGAGGCGCAGGCGCTCGCGGGCCGCCTCCTCAGTCCAGCCGAGCTTCTCGTACAGGGCGGCCCGCTGCTCGCGCAGCTTGCGGTCGCCCGGGGCGTCCTTGAGCCGCGCATTCAGCGCCTCCAAGGCCAGCCCGAGGTGCCCGGCCCCCTCGTGCAGCACGGCCTCGAGAGCGCGGGTCTGCCGATCGCCTGTCTCCGGGTGCCAGCGGCGGGCCTCCGCCAACGCGCGCCACGCCTCATCCCAGCGGCCCAAGGCGCGGAACACATCCGCCCGCAGCCGCTCCGCCCGCGCGAGGACCTCGCGGTGGGCGGTCAGCCGCTTCTTTTCGCGCTCCACCTTGGATCGCACCGCACCCTCCAGCTCCGCCGTCGCAGGCGGAGCGCCCAAGTGCCGCGCCACCGCATCGGGGTCCGCGCGCCGTACCACTTCGTCCAGCAGCGCCAAGACCGCCGCGCCCGGAGCTTCCGTCGGGACCGACGCCGTGCTGGCCGGAGCTTCGCCAGCAGCGGACGCCTCGGCCTTGGGGCGGGCCTTGCCCCAGAACTCACTCGCCCACCCGGCGGCCTGCGCCGCGTCGAGAGCCTCCTCCCACACAGGCGCCGGATCCTCAGCCCGTTCGGTCCGGAGCGCCGCCAACAGCTCACCCCGCTGGCGCTGGACCTCCGCGCCCTTGGTCGCCCGCTGGTCCCGCACGAAGGCCAGCCGGGCTTCGTCCAGTGCATCCGCCAGCTTCTCCGCCTCGGTCCGGGCATCCGCCACCGGCTTCGGCTTCGCCTTCTGGTTGGTCACCTTGGCCGGCGACAGACCCGGCACGTAAAGCAGTTCCCGGCGTCCCAGCTCCCGGTTCTCGAGGTCGCGGAACACCGCCGTGCCCGCAAAATGCGCCGGGCGGGGCTCGTGCTTCGCGAGGTCGTCCGCCGACTTGTCCTGCAGGTAAACGGTCTCCTCCCGGCCCGCCTCCAGCCGCAGCTCGGTCGCATCTTTGCCGTTGAAGCGCTCGCGCAGGTTCGCGCGCACCGGCAGGGCCCGGCTGGTCTTGAGTGCCTCTGCCAGCCGCAGGGGCGCGTGGTTCAGGGAACGCAGCAAATCCACCTCCGGCGCCGTGTAGTCGCGCACCGCGGTGACCTTGCCTTTCGGCAACCGCACCGCCGGGCGGCCGGCCGCGGAGTTCCCGCTGCCCATCCCGTCGAAAAGCACCTCCCCCGACTCCGCCTGCAGCGTCACGCGGCCGCCGCCCACCGCATCCCCGAGATCATAATCCTCGGCCGGCAGGACGTGCACCGACAGCGGCTCCTTCAAGTCCAGGACGAACCGCTGCCGCAGGAAGGACGGCCGGACCGGGCCCGGGGTCAGCGGCGAGGCCGGATGCTCCGCCCGCTCGTCCATCTTCCGCAGCTCCGTCGTGTCCGGCAGGAACACGTGCACCGCCCGCTCCAGCTTGGCCTCCACCTTCACCTCGCGGTCGGTGAGGGACAGGAGATCGAGGCCGGCCCACGTCACGCCCGCGGGCAGCACGAGCGGATCCGTCTCCAGGCCGAGGCCGAGCCATTCGAGGCGCACCTCAAGGGCCGCCGCGCCCACGGAGCTGAAGAGCAAAGTCGTCGCCACCTCGACCACCACGCCCGGCTTCACCCGCAGGTCGAAGGTCTTCTCCGCGCCGGGGTCGAGGGTCAGGTTCTGGTCCGTCTCCATCGCCGCGATGTGGGTCTGCGCCGCATAGCCCACTGCCTGCACCACGAAGCGCCGCGAAAGGGTGTCCGCCGCGCGGTGGCGCACGGTGAGGCGCAGGCGCGAGGCACCCGCGGGGGCCGCGACAAACAGCCGCCGCGTCTCGGCCGGACGCAGCGGGACCACCGTGGCCAGCTTGTGGTCGCGGAAGGCCGAGGCCGGGGCAGGTTGGATGATCGTGACCGGCACCGAAAACACCGGCCCAAGCTCCGGCTGGTCCGCGAGGACCGCGTCCACGGTCTCGGCGTGGAAGGAGCCGAGGGCCCCCTCGGGCACGGGCGGGGCCGCGACGACCAGGCCAAAGGTACGCGCGCCGTTCGAGAGGTGCACATAGTCGGGCGCCTGAATCCAAGGCGCGCTGGGCTTCAGACGCAGGTCGGCGGCAAAGGCCACCCGGGCCCCGGGGGCGACGGATTCCGCCCACGCGGGGGTGACCTTCACGGTGACCCGGCGGCGAGGCTCAGTCAGCACCTCGCGGAGCTGCAGTCCCCGGCCGCGGCTGGTGAAGGTGCCCTGGTCGACCTCAAGGTCATAGAACCCGCCGAAGGCCGCGACCCCCTGCAGGGCCTGCAGGCGTTCCCAGGCCCGCGGGGCGTGGATCAACCCGGCGCCGCGCGTGGCCGCATCCTCGTCGGGTAACGGCTGGGCCCCGAGGATCAGGGCCGCCCGCAGGCGCGCCGGGGAAGCATCGATGCCCTTCTGCCGCGCCGCGCTCAGCACGAGCGCCGCCACGCCGGCCGCCGAGGGCGAGGCCATCGAGGTGCCATTCATCATCTCCGCGCCCTTGAGGCCCTCGGTCGAGACGCTCGCGAACGCGGCGCCGGGGGCCATCACATCCACCCCGAGGTCGCCATCCTTGGTCGGCCCGCGGCTGGTGAACTGTTGCGCCGTGCCCGGATGGCGCGACAGGGCCTGGTACAGGACCCGGCCCATCTCGGGCGAAAGGTAGGCGCCCACGCCAAGCACGCGGTTGGCCTCGGCCCCGGCGGAACCCGCCGTGCCTAAGGCCGGGCCATTGTTACCCGCCGAAAGGACCGCGAGGATGTCGTGCCGCTCCACCAGCAGGTCATAGGTGCGGCTATTGCGATTGCGGCCATCCTGGTAAAGCGAGCGGCCGCCCCAGCTGGCGTTGACGATGTCGACGCGATGTTTGGCCGCGAGGGCCGCCGCGCGCAGCTCGCTGGTGCCATAGGAACTGCCACCGGTGCGGATATCGCCGATCTTGATCGAAAGGATCCGGGCGCCGGGGGCGATGCCGTCGCGCGCGGGCTCGCCGGGGAAGTGGGCCGAGGCGATGGCGGCCACGTGGGTGCCGTGGTTGCCGCCGACCGTCACGAGGGAGAGCAGGTCCCCGCCCTCGTAGACCTGCACCCCGAAGGAGGCATTGGTCACGGGGCCGAAGGAGGCGTGCTCGCCGGCGACGCCAAAGGGCCGCAGGACCTTCTCATCGCGGAGGTCACCGTCCTCATCGGTATCGACGAGGACCCGCCAGTGCTCCCCGTCGTGCCAGACCAGGCAATCGTGCAGGGCGAGGGTCTCGTCGGCGGGCTTGGCGTTCTCGAGGGCCTCCAAAGCTTCGGCGCGGGCAAGGAGGTCGCGTTCGGCGCGGGTCCGGTCCTCGGGGGCGCGGGCCTGGGCGGCACGGCGGGCGGCGGCCTCCGGCCCCCGGTCGCGGGCGGCCTGGCGGCGGGAGGCGGCGGCGGCGCGTTCCCCGGCGCGCAGGTCCGCCAGCCGCTTGAGCACGGCCGCGGGGAACAGTTCCGCGGCGGGCTTCAGGCCCAGGCGGAACTCGCCCGTCGGGTTCACGAGGCCCTCGGGCAGGGTCAGGCGGCGGCCAGAGAGCCCCTTGAGCCCGCCTTCCGCGTCCGGGCGGCGGCGGGTGCTGGTGACGACGTCTCCCGAGCCGGAGGCATCCAGGATATCGACGAGCTTGCGTTGCCCATCAGAAGTGACGGCGAGGCCCGCGGCCGCGGGGTCGACCCCGGTGTCGAAGACCGCGATGACCACGCCCCGGCCGTCTGCTTGGGGGAGCGAGCGGAGGAAGGCATCGGCGGCCACCTCGCGCTTGGGGATCAGGGCGGAGCGGAGCGCGGCGAGATCGGCGGGCTCCGCCTCGGCGGGGGCGGCGGCGTTCAGGCGGAGCGTGAGGCCGAGGAGCGTGACGGAAAGCAGGCGGAGGAACATCGGGGTGGTTCAGGAGCTGAGGTCGCGGATACTGCCGAAGCGGGGGTCGAAGAGGCGTTGGTGGGTGCGGACGATCATCCCGTCGGTAAGTCCGGCCAGCCAGTCGCAGATGCGGCGCGCCTTGCCGGCGTCGGTGGTCTCGGCGGCGAGGAGGCGGCCCACCTGCGGGGGCAGCAGGCGGATGACGCGGGCGCCGGGGGCGACGTAGTTTTCCCAGCAGGAGTGCCAAAGATCGAACAGGACGCGGCGGGCCTTGTGCTCCATCTGCTGGAGCTGCGGGCTCTCAAAGATGATGTCGTTGGCGAGGCGCTTGTAGAAGGCGGCCTCGCGCTGGACGGCCGGGGTGACGACCAGTTCAAAGGCGTAGCGGTGGGTCTGCGCCGAGAGGAAGGCCCGGCGTTCGCGCAGGCGGCAGGCGGTGATGCAGGCCCCGATGCGCTGGCTGAACACCCGTTCCAGCCGGTCGCCACGGACGGCGGCGAAGATCGCCTCGAGCCAGCGCTGCTCCTCGGCGCCAATGCCCGTCTCGGCGGCCCAGCGCTCCATCCGCTCGAGCGTGAGGAAGCCGGCACCGACCCCGTCGATGATGTCATTGATCGAATAGGCCACGTCATCGGCCCAGTCCATAATCTGGCATTCGACGCTTTTGAGGGCGTTGAGGGCGTCGCCGGCCTGCAGTTCGGGCGGGAGGCCCTGTCCGCCGAAGACCCAGTCGCGGTGGCGTTCCTGCGGGTCGTAGAGGAAGTGGCGCGGGGGTGGCGCGGGGAATTCGCGGAAGAGCTTCTTGTATTTGAGGACCCCGTCGAGGAGGGCGCGGGTGGGGGCCATCCCGCTGATGCCGCCCTCGCGCTGGTACATCGTCTCGGTGAGGAGGTGGAGCGTCTGGGCGTTGCCCTCGAAGCCGCCCCAGTCGGCCATCAGTTCCTGGAGCGTGCGTTCGCCGGAATGGCCGAAGGGCGGGTGCCCGAGGTCGTGGGCGAGGCAGCAGGCCTCGACGAGGTCGCTATCGATGCGGAAGTCGGGGGCGAGGGGTTCGCCGCGGGACTCGAGGAAGGTGCAGATCGAGCGGCCGATCTGGGCGACTTCCATCGAGTGGGTGAGGCGGGTGCGGTAGAAGTCGTATTCGCCGGAGAGGAAGACCTGGGTCTTGGACTGGAGCTTGCGGAAGGCGTGGGCGTGGATGATGCGGTCGCGTTCGCGCTGGAAGGGGGTGCGGTAGTCGTGCTGCGCGTCGCCGCCGAGCGTTTCGCGGTCGAAGGCGTTGTAGAAGCGGTTCTCCATCGTCGTGGGGGTGAGCGCAGCGCCCCCGCCCGCCGAAGGGAAGAGCGAAACGCGGGGTGGGCCCTCCGTGCAGTCTGCCTCCAATGTCCCTCCAGTGCTGCTGCCTTCGACCGCGAGTCCCTCCCGGCGTGCCCTTGGAGGAGACTGGAGCCGGATTGCAGCCGTGAGCCCGCCGCGAAGGTAGCCGCAGCCAGGGTACCGCTGCAGGGCCGAGGAACCCTGCGGAGTGTCAGGACATCGTATCCATCCGCCCTCCGTCATCCGCCCTCCGCCCTCCCCACTCCTCACTCCTTTCTGTAAAGTCCCCCCTCTCAAACGACGGTAGAATTTACACTTACGCCCCGGTCCGCCTAGCGCCGAAAACGTGCCGTATGTCGGAACTCGTTGATAATTGGCCCAAACAAGGCCCGACCGGGGTGGAATTACGCAGTTGGCCCTCCATTTACTACCACCCAGGCGAAAACTTACCACCAATGAAAACTCGTCTCCTTCTCGCCGCCCTCGCCGCCCTCGCCACCACCGCCTCCGCGGCCGTTGGCGGGCCCGTGCCCGAAACCTCCAGCACCTTCCCGCTGCTGGCCGTGGGCGTGGTCGCGCTGGGCTTCCTAGCGCGCCGCCTGCGGAAGTAAGGCCTCGGACAGGCGCGGGACCATCCCGCTTCGTCCCGCGGGGCCTGAAGGCCCCGCGTTGATGGATTTTGGTCTTCCCATTTGGGCGGGCCGCAGACGGACTGCGCGTGCACTCGCGCGGAAACCTTCTTCGTCCTGACCCTAATGAAGACTCGCCTCGCCCTCGCCGCCCTCGCCGCGACCCTGCCGGTCGCCGCCACCCCGCCGGTCCACGTGCCGGAGTTGTCCAGCACCCTGCCGCTGCTGGCCGGCGGGCTGATTCTGCTGGGGGTCCTGGCGAGCCGGTTGAAGAAGTAAGGAGGGCAGCGCCCTCCGAAGCCTTGGCGAAGGAGGGACGGCGCGGGCAACCCGCTCAGCGATTCAGGGTTTTGACCTTCGACCTCGCTCTGCGGGAATTGGTTTTTTACGCCCGGACCGGGGCGCCGCGTCCCAGCTACACGGAGCCGCGGTTCTTCCGACCGCGAAGTCGTGCCTTGTGGCTGGGGAAGGATTCCCCGGCTTCAAGCCGGCCCTCCCTCCCTCCCGCCCGCCATCGCACCCTCTCTCCGGCACGCCCTCAACCACCGCCCGCGACGAGATTGCACCGCTCCTCCGGATCGCGCTCCAGGTCGAAATTCAGCCAGGGCCGCCCATCCGCTAGGAACACCTCCTTGCGCGTGCGCGAGCGCCGGCCCGACCACACGCGATCGCACTGCCACGGTAGCGCCACCACCGCGGGCATCGAGATCGCCACCGGAGCCCCCGTCGGCCGCGGACGCCGCCCCTCTGCCCACGCCTCGGTCCAGGCGCCCAACTCCACCAGCGACACCGGCTCGGGTTCGATTCCCCTCCCCTCCCCGCCGGGCCAGCGCACGATCAACGGCACCCGCACGCTCTCCTCATACGGCCAGCCTTTCCGGAAACAGCCCTGCGAACCCAGCATATCCCCGTGCACGGAGGTGAAGGCGACCACGGTGCGCGCCCCATCGAGCCGCGCCAGCAACCGGCCCAAGGCGCGGTCGGTCGCCTCCAGGTGGGCGTGGTAGCCCGCCAGTTCGGCCCGCGCCTGTGCCGCCGCGGCCGCGGGGACGTTCGCCCGCAGGCGCAAGGACGCCGGGTCGCGCGGCGCCACGCCCGCGGCCGGGGCCGCATAGGGCGGGTGCGGGGGCTCGAGGCTCAGCACCCCGAACCACGGGCCCGCCCGCGGGAGCCACGCCGCCATTCGGTCCACCAGGACGTCGCTCTGGTAGCCCGGAAACCGCCGCGGCTCCGGCACGCCCGTGCCGTGCAGCCACGGGTCGTTCAGCAGGAAGCCGCTCTCGAAGCCCTCCCAATGCTCGAAGCCGCCCCGCCGCTCCGGCGGCACCACGGTCCGCGCGTGGGCCTCCCCGACCAGCGGCGCCGCGCGGTCCCGCTCGCCCAAGTGCCACTTGCCGAAGAACGCGGTCGCATAACCCCGCCGCCGCATCCGATGGGCAATGGTCTCCCGGTCCGCCGGCAAGGCATCCCAATAGTCGCGCACGCCGTTGGCCGGCGATGGCACCCCCGTCAGCAACGCCGCGCGGGCGAAGGGACCGAACGGATGCGGCGTCACCGCGGCGGTGTGGACGACTCCTTCCGCCGCCAACCGATCCAAGTGGGGCGTCCGCGCGTCTGGATCACCGACGAAGCCGCCCGCCTGCGCGCGCCACTGGGTGGTGACGATCCAGAGGATGTTCGGCGCCGGCATCCCCGGAGCCTCACCCAACCCCGCGCACACGTCCACCGCATTGCGGCGGGGGCCGACGGGGAAGCTGCCCTTTCGAAACTCCGAAGTCATCCGCGATCCGTTTGCTCAAACGCGGGTCATCAAACCCGTCGCCGTAGCGGAAAGGCCGGCCAGCTAAACGACCGCATCGGCGCGGACGGGCAGGCTTGCACGGGAGAAGGCAAGCCACCGGAAGCCCATAGCGCGTGATCACGATATGCTGACCTTTTTCGGCCGCAGCCACCAGCCGCGAAAAGTGAGCTTGGGCCTCTGAAATGCTCACGCGCATCAAGCGATGAACATCCGCCGAGACCAATTCGTCAATCACCCCGAACTTGCACGGTGGCATTACCCCCCCGCCCCGGAATATTGGTTTGCCCGCCGCGGCCCGCGACGCACGGTACCTCCTCCCGCGACCAATGACCCTGCGCATTGTCCACTTCGACGAGCCCGTCCTCCGCACCAAGGGGGAAAAGGTCACGCGCTTCGACGCCGACCTCCGCCGCCTCGTCCAGGAGATGGTCGCGACGATGCACGCCGCCCCCGGCATCGGCCTCGCCGCCCAGCAGATCGGGCGCGCCCTCCAGCTCTGCGTGGTCGATGTGCGCGAGGAACACGATGACTTCAACTGGACCCTCGACGGCGTCCGTATCCCCCTCTCGCTGGTGATGCCCCTGGCCCTGGTCAACCCCGTCGTCACCGTCACGCCCGGCACCCGCGAGGCCGTGGCCGAGGAAGGCTGCCTCTCCTTCCCCGAGCTGCGCGGCGACGTCACCCGGCCGGAGGCGATCCGCGTGGCCTTCCAGGACGTCCACGGCCTCGGGCACGAGCTGGCCTGCGACGGCCTCCTCGCCCGCTGCGTCCAGCACGAGTTCGATCACCTGCAGGGGGTCCTGTTCATCGACCGGATGAAGCGCCGGTCCCGGGCGGCCCTCGAGCCGGACCTGGTCGCCCTCGCCAAGGCGACCCGCGCCGCGGCCCGGACCTCCCCTTCCCCATGAGCACGACCCAGAAATCGGACGGGATGAACTACGCCCCGCAGGGCAAACCGCGCCCGGTGGTCGGCCCCGGCGAGTTTGTCTTCGCCGCCGCCCACCTCGAGCACGGCCACATCTACGGCCAATGCAACGGGCTGCTCGAGGCCGGCGGGGAACTGAAGTGGGTTTACGACCCGGACCCGAAAAAGGTCGAGGCCTTCCGCGCCAAGTACCCGCAGGCCCGCGTGGCCCGCGACCTCGACGAGATCCTCCAGGATCCCGCCGTCCACCTGGTCACCGCGGCGGCCGTCCCCTGCGACCGCGGCCCGCTCGGCCTGCGGGTGATGGCGGCGGGCAAGGACTACTTCACGGACAAGACCCCGTTCACCTCGCTCGCCCAGCTGGACGACGCCAAGGCGGCCGTGGCCCGCACCGGGCGCAAGTACATGGTCTACTTCTCGGAGCGCCTCCACGTGGAGTCGGCGATGTACGCCACGGACCTCGTCGCCGCGGGCGCGATCGGGCGCGTGATCCAGGTGATCGGCCTCGGGCCGCACCGCCTGAACAAGGCCAGCCGGCCCGCCTGGTTCTTCGAACGCGCCAAGTACGGCGGCATCCTCACGGATATCGGCAGCCACCAGTTCGAGCAGTTCCTCACCTACACCGGCGCGACGGACGCCACCGTCACCCAGTCCGCGGTGGGCAACTTCGCCAATCCCGACCGCCCCGAGTTCGAGGACTTCGGCGAAGCCTCCCTCCTGGGGGACAACGGCGCCTCCAACTACATCCGCGTCGACTGGTTCACGCCGGACGGCCTGTCCACCTGGGGCGACGGCCGCACCGTGATCCTCGGCACCAAGGGCTACATTGAGCTGCGCAAGTACCTCGATGTCGCCCGCGACAAGGCCGGGGACCAGGTCTACCTCGTCGACCAGGCCGGCGAGCGCCACCTGAGCGTGGCGGGCCAGGTGGGCTTCCGCTTCTTCGGCGAACTGATCCTCGATTGCCTGCGCCGGACGGACCAGGCGATGACCCAGGCGCACGTTTTCAAGGCGGCGGAACTCTGCCTGCGGGCGCAACTCGCCGCGCGGCGGATCGCCTGACGATGGCCCGCTCCATCGCGACCCGCACCGGCGACGACGGCACGACCGGCCTGCTGTACGGGCAAAGGGTGCCGAAGGACCATCCTCAGATCGAGGCCGTCGGGGCCTGCGATGAGCTGAACGCGGCCCTCGGGGCCGCCAAGGCCCTGCTGCCGGCGACGCCGCGCGGCGCGGAGGTGCACGCCTCCCTCACCCGGATCCAGCGGCAATTGGTCGCCCTGATGGGCGAGGTCGCCTGCGCCGAGACGGATGCGGCCCGGTATGCCGCCTCGACCTTCGAGAAGGTCACGGCGGAGGACGTCCGCCTCCTGGACACCGAATTGGCGGCCCTGGAGGCGCGCGGGCTGCGTTTCGACGGCTGGGCCACGCCGGGCGCGAATCCCGGGGCGGCGGCGCTCGACGTGGCACGGACGGCGGCGCGGCGGGCGGAGCGGCGCCTGACGGCTTTGGCGGGGCAAGGACGCCACTTGCGGGCCGACGTGGGCCGGTTCATCAACCGCCTTTCGGACCTGCTTTGGCTGCTGGCGCGCGAAGCCGAGCAATAGAGTGCGTCCGGGCGGGGTCGGTCTTTCCGCTTCCCGCCCGGGGTGGCGTTCGCCAAGCTGCGCGGAATGTCCGCCCCCCGCCGCCCCGTCGTCCCGGTTTCGATTGAGACCGAGGCCGTCCTGCCCGCGCATCCGCAGCTCCTCGGCCATCCGCGGCCGCTGTACACCCTGTTCTTCGCGGAGCTCTGGGAACGGTTCTCCTATTACGGGATGCGGGCGCTGCTCACCTTGTATATGGTGGCGCCGGCGGCCGCGGGCGGCTTGGGCCTGCCGATCGGGCAGGCGACCCTGATCTACGGCACCTACACGATGTCCGTGTATATGCTCTCCATTCCCGGCGGGACGCTGGCGGACGGCATCCTCGGGTCGCGGTTGGCGGTGCTGCTGGGGGGCATCATTATCGCAGCGGGGCACTTCTCGATGGCGGTACCCGGGGAGGCGACGTTCTACTTGGGTCTGGCCCTGATCGTGATCGGGACGGGGCTCTTGAAGCCAAACATCAGCGCGATGGTCGGCCAGCTGTACGCGCCGGGGGATGCGCGGCGCGACGCGGGGTTCTCGATCTTCTATATGGGCATCAATGCCGGGGCGTTCATCGCGCCGCTGGTGACGGGCTTCCTGGCGCAACACAGCGCGTTCAAGGCGGTCCTGACCAGCTGGGGCTTTGATCCGGCGCATTCCTGGCATTGGGGCTTCGGCGCCGCGGGCGTCGGGATGCTGCTAGGCCTGCTGGTGTTTGTCTTCTTCGGCCAGGGCCTGCGCGAGGTGGGTCCGCCCCCGCCGCGGCGCGCCGGGGCGTGGCGGCAGCCGGTGTTCACCCTGTTGGGCACGCTGGGCCTGTGGGGATTGGTCAAGCTGTCGGACGCGCCGGGCTTCGAGTGGCTGCGGGCGCTGTTCCTGTTGGTGCCGATCGGGCTCATGATCTGGTTCGGCCGTTCGCCGCACCGGGAGACGCGGCAGCTAGGGGCGATCTTCTACTTCTTCATCGGAGCGTTCATCTTCTGGGCCTTGTTCGAGCAGGCGGGCACCTCGCTGACCCTGTTCGCGGAGCGCCACACCGCGACCCACGTGGGCGGGCTCGAGGTGCCATCCTCGTGGTACCAATCGGCCAACCCGATCTTCGTCATCGCCCTGGCGCCACTCTTCGCGCTGCTCTGGACGCGCCTGGGCGACCGGCAACCCTCGAGCCCGATGAAGTTCACGTTGGGTCTGGTTTGTCTGGCGCTGGCGTTCGGCCTGATGGTGCCGGCGGCGCAGCTGGCAATGCAGGGGCGAGTGAGCCCCCTATGGCTGCTCGGCCTGTATTTCCTGCAGACCATCGGGGAAATGCTGCTGAGCCCGGTCGGGTTGAGCACGTTCACCAAGATCGCGCCGCGGCACCTGGTGGGTGCAATGCTGGGCATCTGGTTCCTCGGGGCCGCGTTCGGCAACAAGTTCGCCGGCGTGCTGGCGGCGCAGTTCGGCGAGGGCGAGGCCGGGCAGCTGGACCGCTTCTTCGGGCAACAGGCGCTCGCGGTCCTCGCGGCCGCGGGGGTATTTCTTGCGCTTGTCCCGTGGGTCCGCCGCCGGATGGGCGGGGTCCGCTGAAGCCCCCTGCCCCGCCGCGATGACCCTGCGCTCCTGGTTCGCCACCCCGATCTATGCCGCCCCGCTGCAGCCCCGCGGCGGGGAGCGGTTGCGTGCCGATCTGGAGGACGAGTGCCGCCGGCTGCGGGACTTTGATGCCGCGGGCCGGCGCTGGTCCGCGCGGCATTATCCAGGCGGCTACACCAGCTACGCCTCGATGAACGAGCTGCACCGCTTCTCGAGCACGTTCGCGACCCTGGAGCGACGCCTGCGGCCGCACGTCCGCCGCTTTGCCCGGGAGCTGGCCTTCGATCTGGGCGGCCGCCAGCTCCGACTCACCGATCTGTGGGTCAACATCATGC
Source organism: Verrucomicrobiota bacterium (assembly GCA_016871595.1). Taxonomy (GTDB): domain Bacteria; phylum Verrucomicrobiota; class Verrucomicrobiia; order Opitutales; family Opitutaceae; genus ER46. The sequence goes on from VHCY01000004.1 coordinate 55,712, forward strand.
CGCCGACGGCGGCCCATTCGCTGCACCTGCACCCGCTGTCGTGCATCAGCGGGACGTATTATGTGGCGACGCCGTCGGGCTGCCCGGGGCTCAAGTTCGAGGACCCGCGGCTGGACCGGTTTATGGCGGCGCCGCCACGAAAGGCGTCCGCCCCCGCGGCGCGGCGCACGCACGTGACTTATCCGGCGACGGCGGGCTCGGTGATCCTGTTCGAGAGCTGGCTGCGCCACGAGGTGGTGACGAACCGGGTCGACGCCGAGCGGATCAGCATCAGCTTCAACTTCAACTGGGCGTAGGTGGGTACTAGGGCCGGCGCACCGCCGGAGCGCTTCGCAATCGGTGTCCCGTTGGTTGCGTGCAGGCTTATCCTCCTTGGGGGCCGGGAATCCCGGCAACGTCGGCAAGCTCCCGACCGGCGTTTCGTTCCCCTCCTCTGGGGCAAAATGCCCCGGCTACATCGAATCCCGCCGGCTAGCGCCCGCGGCGCCGCGCGCCCCTCGCCGCCGCCGGCCGCGCCGGGCGCAGCGCCGGAGCCGCTCCCCGCGTGTGGCGCCCCGACTTGAGGGCATCAATCTGGTCCCGCAACACCGCCGCCCGTTCGAACTCCAGCCGGTTGGCCGCCTCTTGCATCTCCTCCTCCAACTCGGCGATCACCGCGGCCGCGTCGTCCACCGTCTCCGCGACCACCGGCTCCGCCTCGCGGCGCCCGGAGCCGTCCAGCACGTGGAGGCTCGCCTGCGCGGCCCGGCGCACGCTTCGCGGCGTGATCCCGTGCTCCTCGTTGAAGGCCAGCTGCTTCTCCCGCCGGTACGCCACGGCCGCCAAGGTCCGCCGGATCGAATCGGTCTGCTGGTCCGCGTAGAAGATCACCCGCCCCTTCTCGTGCCGCGCCGCTCGGCCGGCCGTCTGGATCAGCGACGTCTCGCTGCGGAGGAACCCCTCCTTGTCGGCATCCAGCACCACTACCAGCGCCACCTCGGGGAGGTCGAGGCCCTCGCGCAGGAGATTGATGCCGATTAGGACGTCGAAGTTGCCCAGTCGCAGGTTGCGCAGGATCTCGACCCGCTCGATCGCGTCGATGTCCGCGTGCAGGTACTCCACCTTGATGCCCGCCTCCCGCAGGTGGCTGGTGAGGTCCTCGGCGAGGCGCTTGGTCAGGGTGGTCACCAGCACCCGCTCCCCGGCGGCCGCGGCGGCGCGCGCCTCGGCAATCAGGTCCTCCACCTGGCCGCGCGTCGGGCGCAGGGTAATCTCCGGGTCAAGGAGGCCCGTCGGGCGGACCAATTGCTCCGCGACCACGGAGGAATGCTTCAGCTCATAGGGCCCGGGGGTGGCCGAGACGTAGACCAGCTGGCCGGAGGCGGACTCGAACTCGGCGAAGTTCTGGGGCCGGTTGTCGAGGGCCGACGGTAGGCGGAAACCGAAGTCGACCAAGGTGGTCTTCCGGGCTCGGTCGCCATTGTACATCCCGCCGATCTGGGGGAGCGTCACGTGGCTCTCGTCGACCACCAGCAGGAAGTCGCGGGGGAAGAAATCGAGCAGGCAGAAGGGCCGTTCGCCCGGCGGCCGGCCGGTGAGGTGGCGCGAATAGTTCTCGATGCCGTTGCAGAAGCCCATCTCCTGCAGGAGCTCGAGGTCGTACTCGGTGCGCATCCGGATGCGCTGCGCCTCCAGCAGCTTCCCGGTGCGCTCGAACTCCGCCACCCGCTCGTCCAGCTCGCGCCGGATGCCGGCGATCGCGGGCTCCAGCTTGCCGCGGCTGGTCACGTACTGGTTCGCCGGGTAAAGGTCGAACTGCTCCAGGCTCCGCCGGATCTGGCCCGTCAGGGGGTCAAACTCCTGCAGGCCCTCGATCTCGTCTCCGAAGAATTCCACCCGGAGCCCGTACTCCAGGTAGGCGGGCATAATGTCGACCACGTCACCCCGCACGCGGAAGCGGCCCGGCTTGAGCTCGAGGTCGTGGCGCTCGTAGAGGTTCTCCACCAGCCGCTCCAGGAGCCGCTGGCGCTCCAGGCCGGCGCCGCGGCGCAGCGGGATCATCAGCGAGCTGAACTCCTGGGGCGAACCGAGGCCGTAGATGCAGGAAACGCTCGCCACCACGATCACGTCGCGGCGCGAGACCAGCGAGCTCGTGGCCGCCATCCGCAGCCGCTCGATCTCCTCGTTGATCGCCGAGTCCTTCTCGATGAACGTGTCGCTGGAGGGGATGTAGGCCTCCGGCTGGTAGTAGTCGTAGTAGCTGACGAAGTACTCGACCGCGTTGTGGGGGAAAAAGTGCTTGAACTCGGAGTAGAGCTGGGCGGCGAGGGTCTTGTTGTGGGACAGGATCAGCGCCGGCCGCTCGAGGCGGGCGATGACGTTGGCCATCGTGAAGGTCTTGCCGGAGCCGGTGACGCCGAGGAGCGTCTGGTGGCGGTTCCCCGCGCGGAGGGAGTCCACCAGCCGCTGGATGGCCTGGGGCTGGTCGCCGCGGGGCTCGTACTCGGACTGGAGTTGGAACAGCATCGCCGGGCGGTCAATCAGGCCGGTTCCGGGTGGGAGGCAAGCGGGTGAATTGCGGGTTGACAGGTCGGGGCCCGGGTTCAGGGTCTCCCTTCCTCCTTTCAATGAGCACCACCGAGCAGAAGCAGCAGACTCCCACCCCGGCCGAGATCCCCTTCACCCAGCCGCAGGCGATGGTCCGTTACGTCACCGACACGGGCAAGATCCTGCCCCGCAAGTACACCGGCCTGTGCGCCAAGCACCAGCGGGCGGTGACCAAGACGATCAAGCAGTCGCGCAACATGCTGCTGGCGCAGTAAGCGCCGACCCGGAGCGGGCGCGTCCCGCATCCTCCTGACAAGCCGGAGCTCCCTGGGAGCCCGGCTTGTTGTGTTTCCGGAGGGGGTGTTACGGGTTGCGCCCGCGCCGATTGCCCACCCCGCAGACGGCGGTCTGGCACGCGAAGGATCATAGCGTCCTGCCCGCGGTATTGTCGGACCGGGGCAAGATGCCCCGGCTACACCAATCCGTTGCATTTTGATCCGCCTCAAGCGGAGCCATCGTCTGGTTGTAGATGACATGAAGCCGACAGGCTGGCGCAGGGCGCTAACCTGTCGGCTGTATGCTCACAACTAACACTGACAAGCTAGAGGCTAATTCCACGACGGCCAAGGTCGGAGTGGTCAAAATCGGGCA